>DAOOGN010000165.1:0-2804 GCA_035415725.1 Anaerolineae bacterium | reverse complement strand
TCTCGTCATCCACAAGCACCAGGCATACCGAAATCCACGCCCAACCTGGCATAGGGAATAAGTGGCTTCGTCAGGTTTACTGGCCTGAATAGATACCTAATAATTATATCGCATAGGCGGGAAGAATGTCAACTTTTCACCGCCAGCACGAGGAAAAACGGCAGATGCGCGACTTGCGCCCATGAACTTCGGCGCGCCCTGGCCTCCTGTTCGACGCGCTCCAATGTTGCCATCTCCTCAGCCGTTAACGGCAAGTCACGCAAAAAGTCGAAGCGCGCGACGGAGGGGGCGTAGAGAGTGTCCAATAGGCCGACGTTCACGCGAAATCCGCACGCCGTAAGCAGCCCCGGCAGTTTGCGCCCGATGAGGGGATCCGCGCCGGCGCGCCTAAACCCGTTCATCCACAGCTCGCGCACCGCAATGTCCGGTGGATATTCGATCATCCCGCCGTAATCGGGTTCCACAGCGACGAGCACGCCGGCGGGAGCCAACACGCGCGCGATTTCATGCACCGCCGGCTCCACGGGATGTACCCACAACAGCGTCAACTGCGTGAAGACTAGATCGAACGTCGCCTCGGCAAAAGGCAGCCGTATGGCATCCCCGCCGACGCGATACACACCGCCGAATGGCGCCGGATTCGCCCGCAACGCCGCTACAGCACGATCCGCCGCCACAACTATTCCCCCGGCGCGCCGCGCCAGTTCGCCGGTTACCGCGCCGTATCCTGCACCCAAGTCCAGCACACGTTTCCGGTGGGCGATGTTCGCCTGCCGCAACAATCGGGCGCGCGCCGGGGCCAGCCACTCCGCCTGCTGTACCAGCATCTCCGGCGCCGGCAAATCATACTTCAATCTTCGATCTCCAATCTCGAAATTCCCCTCACCTTCCCCCGCCGGCACAGGCGCACGCACATGCACAACCGGCGCATGCGCATCCACTCCCCCCGCCGTGACCGCTGCCGCTGGATTTTGCCAGTGCCGTGAAGATGTCGCCGGTGACTTTGTCCACGCCGCTCAGATTGACGAAACCACCCTTGACGCCGGGGACGTTCAGCGAGCCGGGCATAAGCGCCGCCGCCATGCTGCCCATCGTCGATTCGGCCCAGCCGGCAAAGGAGCCGGCGACGTCGCCGGCCCGTGTGCGTCCCCCGGTGGCCGGGCCGCTCGGCCTGGCAGAAGCCGCAGCGCCGCCGCCGGAGGATGAACTGCGTACCCACATCGGCCAATAATTGTAGTTATGATGGGTCAGGACGGTGGGATAATTATCGTTCATCATCACCCACGGCAGGTACTTATCCAGGTACTTCTCACGGGCTTCGATCTCACCCAGGGACGAGGCCTGCTCCATGGCCCGCTCAATCACGCGGCGATAGTAGTCCTGGGTGTCCGAAAGGTCGAAGTTTTTCATCTTCGCGGCAGTGGATTTGATCAGCGCCTCGGTGGGTTTACTGAAATCGATGTCACGGACAGGTTTTCCGCGATGCTCTTCCAACAAGGTCAGGTAACTATCTTCGTAGTTGTGGATGATAACGCCTTTCGCCTGTGCTACCTGGCGGCAATAGGCGCGGCGCTCCTGGTCATTGGACAAATCGTCGCGGTTGAGCACCTGGAAATCGTCGGCGACGGCGACCGTCAGCGGCTCATTTTTGATCACTTTCACAATGCCTTTTTCCAACAAACCGAAGATGACCAGGGTGAGGATTTTGTTCAGCGGCATCTCGAGCAAGACTGCCGCTTCAGGGGCCGTCAACCCACGCTTGATACCGCCACCTTCCACCTGCGCGATGGCAGGAAGGTAAGCCTTGCGCTTCTTTTTCAGCGCACTTTCGTTGTAAATGATGAGCGGGACGAGGATCAACGGTGCAACAAGCACGGAGAAGGGGACAACGGCAAGCAGCAACACAATCCCAGCGGTAAGAATCACAAAAACCGAACAGCCGGTGCCGCCTGAAAAGCGAAAGAAGAGAATGGCAAACAAGATGATGACGCCCACGCCCAGGATGAAACGCGTTGCGAGATTGTCCTCCAACCATTTGTTGATCAATTGCACCTGCGTCATCTCGACCACGCGCGTCATAACACGTTTGGGGAAGGAGACGCCGACGCGATAAGCCTGCGTGGCGCTCCCCTGCGGCCATTGCCACACGGCAACGGCGCGTCCCTGGTAAAGCACCCGGTTGGTAAAGGCCACATCCTGGTACAGCATCTCGTCCGGCTGGATGCCTTCCGGCATGTAAATCGCAATTTGAATGTTCGACGTCCCCTGCACGAAGTCGCTGTCGAACCAGGTGGGCGTGATTTGCAGCGAGGCCAGGTCCTTTTGGGTCGTGTCCTGGAACACCAGGTCGGGCATCGAGAACTCGAAGTGCAGGGTGCCCTGCGAGCCGGCCAGAATTTCCTGGTTTCCAAGGTGAATTTCGACGCCGGGATTCACATATTCGGATGGGCGGATGTCGCTCAGGTCAACGCCGTTGATGGAAGCGTGCATCGTGCCGATGTCGTAGTGGCTGTGCGGCATACCGATGTCCACGACATCGATCGGGCTGCCATCGTTGTCAAAGGTGATGTCGTACACGATCTTCGCCGAGGCGTCCGGCTGGACATACACCTGCATCTTTAGATCCGGCACAGCAAAGCTGTAGCTCTGCGCCGCTACCGGCCGGCCCATGCATGTGACCAGCACCGATAACGTTAGCCAGGCCAGTATGCGAAAAACTCGTCTATTTCCCATCGAATGAATACCTCCGTCGTATCTATTCAGGCTCGTAAACCTGACGAAGCCACTTATTCCCTATGCCAGGT
>DAOOGN010000164.1:0-2909 GCA_035415725.1 Anaerolineae bacterium | reverse complement strand
ATGTGCCCTCCCCAAAGTCCCGTTCGCCACCTGGCAAAGGTGGCTGAATAGTTACCTTTGTGGAAGACCACGAACGATCCGGCTCCTTGCTACTTCGGTTTGCCGAAATCCGCGATGACGTAGTAATAGCCCTTCCACGGACTCGGAGCGACGCCGATGCCCACTTCCGTAAACCAGGTATGGAGGACGGTGCGGCGGTGAGGATCGTTCGGCGGAACTTCGTCCATCCAGATGTCAATGACGCCCTGGGGCGAGGAGCGCACGGCCCAACACTCGGCGTAACCGGCAGGCGTGTACCCCGCGCGCAGGATGCGCGTTTTGATGTCCGAGCCGTCGGAGCCGGTGTGACTGCACGATCCGCGCTGCTGACAATCCTCCGCGTGCAACTGCGCGGCCAGGGCCAACGTCTCGTTGTAGGCGTAGGAGGGCAGACCGGAGGCAGCGCGTGTCTCGTTCATCAGGCGCCACACTTCGCGCGGCCAGGCGGCGAGGTCGGCGGGCAAGGGGGCAGCGGTGGCGGCTACGACAACCGTGGGGACGCCCACTTCTGGCGTGGCGGTGGAATCGAGCGCGGTTCCTGTCGGCGTGGGCGGTTGCAGAACGATGGGCGTGTCCGTCGGCGTAGGTGCCTGCACGAGCACTTCAGCGGGCGCACGCAGCGGCAGGATGAGCGATTGTCCCACGGCGAGAAAGTCCGCCGAAGCCAGCTCGTTGACTGTGGCGAGTTCCGCCGTAGTCAGCCCGTACCGCGTTGCAATGTCGCTTAACGTATCTCCGCCGGCGACTTCGTAAACCACCCAGTAGGTCGAGGCGCCTTCCCCCGCCGCGGGCGGTGGGATTTCGAGGACATCGCCGGCTTTGACTACTGTCGAAGCGCCGAGATCGTTTTGCAACTGGATGGCCGCCATCGGCACGCCGTATTGCACCGCCAATCCCCACAGTGAATCTCCCGCTTCGACGGTATGCCGGATGACCGGCGGTGCTGCCGGCAGAGGCGTGGCGGTGGAGGGAGCACTTGCGGAGATGACCGACGTCGCGGCAACGACGGCAACCGGTGAGGCGTAGGCGACGACAAGCGGCGGTGTTCCCGGCGGCGGTGTGATGAGTGACGGCGTCATCTCGCCCCCGGTTGTGGCCGGGGCGCACATGCTCAACAGCAGGAGCCACATCCATAACCCACTCAGCCGAATGACGCGGCATCGGCTTGCCAGTATTCTCATTCCGCACCTCGTTTTCAACTATACCGTGTCTATAGGAGGAGGCAAGCGGTGCGGTTGTAGGGCGAATGGGGCATGCACCCGCTCGGACCGATCGCTGACCGCGCCCACCCGTGGCCGAATTGGCAATTCGCCCTACTGAAGCAAAAAGCCCCAGGCGTTATGCCTGGGGCCGACAGTGAATCTTGCCACGACGCTTTACAGGTTCGTGAACGCATCCATTCCGGCGTAGACGGCTTGATCGCCCAACATCTCTTCGATACGGAGGAGCTGGTTGTACTTGGCAACGCGGTCGGAGCGACAGGGCGCGCCGGTCTTGATCTGCCCGGTGTTGAGCGCTACGGCCAGGTCGGCGATGGCAGCATCTTCGGTTTCGCCGGAGCGGTGGGAAGTGACGGCGGTCCAGCCGTGCCTGTGGGCCATTTCGATGGCGGCGATGGTCTCGGTGAGCGAACCGATCTGATTGAGCTTGATCAGCACGGAATTGGCAGCCTTTTCTTTGATAGCGCGGGCGATGCGCTCGGTGTTGGTCACCAGCAGGTCATCGCCGACGAGTTGGATCTTGTGTCCCAGACGTTCGACCAGCAATTTCCAACCGGACCAGTCATCTTCCGCCAGACCATCCTCGATGCTGATAATGGGATATTTTGCCACCCAGTTGGCGTAAAAATCGACCATTTCTTCACTGCTGAGGACACGGCCTTCCTTCTTGAGATTGTACTTGCCATCCTCGTAGATTTCAGACGAAGCAGGATCCATCGCAATCCAGATGTCCTCGCCTGGCTTGTATCCGGCCTTCTGAATCGCCTCAAGAATGACCTCGATGGCTTCCTCATTGGTCTTGAGGCTCGGCGCGAAACCGCCCTCATCGCCAATGCCCACGCCGTACCCCTTGTTCTTGAGCACGGACTTGAGTGCGTGATAGGTCTCCGCCCCCCAGCGCAACGCCTCGGCGAAGGTGGGCGCGCCCACGGGCATAGCCATGAATTCCTGCAGATCGGGGCCATCGACGGCATGCTTGCCACCGTTGAGGATGTTCATCATCGGGACGGGCAGCACGTGCGCGTAGGTTCCGCCGATGTAGCGGAAGAGTGGCAGCGCCAGGTAGTCGGCAGCGGCCTTGGCCACGGCCAGGGAAACACCCAGAATCGCATTCGCGCCCAGCCTGGACTTGTTCGGCGTCCCATCCAACTCCAACATCATCTCGTCGATGCCCTTTTGGTCGGTCACTTCCCAACCGAGCAGCTCATCGGCGATCACATCGTTGACGTTCTCGACGGCGTTTAACACGCCCTTACCCAAATAGCGGCGTTTGTCATCGTCGCGCAGTTCCAGCGCTTCATGAACGCCCGTGGACGCCCCGGAGGGCACAGCGGCGCGCCCGAATGCGCCGTTCTCAACGTAAACATCGACCTCAATGGTCGGATTGCCCCGCGAATCCAGAATTTCGCGCGCGATAATCCCTTCAATCCCTGGCATAGGAAACCTCCTCGACTTTTGTGTGTAGGCTGTTGCAGATACTTTTGGTCTGCTGCGGCCCATGATACACGAAAGAGCCAGGAGAGCAAGGCAAGAGTAACTATTCAGCCCCACCCCCACCCAAAATCCCCCTTCCTGGGGGGCAGGGCTTATAGAAAAGTAACTATTCAGCCACCCTTGCCAGGTGGCGAACGGGACTTGGGGGAGGGTGCA
>DAOOGN010000163.1:0-2931 GCA_035415725.1 Anaerolineae bacterium | reverse complement strand
TTCCCCGCTTGCGGGGGAGAAGGGGGTTGGGGGATGAGAGGGTCAGCACCTGCCGGAGGGGTAACCTATTATGCACCCTCCCCAAAGTCCCATTCGCCACCTGGCAAAGGTGGCTGAATAGTTACGTCGGTTTTATAGCACGCATGGGCCATGCGCCCTACGCCTTTAGGCGTGACGCTCCACACGGTTGATGATGCCCGCACTCACTTCGAGCATGAGCGTTTTTTGGCGGAAACTTTCCGGGAACATCTCCGCATCGGTGGTACAGAGAATGGTCTGCTCGACATCGCCGAGTGAATTCAGCAAGTAGGTGCGCCGGGCGCGATCCAGCTCGGCGAGCACCTCGTCCAGCAGGAGAATGGGGGACTCCCGTGTTTCCTGTTCCAGCCAGCGTAGTTCGGCCAGCCGCAGCGCCAGGACGACGGTACGTTGCTGTCCGCGCGAGCCGAACGTCCCCATATCCACGCCATCGGAGATAAAGCGCAGTTCGTCGCGGTGGGGGCCGGTGAGGGTCATCCCGCGTTCAATCTCGGTGCGGCGCTGACTCTGAAGCGTGGTGCGATACGCTTCATGCAGCGCCTCCAGGTCCACGGGCGATTCGCCGGCGGTCTCCGGCAGTAACCCGATCTGATAATCCACCGCCGGCGGGCGCAGCGGGTCAAAGTTGGGTTCATACTGCACTTTTAGCCACGCGGTGCCGCCGGTCAGGTCGTGATGCAGGCGGTCGGCGTAGAAGGTGAGCGCCTTCACCACCCGGCGACGATAGAGCGAGAGTGTCACACCGGTTTGTACCAGCGTCTCCTCCAACGGTCCAAGCTGGGTTTCATCCCCGCCGAAGTCGCGCAGGTGACGCAGGAGCGCGTTACGCCGTGAGAGCGCCGTCTGGTATTCCCCCAACGCTTCTACATACGCCGGATAAACTTGCGAGAGCAGATCGTCGAGGAAGCGCCGCCGTCCGGCGGGCGCGCCGCTCACCAATTCCACGTCTTCCGGCAAAAAGACGACGACGTTCAAATGCCCGGCCAAATCCATCTGACGAATGATGTGCTGGTTAAGTTTGATCTGCTTCTCCAGCCGCGCGTTGCCGTTGGCAAGCCTCTTTTGTTCCAACGCGATCTCGATCAGGTCGGCGCGGTTGCGGTGGACGACCTCCGTTTTGAGATGGGCGAAGGGCATAGCGGACTCGACAGCGCGCCAGTGGATCAGATGTTGGTCCGTGTTGGTCAACGGCGAGCGTCCCACGGCGAGATAGGCGATGGCTTCCAGCAGGCTCGTTTTCCCTTGCGCGTTGGCGCCCAACAGCAAGATGGGCGAGGCCGGGAGATCGAGTTCCAGCCGGTTGTACATACGGAATTGCCGTAAACTGAGACTTCGGATGTGCATACGATACCTTCATTTGAGGACATCGATATACGATGTGCCCTCATCTTCCATACCACGCATTGCGGAGGCCAACGAGCATTTTGACCCCTCCCGATTTTCTTCATTTGTATCTATTCAGGCTAGTAAACCTGACGAAGTAACTTATCCCCTATACCAGGTTTGGCGTGGATTTCGGTATACCTGGTGCTTGTGGATGACGAGATAAGTGTCAACCTATTATGCACCATCCCCCAAGTCCCGTTTGCCACCTGGCAAGGGTGGCTGAATAGTTACCTTCATTTTACCCCAATTGGATGAATCTGCGGAAGCCAGAAATGACTCTCATGAAGCAAGTCCTGCTAACCACACAGGACACTCAGGACTCCAAGTAAGGTTGAAAATCTCTGATGATTCAACTTTAACACCTTCCATTATGCAGCTCTTGCTCCCAGATGCGCAGTCCGTAACGACTCAGGTCAATGGGGATGTTTTTGTACAGCGGATTCGCCGCCTCGATGGCGCGCAGCATCTCGCGCTTGGTGTACGAAAGCGCCGGGCAGAGCAGTGTGATTGATCCGCCCTCCCCACCGGCGCCGTTGACCTTCCAACCGAGCGCGCCGTAGCTTTGGGCAATCTCGATCACCTGCTGCGCATCGCGGCTGATTAAATCGGGATGCAAGCGTCTTTGCGCTTCTGTGTTCTCGCTCATCGCCTGCCCCAGCGCCGGGAAATCCCCGGCATAGACCGCATCCCGCGATTTCTCCGCCGTCACCCGCAGGTCTTGCAGGCGCTTGCAGTCGGGACCTTCATTCTCTAGTTCCGCAATGACCTTCTCGTGCACCTGTGACGAGACGTGCGATTTGCCCAGGAAAATCAGCGCCAGCCGCCGCTCCAGCTCCCACCAGATGACATTCGAGACCTGGATTGGCGACACGGACGCGTATGGGTATTGGTAGACCTCGATGAAGTTAATCCCCCCGTAAGCCGAGCAGAGTTGATCCTGCACGCCCGACTGCTGTTTGAGCATCTCCACCTCGACGGCATGCGCGGTGTTCGCCACTTCGTGCGGGGTCATCTGCCCCGGTGTGAGCCGGTCCAGCGCGCCGATCAGCGCCACGGACACCGCCGCCGACGTACCGGTCGAACCGCCGCTGGGCGCTGCGGAGTAAATCGTCGCCTGGATCGCGTCCTCCTGCGGCACGCCCATACGCTCAATCGCCGCTTCGAGCAGTGGATGGCGCTCATAGCCCGGCTCAGCGGGGTGGACGGCGAAGCGTTCGCCGTAGTTTTCCGCGTAGAGCACGATGCGCTCTGTTCCGCGTTCGTAGGGAAAGACCTCGATCTGTACTTCTACATAGGGGTACACGCCGATGTTGAAGATTTTTCCGTGCCCGGCGAACCACGTATCCGTCCAGCCACCGTTATCGCAGATGCGAATCGGCGCGACGCTGTTGATGACCCGCAGCGGACGACGCTCATTATTCTCATTCATCACTTTTTTCCCCCTACCCAAGTGGTATCTATTCAGGCTCGTAAACCTGACGAAGCCACTTATTCCCTATGCCAGGT
>DAOOGN010000162.1:0-3010 GCA_035415725.1 Anaerolineae bacterium | reverse complement strand
ATGTGCCCTCCCCAAAGTCCCATTCGCCACCTGGCAAAGGTGGCTGAATAGTTACAAAATTTAAACGTTCCGAATGGCATGCGCCAACGCTTCAGCCGATAAGAAGCGGCCGGTCTCCGGCAAGTGCTCCAGGTTCACCTTGAGCAGCGACGTCGGCACCAACCGGCAACGTTCCAGCAATTCCAAATCGCACAAAACCTCCGTGGGTGGACCGTCACCGACAACCCGTCCTCCATGCATCAAAATGACCCGGTTAGCATAGCAGATGGCGAGATCGAGATCATGCGTGATGAAAAGAATAGCCGAAAATCCCGGCGTCTGCAAGATAGAGTCCATAAAGGCGATGTAATTCCAGTAATCCTGTCCGGCGGTCGGCTCGTCCATCACCAGAATTTTGGAGTGCATCGCCAAAACTGCCGCGATGCTGACCCGTTTCTGCTGGCCGAAGGAAAGCGAAAGTGGCGGGTAGTTCTCCAAGCCCCGCCCATGGACCGCGTCAAGCGCCTCATCGACGCCGGCCTCGATCGCTTCTTGACTGAAGCCCAGGTTTTTTGGGCCAAAGGCCAGTTCTTCGCGCACGGTCGGCGCGTAGAGCATATGACTGGGACTTTGAAAGACGTAACCCAACGTGTGGGCGATCTGGGCGACGCTCATTTTCCGCGTGTCGGTTCCCTGGACCAGCACGCAGCCATGCGTGGGCTTCAGCAGGCCAATGGCGTGTTTGACCAGCGTTGTCTTCCCGGCACCGTTAGGTCCAAGCAGCGCCACGATGTCTCCTTGCCGGAGTGTCATATTGACGTCGTGAATGACCTCGGGGTTGTCCTCATAGGCAAACGAGACATCCTCGAACGTGACCAGCGGGTCGCGTCCGTTGGCCTTGATCGCCGGCTCAAAGGAAGGCAGCGGCACTTTCGCAGCGCGTTCTAAAATGATGGGTGCAGGCAGTTTGACCTGATGGTAATCCATCATCCCCATCACCTCGTCCGGCGGGCCGGTGTGGACGATTCTGCCATCCTGCATGAAGAGCACGCGGTCGGGATGGATGCTCAACGCATCTTCGACCCGGTGCTCGACCAGCAGGATGCTGACGCCCTCGTCGGTCAGACGGCGGAAGAGCGCCAGCGCCTCCTGCGCCGATGCCGGATCGAGACTGGCTAACGGCTCATCCAGCAAGAGGATGTCGGGGCGCATCACTAATACGCCGGCCAGACTTACCTTCTGTTTTTCTCCTCCGGAGAGATAGAATGTCTCGCGGTTGCGCAGGTGGGCGATGCCCAGGTAAGCGAGTGTCTCATCCACCCGCTGCCGGATTTCGTCACGCGGCAATCCCAGATTCTCCAGGCCGAAAGCAACCTCGGTGAAGACGTGCGCCCCCAGAATTTGGCGCTCCGGGTCTTGCAACACTGTACCGACGATCTGGGAGACACGCGACAACGGCAAAGCGGACGCATCCTGACCGTTTAGCCATATACGCCCGCTCAAGGTGCCCTTGTAACTGCGGGGCACCAAGCCGTTGATACAGCGGATCAACGTCGTCTTGCCGCAGCCGCTCGATCCGGCCACGAGCAATAGCTCCCCTGCGTGCAGCGTGAACGACACATCCTCGATCGCCGGTTGCTCGCGCGTCCGGTATTGGAAGGTCAGGTTTTGTATGGAGAGAGGTGGAAATTCGCCAGTTGGGGCCACAATGTCTCCTACTCCGACTTCACCGCCATAAATCGCTACGTAGTGATTGGCGTACCGTACCGTGCCATCGACTCTGCATGCATCGTCCAAAAGGCTTCGGCTTCAGCTCCAAGTAGCGAGCCGCTCCGCGCATGGCTCACGGGTGTGAAATTGCTGCCCTGATATACTCATCAACCGCAGACCTGACACCCGAATTGTGCATCAATCAGGTGTCAGGTCTATAAAATACACTCCCGGAGATTAGCGCAGCATAAACTTAAGCTGTTACGGAGTTAGCCCCTCAGCCGGAACCCAACAGAATTTTGGCTACGCAACCCCTCAGCCTGGGTTTACCAGAGGGGGTTAGCGCAACCACTTGTTTTCCAACTCTTTGTCGATGCCCTTGGACTGGATGGCGGCAAGCCCCTGGTTGATCTTGGCAAGCAGCTCGCTATTGCCTTTCTGGACGAGGATACCGTAGTATTCATCGGTGAAGGAATTGCCCACGATCTTGAGTTTGGCGCGGTACTCCTCACGTTGTAGAGCGAAGTCTGCCGCCACCGGTGTATCGCAGACAACCGCGTCGATACGGCCGGCAACCAGGTCCTCGAAGGCCAGCCCGATCTCGTCATATTCTTTCAGCGTGACGCCTTCCATCTTCTGAACCGCGAACGCGCCGGTGGTGCTGATCTGCGCACCCACGGTGTGTCCACTCAAGGTGTCCGGCCCGGTAATGGCACTGTCGGCTTGAACCACGACAATCTGCCCGGCGTTGATGTACGGCGCCGAAAAATCGTACTGCTCCTTGCGTTCATCGGTAATGGTGACGGACGAGATAACTGCATCGTACTCGCCTGCGGCGAGACCGGCGAAGATGCCATCCCATGCCACGTTCTTGTACTCAACTTCCAGACCGGCTTCTTGGGCAATGGCGTTCATAAGATCGATGTCGAAGCCCACAATCGCCTTGTTCTCGTCCACATACTCCATCGGCGGCCACGTTGCATCCGTAGCCACAACGATTTTCGCTGACTGCTTCTGACAGCCTGTCATCAGACTGGTCACAAGTACAGCCACCAACACCAGAAAGATACTCAGTCTTCGGAATTTCATGTCTCCCCCTTCTATGATTCAACACATTTCACCAGTTTGAGAATAGTCTACGCGCTAATCTCTGGCACTATTATGAACACAAATGTATCGATGTCAAATGGCTTTCCTGTTTGGTAACTCTTCAGGCCAGTCAACCTGGCGCAACAACTTATTCCCTATAGTAGGTTTGGCGCAGATTTTGGTATGCCAGGCACTTTTGGATGACGAGATAGGCGTGTTTCTATCAGCCCAT
>DAOOGN010000161.1:0-3362 GCA_035415725.1 Anaerolineae bacterium | reverse complement strand
TTGGGTGGGGGTGTCGCCACACCCCCCTTTTGCCCCCTTCTTCCCCGCTGGCGGGAGAGAAGGGGGGTGGGGGATGAGAGGGTCAGCGCCTGCCGCAGGGGTAACCTGTTATGTGCCCTCCCCAAAGTCCCGTTTGCCACCTGGCAAGGGTGGCTGAATAGTGACCCCTGAAGAACCATATTTTCCCATGCCTCGGCGGCCGTGCGGGGCATTGTAGTGGTTGTGAATTGTCAAAATCGCCGATTTCCAGTATAACACAGGCATCCATTCTATCCCTTGAAGGTGTACTATGGGCAAACAGGCCATTCGCATCACCTATACTGCCGGGGGCGGCGTGCTCACCAATGCCGCAGGGACCGACGTGCTTCTGCTGATCCGTCCCGCGCGTGACGAGGTGCGCCTGCCCAAAGGCCACATCGAACCAGAGGAAAGCGCCGCCGACGCCGCACTGCGCGAGGTCGTCGAAGAGACCGGTTATGATGACATCGAAATCGTCGCCGATCTGGGGGAGCAATGGATTGCTTTCCCCCTCGGTGACAAAATCGTGCGCCGTACCGAGCATTACTTCCTGATGCGGGCGCGTTCGTTGCACCAGACCGAGCGTCCCCGGCTCGATGAACAGCAATTCTTCACCATCTGGGTGCCATGGAACGAGGCCATAACGCATCTCACGTTCGAGGTGGAACAAGAATGGATTCGTCGGGCGCGGCAAAGGCTGGAGCGCCCCGCATGACAACATCGTCCTCCTCCGCGCGTGAAGCCATCCTGGAGATCCACCGTCAACTGTGCGAAGTCTACGGCGACCACCCCTGGCAACCCGAAGGCGACCCCCTGGCCGCCTTGGTCAACACCATTTTGAGCCAGAATACCAACGACCGTAACCGCGACAGCGCTTACATACGTCTGCGCGAGCAATTCCCCACATGGGAAGCGGTGCGGGACGCACCGCCGGAGGCAGTCATCGCGGCCATTCGTCCGGCCGGGCTGGCGCCTTCCAAGGGACCGCGTATCCAGGATGCGCTCCGGCAAATTACCGCAGAACGCGGTGAATTATCACTGGATTTCCTGCAGGCGCTCCCACTGGAGGAAGCACGCCAATGGCTGATGCACCTTAACGGCGTCGGCCCCAAAACCGCCGCTATCGTGCTGCTCTTTGCGCTCGGCAGGGCGGCCTTTCCGGTTGACACGCACATCCACCGCGTCACCCGCCGGTTGGGGCTCATCCCGGCGACAACGTCACGGGAGAAAGCGCACACGTTGTTGGAAGCACTGGTTCCGCCGGAGTTATATGGGTCATTCCACCTGAACGTCATCGCGCACGGGCGGCAAATCTGCCACGCGCGTCATCCTGAGTGTGACGTATGTCCACTGCAAAGTTACTGCGCTTATTACCACAATTCACAGCAAGGAGGGTCATAGGGCAGATCGACGGCCGGGCTACGTGCCACCCGCTACGCCACCCCACGTCCAGGATGACCGGCGCCAGAAGCAAGCAAAGGCGATAAGGAGTGGGCAGTTCGCAAAATGTTTAGGTCGGACAAATCCTTACATTCTTTTCCACAGCACTCTGCCCACGACAAGCAATACTTCTAGGGGTCGAGAAAGTCAGAGACCCTACTAGTGCCGAATAGAAAAATTGTTATCCACATGCCTAAGAGCAAGATTAAAACTAGAGGCATTTTAAGATAAAAACCGCCCTGGAGCATTGCCTCTTTGGCTTTTCTTTGGTAAAATGTAATGGGTTGCTTGAGAAGAAAGGGAGAGGTCTCCTCTTAGCCCTCCCTCCAAACGACGCCGTTAGCGGACAAGTGACCTTCCTTTTGTTACCATCCTGTTGATGATATTATCCTGGCAAAATAGTTCAAGGGGAATTGTATGAATGATATAAACCCCCAAAGATTATGGCAGGCTGCCTTAGGGGAACTGGAACTACAGATGACGCGCGCCACTTTTGACACATGGTTGCGGGATACCCATTGCATCGGCATGGAAAATGGAGATACCCTGGTTATCAGTGTGAAGAATGGCTACGCGGTCGAATGGTTAGAAAACCGTCTGCGTACCGTCATCCACCGCACACTTCATCGTCTCACCCAGCGGGAAGAGATAAACACGCGTTTTGTCGTTTGGCAGCCTCTGCACAACAACGGGCATGAACCTCCCCCTGTCCTCATCCAGAATGTGGAAGAAATCTCGTCGCCGGCCCCGGTCCGTGATCCCGGCCTGAATGCGAGTTACACCTTCAATAACTTTGTGGTAGGGCCAAGCAACCGGCTGGCCCAGGCGGCCTCCCAGGCCGTCGCCGAGACGCCGGCGCGGGCGTATAATCCGCTTTTCATCCACGGTGGGGTGGGACTGGGGAAAACCCACCTGCTACACGCGATCGGGCACAAGTGCTACCGGCATGGGATGCAAGTTCTTTACATCTCTTCGGAAACGTTTACCAACGATCTCATCGAGGCTATCCGCACCCATACGACGGAGCTCTTCCGTGAAAAGTATCGCACAGCGGATATCCTCCTCGTCGATGACATCCAGTTCATCGCCGGGAAAGAAAGCACCCAGGAAGAATTCTTTCACACGTTCAACGCCCTGCGTGATGCCGACCATCAGATTGTCCTCAGCAGTGACCGCATCCCCAAAGCCATGATCACGCTGGAAGAACGGTTGCGCTCGCGTTTTGAGTGGGGGCTGATCGTCGATATCCAACCCCCGGATTACGAAACCCGCGTGGCGATTTTGCAATCGAAGGCCGAGTGGCTGAGGGTCAATGTCCCCAACGAAATCTTAAGCTACATTGCCACCAATATCGAAAGCAACATCCGCGAGTTGGAAGGAGCGCTCAACCGGGTGCTGGCGATGGCTCGCTTGACCGATCTCCCTCTCACGCGGCAGGTGGTCGAAAACGCGCTCGCCGATTTGCTTCCGCACCGCCCCGAGATCTCGGCAGCGCAAATTCTCAGCGCCGTCGCCGCCTATTACGGCATCACGGAGGACGATTTACGCGGTGTGCAACGCCATCATCGCATTGCCCAACCCCGGCAGATTGCCATGTACCTTCTGCGTGAGGAAACGAATGCCTCGTTGCCCCAAATCGGTGCCGAGTTGGGCGGGCGCGATCATACCACGGTGCTTTATGGGTATGAGCGCGTGCGCGCGCGGCTGGAGCACGACGATCAGCTCAAACGGGAAGTACTCACCCTGAAAGAACAATTGTACGCTCAAAACTGACAGCCGGTTAGACAGACAGATGCCTGTTACAATACCTTCGCCAAAATGAGGCTCTTGTAGTATAAGAGATTCCAGCACCAGTGGAGCCAGCTTATACGACAAGGAGCCTCAAATGGACATTCTAGCACTTT
>DAOOGN010000160.1:0-3483 GCA_035415725.1 Anaerolineae bacterium | reverse complement strand
CTTCTTCCCCGCTGGCGGGGGAGAAGGGGGTTGGGGGATGAGAGGGTCATCACCTATAGCCGACGTATCAATATGAATCATTCCCCAAGTCCCGTCCGCCACCTGGCAAGGGCGGCTGAATAGTTACGTCCGTACTTGCTCTTTTTCGCCTGGCACGTTATGATATGGGGTAATCCGAGTTGCGGGCGGTTAAAATTTTCCCTCTTTTGTATCTGTGGAATTCGTGGTATAACTGTCTTAACCGAGTTTGCCAGGTTTGGGGTCCGCAGCATCAGGGAGCGCACCATGTCCAAAGTATTGTTTGAATACTACAAAAACGGCGTACAAAAACTCATTGCGACTGTGGGCGACGACCACCCCCAGGTTCCGACCCTGCGCATTCTTCAACAGCGCCTCGTCGAAAACCTGATCGCGACGAGCGCTACCGATCTATCGGCAACCAGTCGTGCCGTCGCCCACGCTAATATTCTCGATGCGCTCAATCGCCTTTGTCTTGAACTTACCGGCAAGCCCTTTAGCGCTTTCTGTGAAGTGACCGGCGTGACACCGGCGTCCTCCCCCTCTACGCCGGAGCCATCGCTCTCGTTTGCCGAATATATGCACTGGTTGACTTCCCTGCTGACGGCGAATAAAGTGCCTCGAGCCGAAGCACGAGCGACGATCCAGGCACGGACGTTGGCGATCCTGGAGCATAGTACCCCTAAGGAAAAAGGAAAGGTTATCCAAACTTTGTACGCTGCCGGCCTGATTTCCTCGGACGCTCCTCTCATCACCTTAGCCCATGCGGATCTAAAGCGCGCCTACCTCGTCGAAGTGGAAATCGACGGCGTGAATTTGGCGGATGCTAACTTGCAAGGTGTGAATTTGGTAGGTGCGTCGCTCAAAGAGGCCACTCTGACCCGCGCGATTTTGGTCGGAGCGAACCTCGGTTGGAGTACGATGACGCAGAGTCGGCTCGGCGAAGCCGAGTTGAGCGGGGCTACGTTGACCGGCGTTAATCTGCACGCCGCGGACTTGCACGGTGCGCAACTGGTGATGGCGAACCTCAAACGGGCGGACCTGTCGCAGGCGAATCTCAGCAGCGTCAGTTTACTGCACGCCAACCTGGAAGAAGCAATCTTGACGGCGGCGAATCTGAGCCGTGCCGGGCTGCTGTGGGCAAATTTCACCCATGCGGAGCTGAACGGTGCCAATCTTAATCAAGCTACCTACAACGCATACACCCTTTGGCCCGAAAATTTCGCTCCTGCTGCTTCAGGAGCGGTCAGAATCACCTAGCCAGCCACAACTCTGTATATCAAATTTCCGTTTGTAGTGACGGCTTCAGCCGTTCTTAGCTCCTAAGAGATGCCTGAAGGCGTCACGACAAATTCTCCGCCGCTTGATTCGAGCCAGGCTGGCGTAAGTTCTGTATAATCATTGCAGGAGATCATAGTACCATCAAACACCTCAGAAACAGACCAAAAGTATCTTAAAATCGTAACTATTCAGCCACCCTTGCCAGGTGGCGAGCGGGACTTTGGGGAGGGCACATAACAGGTTACCCCTTCGGCAGGTGATGACCCTCTCATCCCCCAGCCCCCTTCTCCCCCGCCAGCGGGGAAGAAGAGGGCAAAAGGGGGGTGTGGCGACACCCCCACCCAAAATCCCCCTTCCTGGGGGAAGGGGGGCAGGGGGGATGGGCTTATAGAAACACGAATATCTTGTCATACAGAAGCACCTGGCATACCAAAATCTACGCCAAACCTGGTATGGAATAAGTGGCTTCGCCAGGTTTACGAGCCTGAATAGATACGTTTCCGCTATCAAACCTGAATAGCTATGACAATGTACTTCCCAATCATTTGCACTATACCCATAGCGCCTTCGACTGTGGACTGTGAACTTTTGACTTCGGACTTACAAGGAGGATGCCGATGAAATTCGAACATTGCGCTCTCAATGTGCCGGATGCTGCTGCTATGGCAGTCTGGTATGTGGAAAATCTGCACATGCAGATCGTCCGCGCCGTTCAAGGCGCTCCCTACACCCATTTCCTCGCCGACGCCACCGGGCGCGTGGCCATGGAAATCTACTCCAACGCCGCCGCCCCTATCCCGTCCTACGCCGATCAAGACCCGCTGTGCCTGCACATCGCCTTTGCTGTGGAAGACGCCGCCGCCGCACGGGATGAGCTGCTCGCCAGCGGCGCAACCCTGGTCAGCGATCAAAAGATGAACGACGGCTCGCAGCTTGTGATGCTACGCGATCCATGGGGCGTGGCTCTGCAACTCTGCCAACGCGCCGTGCCTATGGTGAGATGATGAACACGGCCCACCTCGACAGTCAGGAAATACTCGAGCTGCAACCTGCTTACGCTTTGTGGCGGCTCTATGCACCGGAGAAAGCGCCCTATCGCTTCCGGGCCACGACCCGCGCTGAGGCGGAAATCTGGCAACAGACCACCCGCGCGGCCTTGACGCAAACTTTGGGTTTCCAGGGGCCAGGTCAACGTGATGCTTTCCCCGCGGCGCCGCTTAACCCACGCTGCCTGGAAAGCGTCAACAAAGGTGATTACATCCGCGAGAAGTGGCTCCTGCGGACCTCGGCGTACACTTTGATGCCGATCTACATGCTCATCCCCCGGCAAGGACAGGCGCCCTATCCTGTCGTCGTTGCCCTCCACGGGCATGGCTATGGCGTCAAGGACATTGTGGGCCTCTGGGAAGACGGCGCCGAGCGTGACACGCCGGATGGCTATCACAAGGATTTCGCCGTGGCGCTGTGCCGGCGGGGATTCGTCGTCGCCGCACCGGAGATTTCGTGCTTCGGCGAACGGCAGACGGACTTCTCGTATCTCAACGCTACCCTCGGCCAGACAGCGCCGACCACGTGCGATCACACCGCCAAACTTGCGTTTCATCTGGGCGGATCGGCGATGGGACTGCGCGCCCACGACGCCCGTAAGCTGATCGACTACCTCGAAACGCGCCCCGATGTGGACGTGGGCCGTCTGGGCGCCATGGGCATCTCCGGCGGCGGAATGCACACTTTCTTCTCCACCTGCACCGATCCACGCATCAAGGCGTGCGTCATCAGCGGCTATTACAGCACCTTCAAGGACAGCATCCTGGCGATGCACCACTGCACCTGCAACTTTGTGCCGGGGCTATGGCAGTTCGGCGAGATGTACGACTTGGTGGGCCTGATCGCTCCGCGCCCGCTGCTCATTGAAGCCGGAACCCGCGACCTGATCTTTCCTATCGCCGCCGTCCGGCAAAGCGTCGCCAGGGCACGGGAAGTCTACGGTATCTTCGATGCAGCCGATCAAGTCGAGACCGACTATTTCGAGGGACGCCATCAAATCAGCGGACGGCGCGCGTATGATTTTCTATGGGAGAAGCTTGCATAAAACGCAATGAACTTACGCTTTACATTTTATTCAAGTCACTATTCAGCCACCCTTGCCAGGTGGCGAACGGGACTTGGGGGAGGGTGCATAAT
>DAOOGN010000159.1:0-3654 GCA_035415725.1 Anaerolineae bacterium | reverse complement strand
CAGCTGTAAAAGTACGGCGTTTGCTCATTGTTTTCCTCCACATGTTTGGTTAGAACGGAGTGTTAATTGTCCAATCCCTGGAAGATAAACAAGAGTATATCATCGATGTATACCGCTTTACAACAACCGATTATTGGAACTGCCCCCCTCATATTGCTATTAAATACTCACCATTTGTAGCAAGAGTCATTCAAGAAGATGTAAAACCAATAAATCGGCGTGGAGAGTGGGAAGAAATGGGAAGTCAAAAAGAGGTTCTGTGTATACAAGTGGCTGATCATCAGATTGATGATACAGTGGAAAATGGCGTTAATTGCCTATTGTACAAGCAATATGTAAATGGATTTGGTGGTGTGGAACACACATTCCCATCAAAATCTTTGGAAATAGTTTACTAAGATTAAAAAGGCGGGCTAACATCGGTTCAAGCGGACGCGGCTATCACCGCTGTAACCGCCGGGGAAACGCGCACAATCACACTTGCTGTTGAAGCACCCGCCGCGCGCCTGAACCCTACCGTTGGGCGGCAGTCGTGCTCAGCAAAAAAATCGCTTGACAAAGAGGCTGATATGGCACAAAATGAAAGAAACAACATTGTTGTGGAAAGGGATGAACAATGACGACCTATCAAGCCACCTATACAGACCGGATTCGCCAGGAAGTGGCGCAGACGCCGGACGAATACTTGCCGCTCTTGTTGGAGATGATCCACTTATTTCGTCAAAGCATTGCGTTGAAGCCGGCTGAGGAGAGTTTTCGTCAGGGCTGGCAAGAGGTATTACGGGGAGAGACTTTGCCGATTGCTGAGTTGTGGACAGATGTAGAGGCCTGACTGACAACGGCCAATGATTGACGTACAATTCACCCCAGAGTTCAAACGCAATCTACGCACGCTGGCCAAGAAATATCGACATATCCGTAACGACGTAGCCCCCCGTTATCAAGGCGTTGCAGGCCGGAGAAATACTTGGCGATCAAATCACCGGCATAGGGTATACGCTTTTCAAAGTGCGGGTTCGGAATCGAGATAGCGCCAGAGGCAAAAGCGGCGGGTATCGGGTCATCTACTACTTGAAAACCTCTACTAACATCATTATGGTGACGATTGACTCCAAGACCGAGCAAGCAGACATATCGGCAGCGCAGGTTCGGCGCATTGTCGGTGAGTTTCGAGAATCAGAGTAGCTCGCCCAGCATCGGTTGCAGGTGATGCGGCTTCGCCGCCGCCAAGCGGAGGGGAAACACGCAAAAACAGGTCTGCTGTTGAAGGCTCTACACCTCCCGCGTGAACCTTACCGTTGAGCAACGCCAGGGCCACACAGAAACCAAAAAGAGCAAAACCATGACGCAGGACAATGCGATAAAGGTCTTTATCTCCCACCGTGAATCCATCTGTGGTGAGTGTGGCGAAAACCTGGGGACCAAAGCCTGGATCACCCTGCTCAAAGACAAAGGCGCCTTATGCTTATCGTGCGCTGACCTGGATCATCTGGTTTTCCTACCGGCCGGTGACGCAGCCCTGACACGTCGGGCAAAGAAACTGTCGACGCTGTCAGCGGTCGTTTTGGAGTGGAGTCGCGCCCGGAAACGCTATGAGCGACAGGGGTTACTGGTAGAAGAACAAGCGTTACAAGCCGCCGAAGCAGAATGTCTACAAGATAGCGAAGCGCGCGAAAGGCGCAGACTGCGTCAAGCAGAAAAACGCATCGCGCTCGATCAAGAGTATGTGAATCGCTTCGCGCAGCGGGTACGCGAGTTGTTTCCGAGGTGTCCAGAAGGCACAGAACAGGCGATTGCCGAACATGCCTGTCTAAAATACAGCGGGCGCGTCGGGCGCACAGCGGCAGCCAAGGCGCTGAATGCAGAGGCCGTTCGACTCGCCGTCATCGCCCACATCCGGCATCAAGCCACAAGTTACGATGATCTACTGGCACACGGGTACGAGCGGTGGGAGGCTCGCGCTGCCGTGGCCGGTGAAGTGCAGGCCGTATTATTTCAGTGGGAGCTTTCCCAGACAAACAAGTGATGAATTACAAAACAACTTGCTCCCCAAACGGGGTCATGAACATTCAGCCCATTCGCACAGGTATCGACTACGAAGCAGCACTGGCGGAGATCGAGCGTCTGTTCGATGCTGCGCTCAACACACCAGACGGAGATCGCCTGGAAGTGTTGCTGACGCTGGTCGAGGTGTATGAAGCACAGCACTATGCCATTCCTTTGCCGGACCTGGTAGAGGCATTGAAATATGATGTAGAAAACCGGAGATTATCTCTATGAACGCACAAGACATTCGCTGGATTCAACGGTTCAATCATTTCAAAAACGCCTTCACACAAATCGAAGAGGCAGTAGAACTTGCGCAGCAGCGTCCCCTTTCGAAACTCGAAGGGCAAGGACTGATTCAAGCCTTCGAGTACACCCATGAACTGGCCTGGAACACTCTCAAAGACTTGCTAGAAAGTCGCGGAGTCCGCAACCTGTATGGCTCGAAAGATGTAACCCGCGAAGCCTTCAAGGTTGGATTGCTCAAAAACGGCCAAACGTGGATGGATATGATTCGGGATCGCAATTTAACGTCCCATACCTACAACGAGGAAACAGCGAACGCTATCGTTTCGGCCATTCTAGATCACTATGTCGCCGAGCTCATCATCTTTCGGCAAACGATGGAAGACCTCAAGGAAGAAGAACTGGCATGAGATTCGGGCTAACGGACTCCACGATTGAAAAAATCGGCGGTGTGTTCGCCCATTATCCGCAGGTAGAAAAAGCCGTACTGTACGGGTCACGGGCCAAAGGCACCTACAAAAACGGCTCGGACATCGACCTGACGCTCCATGGCGGCGCAGAATTGACGCGCAGTGTACTCTACCGCATTATGGACGACCTCGACGACCTGCTGCTGCCCTACACCATTGACCTATCCATCTTCAGCGCCATCAGCGACGCCGATGTGATCGAACACATCCGGCGCGTAGGCGTTACGTTTTACGAAAAGGCGGGATAATCGGAACGCGCTTTGGCAATCGCAGCGGCTTCGACTATCCGACTAGCGACTATCCGACAGCAAGGAGAACGTTATGAAAATCACCGACGTTTCCCTCTTCAAAGTTCGCGGCGCGTACACGGGGCCGTACTTTCCGCCGGGCGACCGCCAGGCGCAGATGATGGACATCTACCCGGAGTTCAACGCACAGGCGATGTCCGGCCGGCGGCGTGATGAAGGGCCAGAGATCATCACCGAAATCTACGTCGAAATCCTCACCGACGAGGGGCTAAGCGGCCTTTTCGGCCCCATTGAGGATTACCAGGCATTCATCATCCACAAATTTCTGCGCCCCTTCCTCATCGGGC
This sequence comes from Anaerolineae bacterium, assembly GCA_035415725.1. Classification (GTDB taxonomy): domain Bacteria; phylum Chloroflexota; class Anaerolineae; order B4-G1; family SLSP01; genus DSWT01. Next base: position 297 of record DAOOGN010000159.1, on the reverse strand, counting down.
GCGATCCGCTGGCGACGGAACTGCTCTACGACCAGATGATCCGCCTGCACCGCCACGGGCGCTCAGGGATGTTTATGACCGGCGTGAGCGTGGTCGATTGCGCACTGTGGGATTTGAAGGGCAAGGCATGGGGTCAGCCGGTCTACCGCCTGCTCGGCGGGCCGACGCGCAGCACAGTCCTCGCCTACGCCAGCATGCTCGGCTACAGCGTCGAACCGGAAGACGCCGCTAAAATCGCGCTAGAGTTTCGGGATCAGGGCTACGCCGCGCAGAAGTGGTTCTTCCGCTACGGCCCCG
>DAOOGN010000158.1:0-4271 GCA_035415725.1 Anaerolineae bacterium | reverse complement strand
ACCTATTATGTGCCCTCCCCAAAGTCCCGTTCGCCACCTGGCAAAGGTGGCTGAAGAGTTACAGCGTTTAAATGTAGGACTTACGAAATGACAATGTTTTTCCACTGCAAAGGTCGCCGAATACACAGAGAAATCACAAAATCTTGGCGCTCTCTGCGTACTCGACGGTAAAATGGCACCTGTTTGCGTCAGTCCTGAATATAACAACGATTCGAGGAGGCTTATCACGCATGTCAATGCTTCACAGTTCCCAAGAGTATTATGAAAATATCCATGTCGCCCTCTACTGCACCGTCTACGATGTGCAGAAAATGGCCGACCTGGCCTGGCTGGAGCAACGTTTCGACGGCATCCGTCGGTATCTCAAGGTGAACAAAGTGTACCTGGAGACGCACCGCGACGCGATTATCGCGCCGGAGGCGACGCTGGTGCAGGCCAAGCAATTTTTTGCCGACCGCGGCGTACAGACGTCCGGCGGCATTACCTACACCGTCAACGAGCGCAACCGTTTCCAGACCTACTGTTATACGAACCCGGAACACCGTCGCAAAGTGCAAGAAATCGCCGAGTATACGGCGCGCCTGTTCGACCAGTTCATCCTTGACGACTTCTTCTTCACCGACTGTAAATGTCCGTTGTGCGTCGCGGCCAAGGGCGAGCGCAGTTGGACCGCGTTCCGTCTGGCATTGATGACCGAAGCCGCGCAAAACCTGGTCATCGGGCCGGCAAAAGCCGTCAATCCGCAGGTCAAAATCACCATCAAATATCCTAACTGGTATGAGCATTTCCAGGGATTGGGCTTCAATCTTGAAACCGAGCCGTCCCTCTTCGATGCTATCTATACCGGTACGGAGACCCGTGACCCGGTGCTCAGCAACCAGCACTTGCAGGCCTATCAGGGCTACTCGATTGTGCGCTATTTCGAGAACATCAAGCCGGGCGGCAACCTGGGCGGTTGGGTCGATCCGTTCGGCTCGTTCTATTTGGATCGCTACGCCGAGCAGCTCTGGCTGACGCTGTTCGCCAAGGCGCCGGAGATCACCCTCTTCCACTTCGGCCAGTTTGAACGCCCCATCGACGCCGCGCAGCGCGCTCCCTGGCAGGGTTCGGGGAGCAGCTTCGACTTCGAGGCGATGTTGGCCCCCTGGCTTCAGGCCGACGGCCACTGGCCGGAGCAGACCTCACTCGCCATGGCGGCCGGGTACGCTTTCGAGCAGATAGACCCCGTGATCGCCGAACTTGGCAAGCCGGTTGGCGTCAAGAGCTACAAGCCTTTCCATTCCACCGGCGAGGATTTTCTCCATAACTACCTGGGAATGCTGGGCATCCCCATCGATCTGTGCCCGGAATTTCCGTCTGCGGAGGCGCTGATTTTGCTGACCGAAGCGGCCAAAGGCGACCCGGACATTGTGACGAAGATCAAAGGCCAGTTGATGGCCGGTAAAACCGTCGTCGTCACCTCCGGGCTTTTCAAGGCTCTGCAGGACAAGGGCATGCGCGACATCGTTGAGCTGACCGTCACCGACCGCAAGGCCAGCGTGCAGGATTTTCTCATCGGCTGGGGGCAGGTGATGCACACGGATGAGGCCGTGCTGTTGCCGCACATCGACTATCTGACCAACGACTCCTGGGAGGAAATCTCCGGGCTGACGCGCACCACGGGACATCCGCTCTTGCACTTTGCAGTTTACGGTAACAGTGTGCTTTACGTCCTCACCATCCCCGACAACTTTGACGATCTCTACAAGTTGCCGGAGAAGGTGCTGGCGCGCCTTCGTGAGCTGCTGCTGCGCGACCTCTACATCCGCGTGGACGGCCCGGCGCAGGTGATGCTCTTCGTCTACGACAATGCTACCTTCATCGTCGAGTCCATCCTGCCGGAACCGGCGGAAGTGCGCCTCATCACCGACAGCGCCGTCACCGCCGTGCGCGACGTGATGACCGGCGAAGTGTTGGACGAGCCACAGGAAATTCTCGACTGGCGTCAGCAGAGCACCGGCAAACATAGCTTTACGGCGACGCTCAAGCCGCACTCGTACCGTGTCTTCCGGCTGGCACAGTAGTTCCAACCACGAAGCATGCCGACCGCGGGCTGGTGAAGAGGGCCGCATGGCAGAACAGCGTATCGACCGGCAGGCGCTGGTGACGCGGCACAATATCGTCCTTAAGCGCCCCGACCCGCTGACGCCGCTCAGTGTGGGCAACGGCAGCTTCGCCTTCACCGCCGACATCACCGGCCTGCAAACCTTCCCCGATTATCATGCGCAGGGGATGCTTCTGGGGACACATGCGGAATGGGGATGGCACAGCTTACCGAACCTTGCCGGTTATCGGCTGGAAGACGCCCTCGAAAACTACATCGTGAACGGGCGCAGCGTGCCTTACCTTTCCGGGTTGGATGCCTCTGGTAACTACAAACCCGCCGCCGAGTGGCTGCGTACCAACCCGCATCGTTTGCACCTGGGACAGCTTGGCCTGCACATTCGTAAGGCTGACGGCGACCCGCTGGCTATCGAAGACATCGCTCATCCGCAGCAGACGCTCGACCTGTGGACCGGCCTGCTCGACAGTGGCTTCACGGTAGAAGGGCAGCCCGTCCACGTGTACACTGTTTGCCATCCGACACGGGATGTGCTGGCAGTGCGCATCACCTCGTCGCTGGGGGTTGAAGGTCGCCTGGCGGTGACACTGGCCTTCCCTTACGGCGCCGTCAAGTGGGGCGATGCCGCCGATTGGACGCAACCGCACCGTCACCAGACGCGGGCGACCCTCGACGGCAGTCGGGCCGACTTCACCCGCATCCTCGACGCGGACCGTTACTATGTCCGGCTGGCGTGTTCGCCGGAGGGGCGTGTGCAGGCCATCACCGAGCACGAATACGAGATGGCACGGCGCGATGGCTATGCGCTGGATATTATCCTGGCCTTTGCGCCGGAGCCGTTCACCGAGCCTCTGCCCACTTTCGACGCGACGCGCGTGGCGGCGGCCCGGCATTGGGCGGCATTCTGGGAGAGCGGCGGCGCGCTCGACTTCTCTGCGTGTACCGCTCCCCGCGCCGCCGAGTTGGAGCGTCGGGTGGTGCTCTCGCAGTACCTCACCGCCATCCAGTGTGCGGGTTCTATGCCGCCGCAGGAGACGGGACTGGTCTGCAACAGTTGGTACGGGAAGGCGCACCTGGAGATGCACTGGTGGCATGCCGCCCACTTTGCTCTGTGGGATCGTCTGCCGTTGCTCGAACGCAGTCTGCCGTGGTATGAGCACATCCTTCCGCTGGCGCAGGAAACCGCCGCACGGCAAGGTTATCGCGGCGCGCGCTGGCCCAAAATGGTCGGCCCCGATGGGCATGATAGCCCCAGCGAGGTGGGCGTTTTTCTGATATGGCAACAGCCGCATCCCATCTATTACGCTGAATTGTGCTACCGGGCGCGTCCGCAGCGCGAAACGTTGGAACTGTACCGGCGGATCGTCTTCGAGACCGCCGAGTTTATGGCTTCATATCCGGTATGGGACAGGGTCGGACAACGTTACGTCCTCGGGCCGGCGTTGATCCCTGCCCAGGAGAGCTATGGCGGTAACCGGATGCATACCCTGAACCCGACCTTCGAGTTGGTTTACTGGCATTGGGCGTTGAGCGTGGCGCAATGCTGGCGTGAGCGGCTCGGTATGGGCCGTCATCCGCAGTGGGAACGTGTTCTGCGTTATCTGGCGCGACCCACCGTGCGCGACGGCGTCTACACGGCCATCGAAACGTCGCCGTACACTCTTCATAACGATCACCCCTCGATGCTGGCGGCGTTCGGCATGCTTCCCCCGACGCCGTTGATCGATCCGGCGGTAATGCAACGGACGTTCGATGACGTACTGCGCACCTGGGATTGGCCGACAACCTGGGGGTGGGACTATCCCATGCTGGCGATGACGGCGGCGCGCCTGGGCCGCCCGGAGCAGGCCGTGGACGCCCTGTTCCTCGATTCACCCAAAAACGGCTATTTGGCGAATGGTCACAACTACCAGGATGATCGCTTGCCGCTCTATCTGCCCGGCAACGGCGGCCTGCTTGCCGCTGTGGCGATGATGGCTGCCGGCTGGGACGGAGCGCCTGATTGCTCCACTCCCGGCTTTCCCGCCGGCGACGCCTGGGCCGTGCGTCACGAGGGCTTGCGCCGCATGCCATAATGCCAAAATGCCAACGGATTGAACGTTTGATGCTTGTATCTAGCTCGACAATGTTAAATTAGCGCGGTTGTAAACTTGGGTATCGGTTTATCATT
>DAOOGN010000157.1:0-4322 GCA_035415725.1 Anaerolineae bacterium | reverse complement strand
TGGGTTCCTGTGATGTCACCATCCGTGTCAGCGACGGGATCAAGTTTGGCTACGATGCATTCACTGTGCGCGTGGTGCCGGTAGTCGGGCGTGTGTTTCTCCCCCTCGTGATGAGGAACTATGGCGGAGGTGGGGCGATGGCCATGCCCGGCGATACAACCTTCACGTCGCCATTGGCTACACCTGATGCCAGACCACAGCCGTTCGAGTCTCCACTATCTATGCCGGAGGCCGAGCCTGAGACATTCCGCTCGCCTTTGCCCACACCGGTAGGGCCGTAGGAAGTGGCAGGGGAACAAAACTACAACAAGGAGCCGCCCAACCCTGTGTGGAGCCGACGCCCACCCTTACGCTCTAAACTATCGTACCTTGCCCGCGAAGGTGTCGGTGATTCAAGCGGATCTTGCCAGCGGCGGCGGGTGGGCGCGGCTCACACCAACCGTTGGGCGGCCTAAACGTCCCAACCAATCACAATTAAGGAGGGCAGAAATGAGCAAGACACACAAAGTTTCCATCGTACTGGCGCTGGCTGTACTGACGGCGCTGGGGGTGAGCCTGATTCGCGGGTGGCCTCCGCTGGCAAGTGCTGCTGGACAAGCGCAGTCTCTCGAAAGCGACACACTGTTCTTCATCAGTGGCCCACAGCCGAGCATTCAGCGGGTGGCGGCAAGCGAACCGAGGCGGCTGGCGGAGCAAGCCACATCAGCAGCCATAGAAAGCATCCCGATCAACGCCGCAATGTGTGACATCTTCGGTCTGCACGATTCACCCAATGGTCGCTGGATCGCCGTGGACGTTGGCTGCGAGGCGAGGTCTCACACGCTGCTGCTCGAAGTCGTCACGGGACAGACACGCTCGGCAGAGCCGGAACCCTGGAACGACAGCTTTTTCCTCAACTGGGCGCCGGATGGCGACTCGTTCCTGCTGCGCGTAGACCCCATCGGCGACGATCTCATCCTGCTGGTGAACGCACGGAGCGGTCGGTTCGAGCAGATGGAGGTGCCGCCTTTCACCTACGACGTCGCGTTCTCGCCGGACGGCAAGCGGGTGCTGTATGCCGTGAGCCGGGGGCTGGGCTTTGGCAGCGAGGTGTGGCTGATGGATCGGAACGGGCGCAACCGGGAGCAAATCATCCACGACCCGGCGCACGTCATCGCCTACCCGCGTTGGTCGCCGACCGGGGAGGCGATTGCCTACGTCCGTATGCCCGATAGCAACGTGCCGTTCACCGTGGGCGAGCTGGTGTTGGCCGATGGGAACGGACGCAACGAGCGGGTGGTGGCTCCGGCGGATGCCGGGCACGGTTACCCGCCGGTCTGGTCGCCGGACGGGCAGCAGGTGGCGTTCGTGGTGCGGGAGAACCCGGAAGAGAGCGCCGCCGACGTGGCCGCGCCGTACCTGGAGAGCAACGTCTGCCTGGCTGACGCGGCTTCGGGGAGCGCGCGGACGGTGACACGGTTCGAGGGTGCGCTGACCGATGGGCCGGCGTGGTCGCCTGACGGGGTATGGCTGGCGTTCAGCAGCGACGCCGGCGGCGTGGCCGACGTGTGGCTGGTGGAAGTTACCAGCGGCGAGGTGCAGCAAGTCACCCGCAGTGCAAATGCGCGTTGCCCGGTGTGGCTGGCAGGCAGAGAGCGATAGGAGGACGAGGGATGAAGCAAATCAACGCCTTGACGGTTGTGACATTGGTGGCCGTTCTTGGGCTGGTCGCGTGCGACTCGCGGGCCGGCACCACGTCCGTTTTACCCACCCCTGTATCCATTATTCCGTCAATGACCCCACAGCCTACTTCAACGCAGAGCCCAACTGTAACACCCTCCCCGTCTCCTGCCGAAATACCTACAGCGACGCCTACCCTGACCCCGCTCCCGACGCCTTTGCCGGATCCGCTGCTGAAGGGACAGATAGGCTTTGCCGCCTATGACGCTGATGTGGGGTGGCCCTGTGAGGGAAGTCCAGATGGCGATGGCTTTTTTATCTTCAACCTGTACACGGTTGCACCCGACGGCTCTAACCCACAGCATTGGGGAAAGTTTATAGCTCATGGTACCGTAGCCCTATCCTGGTCTCCCGACGGCAGCCGGGTACTCTTGCACGCACTGGTAGAACACCGCCCTTTCCCTGGTCGCCATGGCTTGTACCTCTTGAACAACGTCTCTGGACAAGTTACGACAGTAGAGTTAGAGGCTTTGAGGATGCGTATGACTACCTACCGGGGTGAGGAGATCCCCCCAATCTGGTCGCCCGATGGCGAAGAAAGCGCTGTAAACCTTAACGTCATCCGCGGAGACAGAGCAGGGAAGGATATCTATGTCCTGGATGCGGCGTCGCGTCGTTTGACGCCCTTGGTCGCCACCCCCTCAAATGAAGCCATCCTCTCTTGGTCTCCCGACGGGGAGTGGATTGCTTACGCTCAGTGGGAAGGGTGTGATCTGGAGCCAGAGCGGCTGCGACTCGTGGTCTCTCGCGCCGACGGCTCGATGCCGCGCGAGGTCGCGTGCTGTGGGGTTTTCCCCACCAGCTTTCACTGGTCGGCCGACAGTCGCCAACTGATTTTCCCCGCCTTCGATGACGAAGGTCTGCATCTTACCAGGGTGGACATTGAGCGAGAGCAGCCTTTCGACGTTGCCCAACTCCCACCCAGCGTAACTCGGGCAGACCTCTTGCACGGACCTGAATACAAGAGGCCTTTCGACGTTGCCCAACTATTGCCTATCACGCCCTTGCTCTACCCATCCCCCGACGGCAGCCGCTACGTGATGGCATTGGAGGTGGAAGGGCAAACCGACATCTTTGTCGTCAATGCCGATGGCAGCGGCTTGACCAATCTGACCCGCCATCCGGCCAACGACGCCTCTCCAATCTGGTCGCCGGATGGTCGGTACATCGCCTTCGTTTCCAATCGAGGGGGAGCGATCTGGCTCCGGCAACTCTACGTGATGCGAGCCAACGGCAGTGACGTGCGACAGGTCAGCGATAAATGTGTGGGGCCGTTCTTCTGGCGGCCCCGGCCAGGTGAGGAGGCAGAGTGATGAACGACAGAACCCGTAGACACCTGCTCCGGTTCGTTTTCGTCATGCTGTGCGGATTGACGGCGACAGCAACGTTGGCTACCCCGGCTTCGTCGCGCTCCGCCGCCCCTCAACAAGCCACCGCTTTTCTGAGCGCGCCTTACTACGGCTCTACGTGGCTTTCGTCCATCTTTGACCACGATGTCCGGCCGAATCACATCTTGGCATTCACAGGCGCGGCAGCCCACGAGAACAATTGTCCCTGTCAACCCCTGCCACCTGAGCCTCCGCCCAACCCAAATTGTTCGCGTCCTAACTTTCCATCGGCATACCTCAGTTGCGACATCCGGCGCTACCTGTACTATGATGGCCATAACGGCATTGACTATGTGCTCCGCTATGCCTATGTTCGCGCCGCTGCGCCGGGCACGGTGGCGCGAGCCAATTGGGCAGACCCCAATCACCAAGTCAGCTACGGCCTTCACGTGCGCATTGACCACGACCTCAACGGCGACCGCATTACCGATTACCAGACCATCTACGGCCATATGAGCGTGCTACAAGTCCGCCAGAACGACGAAATCCCTGCCGGCGCTGACGAATTCGCGCGCATTATCGGCATCAGCGGCAACACGGGTGACTCCACCGGCCCCCACCTGCACTTCGAGGTACGAAACGCCGCCGGAACGCCAGTGGACCCTTACGGGCCAGATCGCAACCCTGACCACAAGCTCTGGATCGAGCGTCCCCCCATCGCCCCGCACGTCATCTACACCTCCGGCGACCGTCCGCTCACTGCCCCGCCGATCGACGAAAGCGAACCGGGCGCATTTACCGTGGATGATGGCGATGCCGGCTTTGTCGAGAACCCTGCCGGCTGCTGGACGGTGGACACCACGCTTGGCTGGACCGGCGACCACCGCTGGCGGAATGTGCCGCTTGGGGATCCGGGCAATTGCACGGCCACCTGGAATTTCCCAGGCACGCCCGGCCGCTACAATGTCTTCGTCTACGTGCCCAATAACCACGCCACCACCGATGCAGCCCAGTACACGATCCGCCACACCGAATCGCCGGACCGTCCGTGGAGCAAGCAGAGCGCGTTGGCTAGGGTCAACCAACTGGCCTATCCGAATACCTATCACCTCTCATCCTGGGTCTACGTTGGCACGTACTACTTCAACAACCAGTACGGCACAGACTATGTCCGGCTGGAAGCGCAGCCGCTGGACCCGATCGCTGATACTATGGTGGCGGCAGACGCCGTGCGGTTCGCGCCCGTCGTGTATCGCACCTACCTGCCACTGGTGA
>DAOOGN010000156.1:0-4469 GCA_035415725.1 Anaerolineae bacterium | reverse complement strand
GCCAGGTTTGGCGTAGACTTTGGTAGGCCAGGTGCTGCTGTATGACAAGATATTCGTGTTTCTATAAGCCCCTCCCCCCTGCCCCAGGGAAGGGGGATTTTGGGTGGGGGGTGTCGCCACACCCCCCTTTTGCCCCCTTCTTCCCCGCTGGCGGGGGAGAAGGGGGTTGGGGGATGAGAGGGTCATCACCTGCCGCAGGGGTAACCTATTATGTACTCTCCCCAAAGTCCCATTCGCCACCTGGCAAGGGTGGCTGAATAGTTACCCTATTGGTACCTCAGTATGAGGGCTTGAGTATCCAGTTGATGGTCGATGTCATCGAGCATCAACTGGACGGATCTAAGCGACTTCACTAATTTCATCCTGACAGACATGATCAAATGAGGTATCTATCTATGCAGCCATACGACATCATCATCATCGGCGCAGGCGTGGTGGGAGCGATGGTCGCCCGCACGCTCTCGCGCTACGCTCTCGACATTTTGTGGATCGAGAAGGCATCGGACATCTGCATGGGGGCGACGGCAGCGAACTCGGCCATCATCCATGGCGGTTATGACGCGATGCCCGGTTCGCTTAAGGCGCAAATGAACATCGCCGGCAACGCCATGTGGGATCGGCTCGCCGCCGAATTGCAGTTCCCCTTTGCGCGGACGGGCACCTACGTCGTCGCCATCGGCGCGGAAGAACTGGCGGCGTTGGATGAGTTGAAGCAGCGTGGCGATATCGGCGGCGTTCCTACGGAGATCATCTCCGGCGAGGAGATGCGCCGGCGCGAACCGTCCATCAATCCCGCCGTGAGCGGCGCGCTCTACTGCCCTACCGGCGGCGTTTGCGATCCGTGGGCCGTGACCATCGCTGCTGCCGAAAACGCCGTGATGAACGGCGTAGAACTGCGCCTGAATACTACCTTCGAAGACTTTATCTGGGAAGGCGAAGCGGCGCAGCATCCGCAATCCAAAATCATTGGGATAAAGACGAATCAGGGCGATTTCTACGGGCGCTGGGTCGTCAACGCCGCCGGGCTGTATGCCGACGAGGTGATGCACAAGGCCGGGGTGCACCCGGAGTTCCACATCACGCCCCGGCGCGGCGAATACTACGTGTTGGATCGCGCCCGAGTGCAGATCAACAATGTACTTTTCCCCGTACCGAGCAAGGTCAGCAAAGGCATCCTCGTTACGACGACGTTGCACGGGAACCCGCTGGTTGGCCCCAACGCCGAGGAGATCGACGACAAGACCGACGTCGCCGTCACTGCCGAGGGGATGCACGAAATCTGGGAGGGCGCCCAGAAGCTCGTGCCGGGCCTGAACCAGCGCGAGGTCATTGCATTGTTCGCGGGGCTGCGCCCCGGCGGGAATGCGCCATGTCTCACCTGCGCTACGCCGTACAACAAGGACTTCCTCATCGAGATTCCCACTGACGTGGCCGGCTTCGTCAACCTGGGAGGCTTGGAATCGCCGGCGTTGAGCGCCGCCCCGGCCATCGCCGAGCGCGTAGTCACGTTGCTGCAGGGCGCGGGCGAGGCGCTGTGTGACAAATCAAACTGGAATCCCATCCGCCCGGCGCGGCCCGTGTTCCGTCATCTCAACCGTGAGGCGCAGGCGGCACTCATCGCACGTGACCCCCGCTATGGGCGCGTCATCTGCCGCTGCGAGACCGTCACCGAAGGCGAAATCGTCGCCGAAATCCATGCGCCCATCCCCGCCACCACTTATGACGCCATCAAGCGCCGCACATGGCTCGGCACCGGGCGCTGTCTGGGGGGCTTCGACATGCCGCGCGTTGTCGACATTCTGGCGCGGGAGTTAGGCATCTCGCCGTTGGCGGTAAGCAAGAAGGGCACCGGATCGGAATTTCTATATCGCACGACCAAAGCTTAATGCGCGATAAGAGACGCCTGAAGGCCCCTCTCCCCCTCCGCCGCTTGATTCGAGTCAGGCTAATGTCACATTGCCCCGCTGTTTCACGGGGCGCCGAACGGGCCCACCCCGAATGCTTACCTGCGTCCGGGTGTACTCGGCATCCGGGCCGGGGCCGCCAACCCGTGGTCGCCAAACAGCCGGAGCTGGATACCCGGTTTGAAGCTGCCGTTGATGGATAGACTTGTCAGTAGAGTCCATACCAATAAAAAGCGAGGATCAGGCGATGTTACTCCAATCTTTGCGTGAAGAACTGTGTCAATTGCACATGGAACTGCCCGCCAACGACCTGGTGAAATGGACGGGCGGTAACGTCAGCGCGCGTGACCCGGAGACGGGCTACGTGGTTATCAAGCCTTCCGGCGTGCGCTACGAGGACTTGCAGCCGGAGCACATGGTCATCGTCAACCTGGACGGCGCGATCATCGAGGGCGACCTAAAGCCGTCCTCCGATACCGCCAGCCACCTCTACATCTACCGTCGTCGTCCCGACGTGGGCGGCATCGTCCACACGCACTCGCCGTATGCCACGGCCTTCGCTGCCGTGGGCAAGCCGATCCCCGTCATCTTGACGGCGATGGCGGACGAGTTCGGCGGACCGATTCCGTGCGGGGCGTTCGCGTTGATCGGCGACGAGGCCATCGGCAAAGTCGTGGTGGAGAGTATCGGCGCGTCGTGCGCGGTGCTGCTGAAGAACCACGGCGTCTTCACCATCGGACGCGACGCCACGGCTGCCGTCAAGGCCGCCGTGATGACGGAGGACGTCGCCAAAACGGTGTGGCTGGCGCTGCAAATCGGTCAACCCGACGAAATCACTCCGGAGGACGTCGCCAAGCTACACCACCGGTATACGCACGTTTATGGGCAGTGAAAGTTCAGTTTCGTCCCGCTGTACTCTTGACAGACGTTAATAAAGGTATTATGATACATTTATAAATGTATCATAATACCTTTTGGAGGAGAGTGGTGGCAGCTTCAGATAAAAAACCCGTGCAAGTTTACCTGGACGCGGCGCATTGGTCAAAACTATCGCATTTGGCTGAACGTCTGGATGTTTCCTATGCTGAGGTACTGCGTCTCGGTATTGATGCCTTGTCCCGAACAACTCTTTCGATGGACGATGATCCAGCGATGCGGCTTATCGGTCTGCTTGGCGAAGAGACCAACAGCCCCGGTGATATGTCGGTCGAACACGATCGCTACATTGTTGAGGAAACCCGGAATGTCTAGCCATCGGGCACTGTTTGTGGATACCGGTGGATGGCTGGGCGTCTTGGATCCGAAAGACAAATATCACGCCCAGGCAGCCGATTTTTTCCGGTATGCGTTGTCCACTTACACTTATCTTGTCACGACAAACCTGGTTATCGCCGAGACATACATCAATATCCGTCGTAGCAGCAGTCACGATAAAGCTGTTGCATTTCTGGACTTGATCGAGAAGTCCGCACGCATCCATTGTGTATGGTCAGACGATAAATTGGAAATGAGCGCCCGCGAAGTGTTGCGGCTCTACCATGACCAGGACTTCAGTTATACCGATGCCGTGAGCTTTGCGGTGATGCAACGCGACGGGATAAGAGATGTGTTTGCTTTTGATCAGCACTTTCGTACCATGGGTTTTATCGTATTGCCAGTATAAATCATTCCATGTGACCCCGGAGGAGGCATGACACTCCCTGACTTAATACTCTGGATTACATCCCTCAGCCGAGATTTCTGTAATAGCCCGGCAAATTCGATGCAGGATGGAACCGGCGAACGGGCATGGGATACGCCGCTTGTCGGCTTCGCCAACGGCGCGGACTCGATTTTCGAACAGTACAAGACGGCGGTAGGGGAATTTCACTGGACGCCCTGGGAGATTTTCGCCCAGATGTTCCCAGATTTGACAGTTGCCCCGGAAGAATTGACCGTCATCGTGTACATTCTGCCGCAGACGGAGGTCACTAAACGCGATCAACGCCGACAAACCGCTTATCCCTCCGAACGCTGGGCCAGAACACGTTTTTTCGGCGAGCACTTTAACCGCGATCTGCGCGATCACGTCGCGCTTGCCCTCAACGAAGCGGGCTACCCCGCAGTTGCGCCATCTTCTGCGCCACAATTCAAAATCCACGACTCGGAGCACTATACCTTGGCCGCAACATGGTCGGAGCGACATGCCGCATATGCTGCCGGGTTGGGGACGTTCGGCCTGAGCGATGGCCTCATCACCCCGGTTGGAAAGGCGCACCGCTTAGGTGCAATCGTCGCGCGTATCTCTATCCCTGCTACTCCCCGGCCTTACACTGACCACCACGCCTACTGTTCCTGGTATATTGATGGTACTTGTGGTCAATGCATCCGACGTTGCCCCGCGGGTGCGCTCTCGGCTGTAGGACACGACAAAATCAAATGCCGTGACTACCTTGACTATACTCGCCCCTACATTCTCGAAAATTATGGTTTTCCGGGTGTAACTATTCAGCCACCTTTGCCAGGTGGCAAACGGGACTTTGGGGAGGGCACATAATAGGTTACCCCTTCGGCAGGTGCTGACCC
>DAOOGN010000155.1:0-4602 GCA_035415725.1 Anaerolineae bacterium | reverse complement strand
CCTGGCATAGGGAATAAGTGGCTTCGTCAGGTTTACGAGCCTGAATAGATACGATATTTTGACTATCCGACTATCCGGCTACTTTCGACTCTCCGACTAACCGGGAACAATCCGCGTTCCCGTCTCGCCGCGCAGCGCCGGGATGATGTGCGCCGGGTCGGTGATAAGCGCCTCTTTGCCGCCGGCGTCGAGGTACCAGAGGATGGCTTCGATCTTGGGCAGCATGCTGCCCTTGGCGAAGTGCCCCTCGGCGATGTACTGGCGGGCTTCGGAGGCCGTCATCACGTCGATAGCCTTCTGTTGCGGCGTGTTGAAGTGGATGTAAACCTTTTCAACGGCGGTGGAGATGAGGAAGAGGTCCGCTTTGATCTTCTGCGCCAGCAGTGATGAAGCGTAATCCTTGTCGATGACGGCCGCCGTGCCGTAATAGTTGCCGTGCTCGTCCTCGATGACGGGGATGCCGCCGCCGCCTACGGTAATGGCGCAAATGCCGCTGTTGAGCAATGCCTGGACGACATCGATTTCGATGATCTCTTTGGGCAGCGGCGATGCGATCACCCGCCGCCAGCCGCGCCCGGCGTCTTCGACCACCGCCCAGTTTTCTTCAGCGACGCGCCGCTGTGCTTCGGTCTCATCCATAAAACCGCCGATGGGTTTGGTGGGATGCTGGAAGGCCGGGTCGTTCTTGTCTACCAGCACCTGGGTAATCACCGTGGCGACGCTCTTCTTGATCTTGCGGTGGTAGAACTCGTTGTTCAAGTTCTGCTGAAGCATGTAGCCAATCGCGCCCTGGGAGTCGGCGCCGCAGACGTCAATCGGCACCTCATGCATCCCGGCGACTTTCGCCGCAATCTCCGAACGGCGCAGGATGAAGCCGACCTGCGGCCCGTTCCCGTGCCCGATGGCGACGTCCCATCCCATCTCGATCATGTCGGCGATGTGATGGCACGTCTCCTGCGCGGCCTGATATTGATCCTGTACCGTCTGGTGGTTCTTGTCCTTGATCAGGGAATTGCCGCCAATCGCAATGACGGCCCATTTTCGTTCGCTCATGTTAGTCTCCTACCACATCGTCAACGCCATCACGGCTTTTTGCGCGTGGAGGCGATTCTCGGCCTGGTCGAAGACGACCGAATTGGGGCCGTCCATCACTTCGCTGGTCACTTCGATGTCGCGGTCGGCGGGAAGGGGGTGCATATAGATGGCGTCCGGCTTGGCTCGCTTCATCTTGGCCGCGTCGGTGATCCAGTCCTTGTACTGATCCTGGATGCGCTTGCCCTCGGCGGGGTCGGCGGTGGTCAGCAGCGGCCCCCACGATTTGGCGTAGACCACGTCGGCATCCTCAAAACCCTCGGCCATGTCGTGGACAATATCGAAGGCGGTGCCGTACTGCTGCGCCTGCGCTTGCGCCTCAGCGACGATGTCCGGCATCAGCTCGAACTCCGGCGGATACGAGAGCGTCACGTCCATGCCGAAGCGCGGCATTTGCAGGATGAGCGACTGCGGCACGGAGATCGGCTTGAGATACGAGGCGGCATACGCCCACGAGACGACGATGCGCTTCTGGCGCAGGTCGCGGCCTTTCTTTTCCATAATCGTCATCAGGTCGGCCAGACATTGGAAGGGGTGATAGATGTCGCACTGCATGTTCAGCACCGGGCAGCGCGCGGCTTGAGCCACAGCGTTGATGTAAGAGTTGCCGGAGCCCCAGTCGCAGTGGCGGATGGCGAGACCGTCGAAATAGCGCCCAAAGATCTCGCCGATCTCTTTGGGCGTATCGCCGTGGGCAATCTGCGTCGTCTTGGAATCAATAAACGCGCCATGTCCGCCCAACTGTGCGATGCCGGCTTCAAACGACCCGCGAGTGCGGGTACTGCTGAAGAAGAACAACATTGCCAGCACTTTGTCGCGCAAATAGGGGTGCGGTTCGCCCAGCGCCCGCTTGCGCTTCAAGTCCCAGGCTACGTCCAATACCGTTTCGACCTCTTCCTTCGAAAAATCCAAATCGCCGATTAAGTCTCTGCCACGTAAATTCGTAATCATAATACATCACTCCTTGCATCAGATGAGGGTTTGCGCGCGGCCGGGCCGCGCGCAAACCCGAGAAACTTACTCCATCGCCCCCAACACGAGCGCCAACAGTGCCATGCGCATCACAACACCGTTGAAGGCTTCCTGCCAGTAGCGGGACCAGCGGGTGATATCCACGTCGGTGGGGATTTCGTCCATGCGCGGCAGTGAGTGCAGCAGGATCGCGTCGGACTTGGCTTTGTGCATCAATAGCTCGCGGGTGATCTTGTAATTGTCGGGGGTGAAACCGGCATCGCCCTTGCGCTCGTCGCGCGCCTTGGTGTAATCCGGTTGCATCACCGGCTCGACCAGGATCACGTCCGCATCGGCGATGGCCTGCTCGACATGCTCTGCCTCGCTGAAATCGAGCGCGTACTGGCGGAAATCCGCCTTGTAGCTTTCCGGCATTTGCATATCCGGTGAATTATCGAAGAGCGCGTTCGCGGGCGGCGCGACAAACGTGATCGGGCAGTCGAACTGCGTCAGCGCGTAGCCGAGCGAGTGCATCGTCCGCATCCGCATATCGCCGACCGCCAACCAGCGCAGGCCGTCGATGTGGCCTTTCTCGCGCAGCACCGTGTAAAGATCGGTGAGGATTTGAGTGGGATGTTCACCCCAGCCGTCGCCACCGTTGATGATCGGCACGCTGGCCCATCTGGCGGCCTCGTGCGGCGCACCCTGCTGGAAGTGACGCATCACGATCACGTCGCCGTAGAACTCCAGCATGTGAACGGTATCCTTGATGGACTCCTGGTACCAGTCGCCCGCGCGCGTCATCTTGGCGTCGGAGAAGCCGGTGACGTGTCCGCCCAGGCGGTGCATCGCGGCTTCGTGTGCCAGGCGCGTGCGCGTGGAAGGCTGGTAGAACGCGGTGACCAGCGTCTTCTCGGCGAGCAAGTCCGTGTTGCGACGCTCGCGCGCAATCGGCTCCATTTCTTCAGCCACCTCGAAGACGTGGCAGAACTCATTCCGTTCGAACTCTTTCAAAGACAAAATGTCACGACCCATAAAACTACGCATAGGCAAACCTCCTTGGAAAAATAGTTTAGAGTTGCAAATCAAAAGTTGAAAGTTAAGAAATCCCGTAACTATTCAGCTTAGAGGTGGGACGCACTTATTCCAGGCTCAAATGGCGATTTTTGCGCTTTCCATTATCATATCAAGTGTAAAAGTGCGTCCCGCCTGAACAGTTACGAAATCCCTTGACAAGTTTTCTGCATTGGGGTCACACATCCTCTTTTGCGATGGCCTGCGGCAGGCAGGCGTACCATTCCGCCGCGCGCACAACGTCGTCCAGCGATACGTGCTCATGCATCGTGTGCGCCGTTTTCTCGTCGCCCGGCCCCAGACCGATGGCCGGAATCCCCGCCTTGCCCGCCCAATAGACGCCGTTCGTGGAAAAATCCCACGTGCCGAGCGGCTGCGCCTCACCCCACAGGGCTGCAAGCGCCCGCTGTCCGGCTTGCACCAACGGGTGATCGTCCGGCATAGCCCAGGCCGGGAAGTATTTATTGACCGGGAAGACGAAGCCTGTGTACGAGGGCGTGTCGTAGAACAGCTCCTCGACGACGATTTCGTGCTGCATGTAATCGGCGATCAGCCCCCGCACCTGCGCGATGGTGCTCTCGCGCGTCTCGTCGAGCGTGGTGCGGCGGTCCAGGTAGATGGTGAACCGGTCGGGCACCGCATTGAGCGAGGCCGTGCGCACCTCCACATCGGTCACAGCGATAGACGCATGGCCCAGCAGCGGATGGCTGCACAGCCCGAAGCGCATCCGGCGATCCAGTTCACGGACTTCCATAATCACCGCCAGCATTTTGTAGACGGCGTTATCGCCCAGATAGTGCGAAGCCGCGTGCGCCGACCGTCCCGCCGCCGTGATCTTCAACTCGATGCGGCCCTTGTGCCCGCGATAGACGCGCATCTTCGTCGGCTCGCCAATGACGACGAAGTCGGGACGCACTTTGGGATCGACTTCCACAAAGGCGTTGGGGGCGATCCCGTCGCACCATTCCTCCATGTTGCCGAAGTAATAGACGGTGTAGCCGTCGAGCAGACCCAAGTCGCGGGCGACGGTCAGCCCATACACCATGCCGGGCGTACTGCCTTTCTCGTCACACGCGCCGCGCGCGTACAGGAAGCCGTTCTCCACCTTGCCCTTGAACGGGTCCCAGGGCCATTCGTTAGGATCGCCGACGCCCACCGTGTCGATGTGCGAGTCGTAGACGATGACCTTCGGCCCATCGCCGATGCGCCCGATGGTGTTGCCCATTTTGTCGAAGCGCGTCTCGTCATAGCCGAGTTTGCGCATTTCGGCCTGGATACGCTCGCCCACCGGCCCAATCTGCGATTCCATGCTCGGAATCGCGCAAATGTCGCGCATGAACTGGATGATGTCATCCTGCTGCTGCTGTACTTTCTGTCTGATTTCTGCAACGTGTTTCATCACTTCCCTTTCTGGCTATGGCAATCTCTCGAGTATCTATTCAGGCTCGTAAACCTGACGAAGCCACTTATTCCCTATGCCAGGTT
>DAOOGN010000154.1:0-4607 GCA_035415725.1 Anaerolineae bacterium | reverse complement strand
TGGTATACCCTTCATCAGCGATGAAGCGCGCATACATCGCATTGGTGGTGGGGTATTTAGCCATCGCGTAAGCGTCCAGGGTCACCTGGTGGCGGGGACACTCGTCCTTGTCTGTACGTTTGTCCCCGCCCATCCAGAACGTGCCGGCGGGAATCTCTATAAAGTCCGGCAGGCCCAATGGAGCGGTGAAGCGCGGGTCTTGCAGACTGCTCTCTTCGCCCGGCATCCCATAGAGAAGGCCCAACACCAATCCCGCTTCTTGGCGAGCCGTGACCGGTGCGTTCACGGACTCAGCGTACACCAGACGATAAAGCCGGTTGGCGAAGTCCTGTGCCAGCGTGGCATACCACCGCGGACGCTTGCGACCGGCGCGTAGTTGTAACAATCCCCGGCCGGCCAGAGCCAGAGATGTCAACGCACTCACCGGATCATCTTCTTTGGCCAGTTGTGTCAGGAATTTGCTTCCCTGAAAACCCGCTTTCTGACCCAGGTAGCCTGCTGCCAACAGCACCACTTCACGCCACCAGATGTGGCGCGCCTGTTTCTGAAAGAACGCCGCGTAGCCCGCCGGATCTTCCAGGGCGTAATTTTCGGCCAGATAATAGGCTGCCAGAAACTCCTGCATTGTCAGGTGATCGCCAAAGGTATAGCCCTGATCTGTCTCGTAAAGCAGGCCGCTGCGCTCGACCATCAGCGTGATGAACTCGCGCGCGCGGTCCCGGGCTTCGCGCCGGGTATATCCCAGATTCGCGTGGAAGTATGGGGCCAGCACGTCATCGGCCAATTCATCTTCGCCGATGACCACCCGCTGTTCGTCGTGGCGCTCCGGATGTCCTGCCAGCATGGTGTGCACCTGGAAAGCAGCGTAAGTGAGGTAGTGCAGGCGATCTGCCAACGGCCATCCCTGCCCCTCGGCCAGGATGTCTACCGTAGTCACGTCATAGCGCGTGCGTTTGAACGATTGCTTGAGGAGGATGTCCACGTAAGCGTCGTAAAGAGCGGCGCGGCTGTCGGGCAACTCGCCACGCAGGGCATGGATGACGGCGGCTGTCCACACCATCACCGGTGTGCGCCCCAACGCTTGCAGCTCTTTGGACCCGGCAAAGCGCTCCACCAAATCGTCGGCCCGGCGCGCGTGGTCAGGTAGCGCCAGGCCGCGATAGATGGCGCGCACCATATCCCCGCGCTGAGTATCGTCCAGGTCACGCACTGTAACCACCGTGAAACGTTCGTCGAGCCGGATGTCGCGGTAGGCAGCCACGCGCGCCGTGACGATCAAGCGCGTGCCGTTGAGTTGGCCGGCTAAATTCTGGATGACATTGCGCACGGTCACCCGGTGTGCAGTATTGGCGACTTCGTCCAGCGCATCCAACAAAAACCACGCCCGGCCCCCACGGATGTGGCTGGCGAGAAAGCCCTCCGGCAGTTCGACGCCAGTCTCCCACTGCGCGAACCAGTCATCCACAAAGCGCAAGAGATCATCCGGGCAGTGCGTATAGGTATTGCCATTGTGGGATGCATTGTCCGCCAGGTTACACGCCTGCTCAAACAAGCGCAAGGGCAGGAAGATGGGGAGGGGACGCGCATTGTCCAAGACGGAGAAGCGCGCGCCGAAAGCTGTTTCTGGATTAGCAGAGGCCAACGCACTGACGATGACGTGGAGGGCTGTAGTTTTGCCGCTCCCCGCGTCACCGATAATGGCCAGGTGGCCGGGAAGGAGTTTGAGGATCTCCGGCAAAGTCTCCGGCGTGGATTCCCAGAAGGCTTCGGTAGATACTCCTGATTGCTTGGGAAACTCGCGCTGACGCCCTGCCTGCCGTACAGCCGGTGCATCGAAGCATAAGGGCACGTACACGCCATCTGGCCCCAAGAGAGGCAAACGCCGGGGATTGCCCACCCCTTCATCCTGCGACAGTGCGGTGAATGCATGGGTTTCGACGATGCCGTACCGCTCGCGCAGCACGGCCAGGTAACGCTCGCGGGCGGCGATATACTCCGGCGCATCCAGCACCGTGGAAACCGGCACGTCGTATCCGGCGGCGCGCAGCAGGTCTACACGCTGCTGCGGCGTCAGGCGCGCCACGTCGGCGAAGGCGGTGACGTTGTCGAAGGTGGGTTTGTCGCCGTAGTCGCCGGCCTTCCATTTGGTGAGCAGGCTTGGATGGACGCGCATCTGCTGCGCGATTTTGGCCTGGGTGCGCCCCTGGCCTGTCAGTAGATCGAGATAGTAGGCGATCCATTCTGAAAATGTCTGTGGTTTTTCCATAGACTCACTCCTGTTCAACGCTGTTCAACGATTTGGGCTGCGTTTTGCCTTTGGATTCAACGTTGCCTGGATACACTGATAGGTAGATGACCGGTCATCATCACAAATCACATTCACATAGGAGGTTGATGATGGCAACACAAGACAAATACACGACTCGTTTGACGATGACAGCCCGCGACGGCTGGTTCCGTCTGCACCTGCGCATCCGCACGCGCTGGTTGTGGGCGCTGCTGGCGGCCCTGGCAGCGGCAACCGGTTCTCCCGCGCTGCTGGCGTTCCTGCAACGCCTGGGAAACTGATAGGCACATCGCCCCGGCCGGACGGTCTGGGCAACCCACGATGTGGGCAACCACAAGGGTTGCCCCTACTGGCCCGACCGGGGCATCGGTGTATTCGGCCTGGCGCGTTCCTGTGAAGGCGCGCGCCCGACCGGGACACGGGATCTGAACCTCTCCTCAATCATACTGCCGTTCGGCGTATCCGTAAACACGCCGCATCGTAGCGTTGCAGGTTCGGAGGGGTGCGGACGCAACGAAACCCCCTGTTGTTGTTCCTGTTCCTGGGATTGTTCCTGTTGCGATAGCCGCACCGGCATAGCGACCCCGGCCCCACAAAGGCGGTCAGCGTTGCTTCTCCGACGAAACACGCCAGCCGCCGAGCTGCTTACCAATATCCACTAACATCCTGGAAATGTGCTCGTATTGGTCCAGGCTCATATAGTGCAGTTCCTGTCCCAGTCGTAACATTGATTTCAGCGTCTCTAACTCCACGTCCGCATCCAACAATATGCGGCGGCGTGCTTCGGCATCCACCTTCCGCGCGCGGAGTAACAGGCGATAGAACTGCGTGGCGGTTTCCAAGACCTGTTGCGCCAGGAAGAAACGTTGAGGACGCGGCCAACCTTCCAGATGAGGCACCAGCCAGGCCAGCATATCGTGGACGAGTGGATAGATCGGGGCTTCTTTTGTCATCTCAACCTGCTCTTTGTGCTTTCCTCGACGGACGCCGTGGGGAGGATATCCTTTGAAACACAAACCGCCGCAGGACGCGCCGACGCACCTGGTATGTGTTGCCGTGCGCGGCGTGGGCCAACCACGCCTGCACCGAGGCGCTCAAATCCGCAAACGATAACTGGCCGCGCGCCACAGCCGTTTGTTGTTGACGCAACCGTCTGATAGCAAAGCGCAGGTTTTCCCGCCGCAGGCGACGATAGTGCGGAAAAACGCGCCAGCCGAGAAAGTCGATGCCATTCTTCACGGGGAAGACCTGGGCTTGTTCTTCGTGAATGGTCAGGCGCAGGGTTTGCAGGCGTTCGATGATGGCTTGACGCCATTGGTGCAATGTAGACTTGTCAGCGGCAAAAAGCACGCTGTCATCGCTGTAGCGCACATAAGCTTTGCAGTGCAACTCGTGTTTGACGAACATATCTAGTGGGTGCAGATACAGGTTGGCCCAATGTTGGGATGTGAGATTCCCGATGGGCAGGCCGCGTGGACGATGGACAGCAAAGAGATCGTCGCCGGGGAACCACTGCATAGTGTAGCGATCGGTCAGGATGCCCTCTCCGCTTGTCAAAATGCGGTCGATAAGCCACAGTGTGCGCAGGCAGGCGATGTGGTGCGCCAGCAGGTCGCGCAAGATGGCGTGGTCGATGGAGGGGAAGAACTCACGCACGTCACACTTGAGGGCATAGGGATAGCGCCGGGCGAAGAACTGCGCTCGATCCAAGGCGGCGTGCGTCCCTTTGCCCACCCGGTTGGCGTAGGTGTCGTGGATAAAGCGGGCTTCGAAGATGGGGCCGATGACGTTGATGAGCGCGTGGTGAACCACCCGGTCGCGGTACGGTGCGGCGCTGATCTTGCGCTCTTTGCGCTCGATGACGATGAAGTTGCGGTACGGGCCGGGCGTGTAGGTCTGCGCCAGCAACTCGGTCTGCAACGCCAGCAGGTTTTCGCCCAGGTTGTGCTCGAATTCGGCGACTTCCGGCTGCTTGCGCTTGCCGCCTCTGCGGGCCTGGCGGTGGGCCTGGTAGAGGTTGTCAAACGCACAGATTTGCGGGTACAGATTTTTGTAGGTCTTCATTGTGTCAGAAAATGCCAAAAATCGATTTTTGCGCGACTGGGGCTTCGCCCCAGACCCCAAAGGCCCGCGCTACGCGCGGGAGGAACAAGGTTTCAAGGAACAATGGACAAGGAACAAGGTTCAAGGGTTATGAGGAGAGGTTCGGACGCAACGAAACCCCCAGCTGCCGCCCCCGTACCCGGGAAACGCTCCTGCGGCGATAGCCGCACCGGCATAGTGTTGGTCCTTCAGTGTACCAACTCCCCCCACGCAGTAC
>DAOOGN010000153.1:0-4953 GCA_035415725.1 Anaerolineae bacterium | reverse complement strand
TGTGCCCTCCCCAAAGTCCCGTTCGCCACCTGGCAAAGGTGGCTGAATAGTTAACCTCCACAAACGTATGAACGACGTTAAGCCATTTCCCCGAATCGCTTGCTATGCTGCAAGAAAAACCAATATCCAAAGGCCAGGAATACGCACGCCGTCACCGCTGTACGCGCCAGGAAGTCAAGCTCCGTCAGTGTGCCGTGGTAGAGGATATCCTGGTAGGTGTTGATGATCGAGGCCATAGGATTGAGCCGGAACAACCAAACCTGGGGATTAAATGTGACACCGAACAGGGTGAGTTTCTCCGGCAGGTCGTGGAATGTGTACACAATGGGCGTGAGAAAGAACCACGCCTGCATACCTACATCCATCATCATGTGCGTGTCCCGGTAGAACACCTCTACGGTGGAAAGAAACAGCACAATCCCCAGGGCAAAGGTCACCTGGATCAGAATGGGCACCGGTAAGAATAGCAGCCAGCCCGTCAACGGCATGCCGGAAACGAGAATCAAGATCAGCAGTACCGGCAGCGAAATCAGAAAGTTCACCAGATTGGACAGCACCACCGAAATGGGCAACACCTCGCGGGGGAAATAGACCTTTTTCACCAGGGAGTTGTTCCCCACAATGCTCTGCAGTCCCCCCATGACGGAGCCGGCAAAGAAGTTCCACGGCAGCAACGCACTCAAGAAGAGGATATGCGGATTGTCGATAGCCCGGTTGCGCCACATATAACCAAACACAAAGGTGAAGATCAGCATCATCAGCAGAGGGTTCAGCCACGACCAGAGGATGCCGAGCAATGAGTTTTTGTAACGTACCTTGAGATCGCGTACCACCAGGTTATAAACCAGCTCGCGGTATGCCCACAGTTCTTTGAGATGTTCGCGCATGATTCAGAAAGTCCTTCGCTCAAATTACGGTTCGTTTCGTCTACCGTGCCCACGATTATACTATACCTTGGCAAGCGCGGAAACCCAGACGGGTCAATCCATGACGAACCTTCCCCAAAATCCCGTTCGCCACCTGGCAAGGGTAGCTGAATCGTTCCCTTTTCCCATCATCTGGCGTATGCCCAACCCAGAAGCAATTTGTGGTCTTTGAGGGTATAATACCTCTGCGATGAAACGCTGTGATACTTTCGTCATGGTGGTCGTGTTGCTGGTCGCCACCGCGTTGCGTGTGACCGCGCTGCCGAACTTACCCGTAGGGCTACACTACGATGAAGCCGCCAACGTCATCCTTACCCGGCAGATAGCTTCTGGTGACTATCGGCCGGTGTTCATACGTGCCTATACCGGTAAGGAAGTGCTCTTCTTCTATGCGGGGGCGTTGTGGGTAGAGGCGACGGGCGGTGCGCCGTGGGGCCTGCGCTTGAATGCGGCCATGTTCGGCGTGCTCACCGTCGCCGCGACTTACGCCGTCACTCGCGCGCTGTTTGGGTCAGACCGACGCGCGCGCTGGATGGCACTGCTGGCGGCGGGATGGGTGGCAGTGGCTTTCCCCCATGTGCTGTTGAGCCGCTACGGATTCCGGGCGATTTCACAGCCGCTTCTCCAGGCGTTGACGGTCGCGGCGCTCTGGCATGGCTTGCGCAGTGGCAAACGCCGTTGGTTCGCGGCCGGCGGCGCCTTCCTCGGTCTCACCGGCTACACGTACCTGGCGGCGCGCTTGTTCCCCCTGCCGCTCGCGCTGGCGCTTGGCTGGGTGCTTATCCACACGCGGCGGGATGAACGTCTGCGGCGGGCAGGGCAGTTTGGCCTGGCGCTGCTGGCCGCCCTGATCGTCTTTGCCCCGTTGGGACTCTACTTTGTGCGCTATCCCGATGCTTTTACCACACGCATCACCCAGGTGGCGGCGCCGACATGGCGCGATGCACTGCGCGGCTTGGGCCTCTGCATCCGTGCACTGGTCTGGCCCGGCGCCGGCGATCCCTACATCCGTTTCAACATCCCCGGCAAGCCGGTTCTGGACGCGGTCTCGGCAGGGCTGGCTTTGATCGGGCTGGCGGCTATCTTGTGCACGGGGCGGAAGGAGACGCCGGATGACACAGCGCGGCTCTTCGTCGTCGCCGCGATAGCGACGATGCTGCTTCCCAGCGCGCTGGCGACTTCGGAGATCACGCCGAGCAACCTGCGCCTGGTCGGGCTGTTCCCCTTTATTGCCATCCTGCCGGCGTATGGCGTCGTTTGGCTCAGCGGCGCACTCAAAGGCGATTTAACACAGCGCTCGACAGATGTAAAAAACCGTTTCTCGCCGCTGGCTGCTTGCCTCTGGCTGCTTTTGCTGCTCGGCGGGTTGACGACCGGACGTGCCTACCGCCAATGGGCCACCTCCGCTGCGCTGTTCTATTCTGCCGACGGCGAGATGCTGCTGGCGGCCAAGGCGTTGGACGCGACAGAGGCATCGCACACCACCGTCTACATTGCCAGTGAACACTACCGCCATCCCACCGTGGCCGCGCTGGCGCGCCAGTACCCTCAGGCCAAATGGCTCACCGGCGGTATGACGCTCGTACTGCCGCCCGCCGGGGATGCCGTCTATATGCTGCCGCGTTCGCTCACGCCGCCGACCGCCTGGCCCGACGCCATCACCCGGCAGTGGCAATCCACCGTTTTGACCGATCCTGCCGGGGAACCCGCGCTGTGGGTACAGCGCCTCACGGCGGCGCAGATCGCCGCCTTGCGTCCAACGCCGCCGCCGGTTGCCGACTTCGCGCACGTCGTGCAGGTCTACGATGCCCACGCCGTCGGCCCATGCCGCGTGGCGGAACCGTGCGCTATCCAGATCACGTGGTCGGTCGGCGCGCCGTACACCACGCTCCAGCCAGTTGTGCGCCTGTGGCACCCGGACACCGGCGAGTGGGTGCGTACCACCGCTTTCCACTATCCGCCGGAACAGTGGACGGTGGGCGATGTGGTTTTTGACCGGTTTCTCCTCGTTCCCCCGGTAGGCACGCCGCCCGTGGACGGCTACCAGATCGGCGTGGGCTTCTTCAATCCTGACAGCGGGGAAGCGCTGCCACGTTTGGTCGCAGAACGGTTCGCAGGGTTGGAGGCGCGCTTTCCGCTGACGACGACGCTTTTGCCGCTGGCGTCCGCACCTGATGAGGCGCAATCCGCCGAAGCCTGTGTTGGCATTCCACGCGACGGCGGTACGGCGCACGCGGGGGTGCTGTTGCTGGGATACACGCCCTTGCCGGATTCCCTGCGTCCCGGCGAAGCCACGCTGCTCAGGCTGTGTTGGCAGGCGACAGGCGCTTCTCGGCCGCAGGACGACGTCAGCCTGAGGCTGAGCGGCCCGCAGCAACACACGTTCTACGCCGGCGCGCCGGCGCGTGGCTATGGGTTCTCGCAGTGGCAGACGGGCACGATCATCGAGGATCGTTACACCCTACGCATTCCCAAGGCCATGCCGCCGGGCCATTACACGCTGACGTTGTCCATCGGACAAGCAACCGTCGCCGTGTTAGGGGAGGTCGACATTCAGGCGGTGGCGCACACTTTTACGCCGCCGCACGTGGCGCATCCTTTCACGGCGGATTTCGGCGCGCGGGTTCGACTGCTCGGCTACGACGTGGGGACGTTTCAGGCGGGGCAGCCGCTGGATGTGACCCTGTATTGGCAGGCCGCGGCGGAGATGACGGAGGATTATCTTGTCTTTGTGCATGTGTTCGAGGTGACGGAGGGGCACATTGTGGCACAGGTGGATGAGGCACCGCAGACCAACGGTTATCCCACGTCGCTGTGGGTTGAGGGCGAGATCGTGGCCGACCCTCACACGCTGTTCATTCCTGACGACTTGCCGGCGGGCGACTATCGCCTGCGGGTGGGATTCTATCGGCAAGAAAACGGGGACTATCTCGCGGTCAACGGCGATACGAGTTTGCTTCTACCGCTGACCGACGTACAGCCGTAGCAGGACTTACGCCCACCGGGGCCATTTTACCGCCGGGTGCGCAGAGAGCGCCAAGATTGGGTGCCATTCAGGCTAGTCAACCTGGCGAAGCAACTTATTCCCTGCGCCACATGGCAAGAATAGCTGAATGGTTAGGACTTACGCAAATTTCCGTTTGTAGTGACGGCTTTAGCCGTTCTTAGCTCCTAAGAGACGCCTGAAGGCGTCACTACAAATCCTCCGCCGCTTGATTCGAGCCAGGCTTGCGTAAGTCCTGTAGTTACAGTCCTAATACTAATACAGAAGAAAACGTGCGCTTACAACGCCTCGTCAGCGTAAAGCTGCCGGATTTCCTGATAGAGTCCCTGGATACGCTCGATGCGGCCCTGTTTGATGTAAAGATGCGCCAGATCAAGGCAAGCCGAAGTCATCTTCTCCTGGGCGATGAGTGGATACGGCGAGCCAACAGAAGGGATATCTTTGAGCCAGCAGCGCAATGCTTCTTGGTAGCAGGCAATGGCAGCTTGCAGGTTTTCCTCCTGGTCGCCATCTTTGAGTTGCATGTAGATATTTCCCAGTTCGACGTGGGTCTGGGCATAGTCAAAGGGCGCTGACTCTCGGGTGTAGACGGTGAGAACGGCTTTGTAGCAGTCAATCGCCCGACGCAGGTGTACCGATCGTTTCTCAGCATGCCAGCCGCCGGGCAAGGCGGCATAGGTTTTCCCCAGTTTGAGTTGCAACTCGGCATAGCCGCCCGACGAGGGCGTCGCTGCATAGACTTTAAGCGCCTTTTGATAACATTCGATGGCTTTCTGCATGTTCTCCTCACGCTCACCGGAGATCGATGTCATATCCCCAGTCTGCTGGAGAGGGGACAGGGGGAGGGGGAATCTCTTCACAGCACACAGGACTCACAGAACTCAACGGTTGCCACGAATCATACCTCACTGCTTACATTATAGGTTATATGGATAGGCGCCGCAATAGGAGTTTGGAACTACTTTTCGCCGTATCTATTCAGGCTAGTAAACCTGACGAAGCCACTTATTCCCTATGCCAGGT
>DAOOGN010000152.1:0-5297 GCA_035415725.1 Anaerolineae bacterium | reverse complement strand
TCTTGTCATACAGAAGCACCTGGCCTACCAAAGTCTACGCCAAACCTGGCATAGGAAATAAGTGGCTTCGTCAGGTTTACTGGCCTGAATAGATACGATTGTCTTACGTTGCAAGGCGGCGAAGTCCCGAACTGGCGTGCTTGATGCGAAAATGACGTAACTGCAACCACAGACTATCCGACTCGCGACTACCAGACTATTTCTGGAGGAACCTATGGCGATTGAATTCCTCTCGATTGTTGTTTTCACTTTTGCATTGGCGCTTTTGGTGCTGGGGGCGATCACCTGGTGGATCGAACGCGGCAGAAAACGGACCCTCGGCGTGTTGATGATGGGCAGCGCGTTGATCATTGCCGGCGTTTATGCGTTTCTGGGCAGCCGTTTCGCCCTCGCCGTGTTTGGGCGGCTCATCATCACCGTGGATTTGCCGCGCTTAATGGCGACCGCCATCACTTACACTATCGGTGTGCTCTTGGGATTCGGGTTGGCCGGCGGCGTCTTCCTCTGGATTTCTGGACGTCTGGTGAAGCCTACCAAACTGGAACGGCAACTCGCCACGTTTATCGTCATCGTGTTGCTGGTGGCTTTCATCATCAGCACCCTGGCTGTGTATATCAGCCGTTAGGGAATGAGCATTCTATACTGCTCACGGCCATAATCTTTCCAATCCCGTCACGGCTCAGCCTGGCGCTCACTATTCAGACGGCCATGGACGAACCCTGGTGAGGGGGAGAAAAATAAGGGGTTTTTGCAGGCGGGCGCAGCCCGCCTGCAAAAACCCACAAAAAAAGTAACTAATTCAGCCACCCTTGTCAGGTGGCGAAGGGGACTTTCAGGCTGGCCTCGATCTCGGCCATCAGCGCGTCCAGCAGTTCTGCCTCCGGCACGGTGCGCACGATTTTGCCCTGGCGGAAAATCACGCCCTTGCCCTTGCCGCCCGCCAGCCCGAAGTCTGCACCTTTTGCTTCCCCCGGCCCGTTGACGACGCAGCCCATCACCGCGACCTTGAGCGGTTCTTGGATGGCTTGTAGCCGTTCGCTGACTTGCTGCGCCAGCGTCACCAGGTCGATTTCCGTGCGCCCGCAGGTGGGGCAGGAGATCATCACCGGACCGCGTTGGCGGAGATTGAGCGCTTTGAGGATTTCGTAGCCGACTTTCACCTCATCGAGCGGATCGCCGGTGAGCGAAACGCGCAGAGTGTCGCCCAGGCCCATATAGAGCAGCACGCCGAGGCCCACGGCAGAGCGGATTGCCCCCACGTCGGGCAGTCCGGCCTCGGTGATGCCCAGGTGCAGCGGATACGGTGTCAGTGCGGCGATGCGGCGGTACGCTTCCACGGTGGTGGGCACGTCGAAGGCTTTGAGCGAGAGTTTGATCATGGTGAAGTCCAGGTCTTCCAGGATTTTCACGTGGCGCATCGCCGCCGCGACCATTTTATCGACGGTGGAAAGGGCAGGGTCCTCGTCCAGGTCTTGGGGCAACGAGCCTGCGTTGACGCCGATGCGAATCGGCACCTGGCGTTCTTTCGCTTGGCGCACGACCTGCTGCACGCGCTCCGCCGAACCGATGTTGCCGGGATTCAGGCGTAGGCCGTCCACGCCGGCATCCAGCGCAGCGAGGGCCAGCCGATAGTCGAAGTGAATGTCGGCGATCAGGGGGATGTGGATGTCCTTTTTGATGGCAGACAACGCCTCGGCAGCCGCGTGATCCGGCACGGCCACGCGGATGATTTCGCAGCCAGCCTCTTCCAGCGCGTGAATCTGGCGGATGGTGGCCGGGGCGTCGCGGGTGTCGGTGTTCGTCATTGACTGGACGACGATCGGGGCTCCGCCCCCCACGACGACGCCCCCGATACTGATAGGCTTGGATATTCTACGCATCACTGTTCTCCTCAACTATGGCCCCAACTTGTTGGGGACTCCGCCTCTGACTGACATTTTTCAACTCAGTCATAGAGACTCTTCTCCGCTCGTTGAAACCTTGGAATACCAATCTCCCATCCACAGTTTCTAAATCTGGGTGTGCGTGGCACACACGAAGGGATAGCGCGGTTTGAGCGCCGTGGCGATGGCGTGGGCTTGCGCTTCCGTTTGGACAATGCCGAAGACGCTCGCGCCCGACCCCGCCAGCAACGCGGCTTCTACGCCGGCTTCGAGCAAGCTGCGTTTGGCTGCGTCGATGGCCGGATATTCGTTCAAAACGGTGCTCTCGAAATCGTTATGCAGGCTGTTGACGATGCCCGCGAAATCCTGTCGTCGGATAGCATCGATCATCTGCGCGCTCTTGTCGGTGAAGGTGAGTTGATCCACCTTTAACCCCGCGTAAGCGGTGCGCGTCGACACGAACACGCCGGGGTTGACGATGACGAGGTGCAGTCTAGGCGGCGAGGGTAGGGGGTGGACGATTTCCCCGCGTCCCGTTGCCAGCGCCGTGGCGCCCAGGACGCAGAATACCACATCCATCCCGATCTCCTGGCCGATCTCCAATAGTTCTGCCTGCGACAGCCCCAACTGCCAGAATTTGTTCAGCCCCACCAATGTGGCAGCCGCGTCGGCGCTGCCGCCGCCCATTCCTCCACCGACGGGGATGTGTTTGTTGAGCTTGAATTTCACGCCGTGCTCCACGCCGCAGCGCTCTTTGAGCAGTACAGCGGCTTTCCAGATCGAATTCCGCGCGTTGTGCGGGACGTTGTTGCTTGCACTTTCGATGGTGATGCCGGCATGAGCATCGCTGATGGTGATATCATCGCCTAGCGCCGTCTGCTGCATCACCGACTTGATTTCGTGATAGCCTGACGGCAACTGCCGGACGATTTCCAGCGTCAGATTGATTTTGGCGTAAGCTTTGATGGTCAGTTCGGTCATTGAGTCCAAAGTCCAAAGTTGAAGGTCAACATCTGTTCAATCCGTTGACGTTAAACTGACGATAGCGAACACCTGGATGCCCTCGCCACGCCCGAAGGCGGTCAGCTTCTCACCGCTGGTGGCATTGATGCCGATCTGCGTTGTAGTGATACCGAGCAATGGCGCGAGGCTCTGCTTGATGGCGTCGGACCACGGTTCGATGGGCGGGCGGCGACCTTCGACGCTGACCCCCAGGTTGTTGATGACGTAGTGCTTTTCTGCCAGCATCTGCAACGGAATCTTCAGGTATTCGCGGCTGTCGGTGATGCCGTCTTCCAGGCACAGCTTGTCGCAGTAGTAGCCGATGGAGCGCCCGCCGACGGCCTGCGTGAGCGCGTTGAAGACGGCATGCAGGATCACATCGGCGTCGGAGTTGCCCTTCAACCCCCGTTCGCCGGGGATCACTACCCCGCCCAAAATTAAGGGTTTAGGGTCCCCTTCGTCCACAAAATGATGGCTGTCCTGTCCAAATCCAACGGAAAACATGTCTTCTCCTAGTCTGGTAGTCATGAGTCGGATAGTCCTACGGTCATTTTCATCAGGACTTACGCCAGCCTGGCTCGAATCAAGCGACGGAGGATTTGTAGTGACGCCTTCAGGCGTCTCTTAGGAGCTAAGAACGGCTGAAGCCGTCACTACAAACGGAAATTTGCGTAAGTCCTATTCATGATCGGGGCTGCACCGCAGGTTCTATCACACGCCGTAAGGATCCATCGCGCATGGTCTTATAGGCAACAACGCCTCGGCCACCGCCAGGTCTTCAGGGGTGGTGATTTTGATGTTGGCGTAGCTGCCCGGCGTGATTCTAACCGTTCCGCCCAGGCGCGTGACCAATCCCGTGTCATCGGTGCCTTGCACGCCGTCGCGCACGGCAGCCTCGTAAGCTTCCCGTATTATAGCAGCTTTGAAGCCTTGTGGCGTTTGCACCTGCCACAACGTACTACGCTCCAACGACGCCTCGATGAAACCGTTGTGAGCACGCACGGTCGTATCCTTCGCCGGCACGGCGACAACCGCGCCGCCGTACTCCGCCGCATCACGGATGACGGCCTCGATCTCTGAGGACGTGACCAGTGGACGCGCGCCGTCGTGGATGAGGATTATATCGCACTCTCCGGCCGCGCGCAGCCCATTGTAGGCCGATGCCTGACGTGTGTCACCACCGAGGACGAGGCGATCCACTTTGGTGAGGGCATACTCCGCGATAAGCGCCTGGTATGCAGCCATGTTCTCCACATTGGCGACCAGAATGACAGCGTTGATGGCGGCGCAGCGCTCGAACGCTTCCAGGGTGTGAACGATCACCGGCTTGCCCGCCAGCGGCAGCAGGTG
This sequence comes from Anaerolineae bacterium, assembly GCA_035415725.1. Lineage (GTDB taxonomy): Bacteria > Chloroflexota > Anaerolineae > B4-G1 > SLSP01 > DSWT01. Next base: position 1,062 of record DAOOGN010000152.1, on the reverse strand, counting down.
TTTGTTGATCTTGGATTTCATCCGTGTGCCGCTTCCGGCAGCGAGGATCATGGCTACGACACGCATAGGATCTCACTACAATGAGCTCGACGGATTCACCCGCTTGATCCGTTGAGCCATTCGATGACTTTGTCAATCGCCGTATCCGGCGTCGAAGCGCCCGCCGTGATGCCGACTTTCTCCGCGCCCACAAACCACACCGCGTCCAGTTCATCCACCGTGGCGGCGCGATAGGTGCGCGGGTTGACCTGCGCGCACACTTCCGCCAGACGGCGGCTGTTGGAGCTGTGTGCCTCGCCGATGACGAGCATCACGTCCACCTGGCGCGCCGTCTCCACGGCGGCGGTCTGGCGTCGCGCCGTGGCATCGCAGATGGTGTTGTAAGCGCGCAATTCCTGGCATTTGCCCATCAGCGCGCCGACGATGGCCTGGTAGTCGGCGGGGATCTTGGTGGTTTGCGAGACCACGCCGATCTTCTTGCAGCGGGGCAGCGCGGCCACATCGTCGAGACTCTGGACGACGACCGTGCCTGCACCTGCCCATCCGGCGATGCCGATCACTTCCGGGTGCTCCGGCGCGCCATAGATGACGACCTGATAGCCGTCATCGTGGAGGGCGCGGGCAAGTTGCTGCACTTTGATCACCAACGGACACGTCGCGTCCACCACGTGCAGTTCCTTTTGGCGCGCCGCCTTCAGCACGTCTGGGGGAACACCGTGCGCGCGGATGATGACCGTGCCGGCGTTAATCTCGTCCAGCGTATCCTTCGCTCCCACGCCGAGGTTCTGCATTTGCGCCACCACCTCGTCGTTGTGGACGATGGGGCCGAGCGTGTAGACCGGCCCCTCGGTGTTCGCGGCAGTCTCTTCCACCGTCTTCACCGCGCGCTTCACGCCGAAACAAAATCCGAGTTCTTTAGCAATGAGAATTTCCACATGGCCTCCTAAAGGGTCAGCCGATTGAGCGGATTAAGCAGATTTTTTTGTATCTATTCAGGCTCGTAAACTTGACGAAGCCACTTATTTCCTATGCCAGGTTTGGCGTAGACTTTGGTAGGCCAGG
>DAOOGN010000151.1:0-5533 GCA_035415725.1 Anaerolineae bacterium | reverse complement strand
CCTGGCATAGGGAATAAGTGGCTTCGTCAGGTTTACGAGCCTGAATAGATACCTCTAGGGAATAAGTTGCTGCGCCAAGTTTACTGACCTGAATAGCTACGAAAAATGATCACAGGACTACTTGACTATCAGACTATTTGTAGAAAGGAGAAACGGCCATGAATTATAGTAGTTTATCGTCTCACAGAAAACAACACAGTGAAGGAGGTGTCAAAATGGCTAATATAGGAGAGAACTTTGCGCAAATCCGCGTGGTCGGTGTAGGCGGCGGCGGCAGCAATGCCGTCAACCGCATGATCGCCGAGGGACTGCAAGGAGTAGATTTTATCGCCGTCAACACCGACGCGCAGGCGTTGATGCTGTGCAATGCGCCCAAGCTGCTGCGCATCGGCGACGGCGTGACACGCGGACTGGGAGCAGGCGGAAATCCTGAGGAAGGCCGTAAGGCTGCTGAGGAGTCGCAAGACGATATCCGCGACGTGCTGCAAGGTTCCGACATGGTCTTCATCACCGCCGGTATGGGTGGAGGAACAGGAACGGGCGCGGCCCCTACGATCGCCCGTATCGCCAAGGAGGAACTCAAAGCACTCACCATCGGCGTGGTGACGCGCCCCTTCGCCTTCGAAGGAGCCAAGCGCGCCCGCTCGGCGATGGAAGGCATTGAGGCGCTCAAGCAGGTGGTCGATACGCTCATCGTGATCCCCAACGACCGGCTGCTCGAGATCACCGAGAAGCGTGTGAGCCTCACCGACGCCTTCCGCGTCGCCGATGACGTGCTGCGTCAGGGCATCCAGGGCATCACCGAAGTCATCACCGTGCCCGGCCTGATCAACCTGGACTTCGCCGATGTGAAGGCCATCATGCAGGAAGGCGGCGCGGCGCTGATGGCCGTAGGGACGGCCTCCGGGGACAATCGTTCGCTCGAAGCTGCCCAGCAGGCTATCTCCAGCCGTCTGTTGGACATCACCATCGATGGCGCCCGCGGCATCCTCTTCAACATCACCGGCGGCGAAAATCTGACGCTCTTTGAGGTCAACGAGGCGGCCTCGATTATCCGCGAGACGGCGCACCCCGATGTCAACCTGATCTTCGGCGCCGTCATCGACAAATCGATGAATGACGAAGTACGCATCACGGTGATTGCGACCGGCTTCGACAGTGACGAGAAACAGGAACGGGTGCGTGTGCAGCCGCAGCCGCGCCACGTTGAGGCGCACGAACTTTTCAACGTCAGCATGATAGACTCCGGCAACGTCGAGATCCCTGCTTTCCTGCGCAAGGCTGCCAACAGCAGACGCTAGTACATCGAGGCAGAGATTCCACACCCGTTAGCCATGCGCAGATTCGTGGGTTTTTGCCGGCGGGCTGCGTCTGCCGGCAAAAACCCCTTATGTTTCTCCCCCTCCCCAGCGTTTTCGCTGGGGGAGGAGGGGAAATTTTCTCCCAGCACACAGTACTCACAGAACTAAACGGTTACGGGCGGTTTTGCGTCGCTGGGGGGACCCCGCCCGAACAAGGGCAGGGATTTGGCGTCCTTAACCGGTCGAGTGTCTTGCCGTGTAGGACGAATTGCCAATTCGCCCTCCAAAAGCTGTCATCCTTGCCGTCCATGCCTGCATGGGTGCGGAAAAACCCGTCAGCTCTTTTTATCGTGGTATAATTGGGGCTACCTTTCAGGGAAGGATGGCGGCATGATCGAAGTCGAAGCATTAAGCAAGCAATTTGACACCCTGCTGGCCGTGGACAACATCACGTTGACCGTGCGGCCCGGCGAAGTTCTGGCCTTGTTGGGGCCCAACGGCGCGGGAAAGACCACCACGATCCGGATGCTGTCCTCAATCCTCAAACCGACCGGCGGGCGGGCGCGCGTCGCCGGATATGATGTGGCAACGCAAGGCCCCCTGGTGCGCCGCAACGTCGGCATGCTCACCGAAGCGCCGGGTCTGTACAGCCGGATGTCGGGGCGCGAGTACCTGGACTTCTTCGGGCAGTTGCGCGGGCTATCCGCCACAGCGCGGAAGGAACGCATAGCTTTCCTTGCCGATACGTTCAAAATCACCGAAGCTCTCGACCGACGCCTGGGGGAATATTCCAAAGGAATGGCGCAGAAAATCGCGTTGATGCGCACTCTGTTGCATGATCCTCCCGTCCTATTGTTCGATGAACCGACCTCGGCGATGGACCCGGAAAGCGCGCGGCTGGTCCGCAATGCCATCATCCAGTTGCGCAGCAATGAGCGCACCATTATCGTCTGTACCCACAATCTGCCGGAAGCTGAGGAGTTAGCCGACCGCATTGCCATCATCCGCCAGGGGCGAATTATCGAACAAGGCACGTCCGCCGAACTAAAGGCGCGACTGCTGGGACCGCCGCTGATGGAAATTCGCCTTCTCAAACCGGTACACAACGGCGTCATGGCCTTGATCGCCAGTTTTGCCACCGTCCAAGACAGCAACGGTGATTGGGTCCGCTACAGCACCCCCGATCCCACGGCGACGAATCCCGCCCTCCTGCACGCCCTCACCGCCGCCGACATTCCGGTGGTGATGTTGAGCGAGGTCGCCCAAAGCCTGGAAGCCGTCTATCTGCGCGTGGTCGAGGAGGCATAAGGGATGATTCAAACGTGGGAGAAGTCTGGCAGCGCCGGCTTGTGGTCACACCTGGAGGAAACCGTCGGGCCAATCCTGGTGATTACGCGCCGGGAGATCAAGGATACCTTGCGGGACTGGCGCATCGTCCTGCCCATTGTCATCCTGGTGACAGCTTTTCCGTTCCTGGCGAACCTCGCCGCCAGCCGGGGCATGAATTTCGTCAACCAATACGGCGCCAATTTGATCATAGAGCGCCTCTTGCCATTTCTGATGCTGGTGGTCGGCTTCTTCCCCAGCTCGTTTTCGCTGGTGATCGCACTGGAAACGTTCAGCGGGGAAAAAGAACGCCACAGTCTGGAGTCGCTCCTGGCAACGCCGCTGACCGATCTACAACTGTACATCGGCAAATTGCTCGCGGCGACCATTCCACCTATCCTCGCCAGTTATTTGGGGATGGCTGTCTATCTGCTGTTGCTGACGTATTCAATGAACTGGCGCCCCACATCGTCGCTGCTGCTGATCTCGATGGGCCTCTCGACCACCGAAGCCCTGGTGATGGTCGCCGGGGCCGTCATTGTCTCCAGCCAATCCACGAGCGTGCGCGCGGCTAACCTGCTCGCCAGCTTTATCATCATTCCCATGGCGTTCCTCTTGCAGGCCGAGGCCAGTCTTTTGCTCTTCGCCAACTACACCACGCTCTGGTTCATCGTAGCGTTCCTGCTGGTCTTGGACATCCTGCTCATCCGGCTTGGAATCCGCGTTTTCAACCGTGAGCAGCTTTTGGGCCACGACATTGACCAGCTCAACCTGCGCTACGCCGCTCACACCTTTTGGGAAGCCGCGTGGCCCCATCACGGGCTGAAGGCCCTGTACACCAAAGAAATTCCCATCCTGATCCGCCGGCTTTGGCCTGAACTCTTGCTCACCACCGTGGTCATTTTCGGCGGCGGCATGATCGTAGGTCAATGGGGCATAGCGCATTTTCCATTGCCGACGGAGGCTTTCAACGTCACCGCCATCCACGACCTGGAAAGCATTAAGTCGCTGGCATCCCAAAGTGGTCTGGTGGCCTCCTTCTCTCCCTGGGCCGTCTTTCTCAACAACGTGCGCTCGCTTCTCGTCGGGGCGTTGTTGGGTCTCTTTTCCCTGGGCATCCTGGCGCTTCTGCTATTGCTGGCTCCCGTAGCCATCATCGTGTACATCATCGCGCAGATCGGCAACGTCGGGTTCAATCCCTGGCTTTTCCTGGGGGCGACCGTGGTTCCCCACGGGATCGTAGAACTGCCGACGGCCATTCTGGCGACGGCACAGGCCATGCGGATGGGGGACATCATCCTGACGCCGGCCGACGAAGGTGGCGGCGTGCCCGGCATGATCCGTGAATTGGGACACTTACTCAAGCTCATGGTCAGCGTGGTCTGCCCGCTGCTGCTGCTCGCGGCCTGGATCGAGACGCACATCACACCACAGCTCCTGCTGGCTTTTTTGAGCCGAGGATAAGGTCAGCGGCGAACGAAACCCCCGTCTTATGGCGGGGGTTTGTTGAGGAACGACACTATGCAGATTGCTGCGCTTTACGGAGCTGCGACGGGGGGCACCTTCCCCAGCGGGCGGCATGTGACGTGGAGATACGCAAAATCCCCCATCGGCGGCACCAACTCCTGGACCTCCAGAATTTCACATAGCTGGTCGCCCAATTCCACTTGCGCGCCGACTTCCGGCGCATAGTCCTGATTGATCACCGCACCCCGGCGTTCCCCGCCCACGATGACATAACTCACTTTATAAATCATAGGTCCATCACCTCATTGGGCACCACCGCCGTCAAATTCCGGATGCGCAACTTAAACGCCAGGTCGCGGGCAATGTTGAAAATCATCCGGTAGCCCACCTTGGGTTCCTGCTCCCAGAAATGCAGTAGAGCGGCACCATCAAAGATGAGCACTGTCGCCTCAGCAGAGATGCAGCGGATCGTCGCCGAACGCGGGCCGGCATCCAACAACGCCATCTCGCCGAAGTTCTGCCCCGTCCCCAAAATCACCAGGCTGGTCGTGTTCTCCGCAAGCTCCGAGACCACCTCCATCTGCCCCTTCAACACGACATACACGGAAGTACTCTGCTCGCCCTCGCGCATCACAATATCGCCGCGATGAAACCCGGCGACCCGCCCGATCCTGGCAATCGCCGTCAACTGCTCTTCACTCAACCCCGTGAAGAGATCCATCGTATGCAAAACAGAAGGCGTTATGTCCATCCCATACCTCCCTGGTCCATGGCCACCGCGGACACACATTCCACAGAGAAAACCAAAACTCTATATTCTCTACGGCAGAAATTTTCATCCCACCGTTGACGAACCTTACCCTGATAATGAGCTTCTCAAGTACCTATTTCCATTATATGCGAAATTAGGCATTAGCAAAGGGTCCGCTTTGAGTCCCGGGATACTTTTGACCGTCCATCTTTCCCCACACACCTGGTGGTGATGTGTTATAATACAGGACTTACGCAAGCCTGGTTCGAATCAAGCGGTGGAGGATTTGTAGTGACGCCTTCAGGCGTCTCTTAGGAGCTAAGAACGGCTAAAGCCGTCACTACAAACGGAAATTTGCGTAAGTCCTAAATATACTGCTCGCAAGCGGAGGAGAAGGGGGCAGGAGGGATAGGCTCAAGAAACACGCCTATCTCGTCATCCCAAAGCCCCTGGCATACCAAAACCCTTGTCAAGCCTGGTGCAGGGAATAAATTGTTTCGCCAAGTTGACTGGCCTGACTCGTACGGCGCGGCGCAAATACCCGCCCAGTTATGCTTGCCAGGGATCGTCCCAGCAAACCGCGGATCTGGCGATCCGCTCCAAGCGGCGATCCGCCTCCAAGCGGCGCTCTGCCTCCAAGCGGCGCTCCGCGTTATGCTTGCCAGGGATCGTCCCAGCAAACCGCGGA
>DAOOGN010000150.1:0-5715 GCA_035415725.1 Anaerolineae bacterium | reverse complement strand
AAACCTGGTATAGGGAATAAGTGGCTTCGTCAGGTTTACTAGCCTGAATAGATACTTTTGTCTTTCTCATCATGTAAATCAGATCCAATTGTGATCTGTTTTTGGAGGTAGCGATGATCAGCAAATTGCGTATTCAGAATTTCAAATCGTGGCGGGACACCGGCGAGATACACCTTGCACCGCTAACAACTTTGTTCGGAACGAACAGTTCAGGCAAGACTACGCTACTGCAACTGTTGCTGATGCTCAAGCAGACGGTAGAATCTCCAGATCGCTCACGCGTTTTGCATACCGGGGATGAACGTGCATATGTGGATCTCGGTACATTTTACGATGTGATTGGTAAGCACCAGTTGCCCGGCGAAATAGCATTTGAGTTAACCTGGTCATTACTCAAACCTTTACGGATTCTGGACCCTGAAAAAGAGCAAGATCAGGCATTATTTTCCGTCAAAGAATTGACTCTAGCTGCCAGGATTGCTGGAACCAATGAAGCCATCAGTGTTGAAGAATTTGCCTATAGTTTCATTGCTGGCAAAACACGTTATAAATTTGGTATGAGGCGTAAAGAAAATCTGGCAGCGGGTAAAGTTAGAGAGTCCCCGCCCAAATCTTTGGAGTATGAACTAATTGCGGACAACTATGCCGTCAAACGTTATCAGGGACGGGCCTGGCCGCTGCCTGCGCCGATCAAAACTTATGGCTTTCCGGATCAGGTGAAAGCCTATTACCAAAACGCTGGTTTTGTTTCTGAACTCGTATTGGCATTTGAGCAACTGATGCGAGGTGTTTACTATTTAGGGCCCTTGCGGGAATATCCCCATCGCAGTTACCTTTGGGCTGGTGAACAACCGCAGGATGTAGGGCAGCGCGGCGAATTGGCAGTACCGGCTTTGTTGGCAACCCGCAACTGGGGCAGGGTTATCAGTCCTGGGAGTAGAAAGCGCAAACAGACGGTGGAAGAGCGAATCGCTTACTGGCTGCGTGAATTGGGGCTGATTCATTCTTTCTCGCTAAAGCCGATTGCTGAAAATCGTAAAGATTATGAAGTACGCGTCCGGCGCACGCCGGACGCGCCGGAGGTTTTGATCACAGACGTTGGGTTCGGTGTGTCTCAAATTTTGCCGGTATTGGTACTCTGCTATTATTCGCCGCCTGGTTCGACTATCATCCTGGAACAGCCAGAGATCCACTTGCATCCCTCAGTTCAGGCTGGGTTAGCAGATGTATTTATAGATGCTATTACTAAACGCGAGGTGCAGATTATTGTGGAAAGCCACAGTGAGCATTTGTTGAGACGTTTGCAACGTCGTATTGCTGAAGAACATTTATCTTCTGAACAGGCCGCGTTGTATTTTACCAAGATTGAAGGAGGCGAATCACGACTTGAGCCTTTACATTTGGATCTTTTTGGCAATATCACCAACTGGCCGGAGAACTTCTTCGGAGACGAAATGGGCGATTTGGTAGCCATGACTGAGGCGACGATGCAACGCCAACAGACAAAAAAGGATTAGTCGCTATGAAGGTCATTGTTGACACAAATGTGCCTTTAGTGGCTAACGGAGCTGCTCCACAAGCATCTATGCAATGCGCTGTTGTGTGTGCGCACAGACTTAATGCTATTTGTGCTCAAGATATACTGGTGCTAGATGATGGCTGGTACATTATCAATGAGTACAAGCATCAATTGCACCAATCCGGGCAGCCGGGTGTTGGGGACACCTTCCTCAAATGGGTGTTGACTAACTGGGCTAATCCTTTTCGTTGCGAGCTGGTACATCTCACCCCAAAAGAAGTAGAGCAGGCTGGGCGCGATTTTGTGGAGTATCCTCAAGACGATGCTTTGGCTGATTTTGACCCATCCGACCGAAAATTCGTCGCCGTAGCCGTGGCGCATCCTGGGCATCCTCCGATTCTGAACGCCACCGATAGCGACTGGTGGAATTACCGGGATGCTCTGGAGCAGCATAATGTCCGGGTGGACTTTCTGTGCCCGGATGCTCTTTTTATGAGACAAGATTAACATTTTCGTAACTATTCAGCCGTCCTTGCCAGGTGGCGAATGGGACTTTGGGGAGGGTGCATCATGGATTGACACTTCGGCCATAGGCGCTGACCCTCTCATTCTCCAACCCCCTTCTCCCCCGCAAGCGGGGAAGAAGGGGGCGAAAAAGAAGGGGTGTGGCGGGCGGCTTCGCCGCCCGCCACACCCCCACCCAAAATCCCCCTTCCTGGGGGGAAGGGGGGCAGGGGGGATGGGCTTATAGAAATGTCATACAGAAGCACCTGGCCTACCAAAGTCTACGCCAAACCTGGTATAGGGAATAAGTGGCTTCGTCAGGTTTACGAGCCTGAATAGATACACATTTTCAATAGTACCGACTTTTGGAGGGCGTTGCCTTTGTAGTATAATGACACTATGCCAATCCTGAGTCCAGACGTCCTAGAATTCATCAGCCGCAGCCCGGAGCAGACGCGGCGCGTGGGAGCGCGCCTGGGCACGTTTCTGACAGGAGGCGAGATCGTCGCGTTGAAAGGTGAACTGGGAACGGGCAAGACCGTCCTCGCGCAGGGCATCGGCATCGGCTGGGGTGTGACAACGCCATTGCTCAGTCCGACGTTCATCCTCATCCGCCGCCACACCCGCCACCAGGACAGTCATTTTTTCTATCACATCGATCTTTACCGCATCACCTCTATCCAGGAGGCGATAGATTTGGGGTTGGAAGAGTTGTTGGGCGATCCACAGAGCGTCTGTGTGGTGGAATGGGCCGAGCGCGCCGCCAGTCTCTTCTCCGCCGAGGTGCTGTGGGTGTCGCTGCGGTGGATGGATGATTACCGCCGCTCGCTGACCTTCCACGCCTCCGGCGAACATCACCGGGCGCTCCTGGAAAAACTACGCCAGGAGATTGTCGGACACTAATGTTACTCGCCATCGATACTGCTACGGCGCGCGCCAGCATCGCTCTGCACGACGGCCAAACATTGCGCAGCGAGTGTACCTGGGAAGCTACCCAGCGGCATACGACCACGCTCGCGGCGCACATCGCGCAGATGTTCGAAACATCCGCGGTCACGTCCGCCGATTTGACCGCAGTGGCCGTCTGCATTGGACCGGGGTCACATACCGGCGTGCGTGTCGGCGTCGCTCTGGCGAAGGGGATGGCGATATCCTGCCAACTGCCCCTTATCGGCGTGAGCACGCTGGATATTCTCGCCAGCGCGCAGCCCGCCGACGACAAGCCGCTCTATGCCGTTTTTGCCGCCGGGCGCAAACGCGCCGGATATGCCCGCTACCGTTGGGCAGACGGCCTCTGGCGCGCCGAAACCGAGGTCGCCGTGGTGTCATGGGATGAACTCAGCGCCCGCATCGTCGAACCGGCGGTGTTGGTAGGAGAGATCGAAGCCGTGGCACTGCCGGTGCCGGCGTCCATCACGCTGCCGGCGCCGGCCTGCCACCTGCGGCGGGCCGGTTTCCTGGCCGATTTAGCCTGGGGCCGTCTGCGCGCTGGAGACATCGATGATCCGGCAACACTACAACCCTTGTACGCGCGATGAACGATAACGGACTACCTTTTAACATTCGGCGCTTAGAAGCCAAAGACATTCCTACCGTCACCAGCATCGACCGGCTGGTGTTTCGGGATCCGTGGCCGGAGTCCGCCTATGTGCAAGAGCTATACTTCAACCCCAACGCGCACTATTTCGTCCTGCAACTGACGCCGGCGATGCCGGCGCGTTCGTGGAATGAACGCCGTGCGGCCCTGGCCTCACATATCGTCGGCTTTGTGGGTATGCGCATGGAAGTAGATCAGGGGCATATCAGCACATTGGCCGTGCGCCCCGAATGGCGTGGATGGGGACTGGGCGAACTACTGTTCCACAAGGCTATCGATCAGGCCATCCGCAACAACGCCCAAACGGTTTCTCTGGAAGTACGCGTCTCCAATGTCATCGCTCTCAATCTCTATGCCAAGTACGGTTTCGAGAAGGTTTCGCGCTTGCGAGGATATTATTCTGATGGAGAAGATGCTTTCTTTATGCGCGCGGATGTCATGGGCGCCGAATATCAACAATATCTGCAAACGCGCTACAGCATGCTCATAGCGCGTTTTGAACCCCAAACCATAGGGATAGGGTAACTATTCAGCCGCTCTTGCCAGGGGGCGAACAGGACTGTGGGGATGGTGCATAATATGTTGACACTGCGGCCATAGGCGCTGACCTTCTCATCCCTCTGCCCCCTTCTCTGGGGAAGGAGGGCAGGGAGGATGGGCTTATAGAAACATGAATATCTCGTCATCCACAAGCACCTGGCATACCAAAATTCGCACCCAACCTGGTATAGGAAATAAGTTGTTGCGCCAGGTTGACGAACCTGAATAGATATGGAATAAGGGAATCAAGAGGAGGAGCACCATGGATTACGACCGCGAACAGGCCCTGGAAGCCATCCACGCCCGTGTGCGCAAGTGCATGCTTTGTCCGCTTCACATCGGGCGGACGCATGCCGTCCCCGGCGATGGCCCGGTTCATGCAACCATCATGTTCATCGGTGAAGCGCCCGGTTTCCATGAGGATCAACAGGGCATTCCCTTTGTTGGGGCGGCAGGCAAACTGCTCAACGAACTACTGGACAAAGCGGAGATTGATCGTAACACCGTCTACATCAGCAACGTGATCAAATGCCGTCCCCCCGCCAATCGCGAGCCGTTGCCAGAGGAAGTCGAAGCCTGTCGCCCGTACCTCGATCAACAGATAGAAATCATCCATCCCCGTGTGATCGTGACTCTAGGGCGGTATTCGATGGCGCGGGCATTCCCCGACGAAAAGATTTCGGTGGTCCACGGCAAACCCCGCAAAGTAGGAAACTATACCTATTTCCCGATGTATCATCCGGCGGCGGCGCTTCATCAACCCAGCTTACGTAGTCTCGTAGAAGCAGATTTTACTCGACTGCACGAACTGCTGGAAGGGAACCTGGTACCCGAGGAATTTGCACCGCCACCGGAAATCGAGCAATTATCATTGTTTTGACTTGAGCTTATTCATGAAAAATCAATATAAAGGTTATGTTAGAATAGTCTTCGTAGTAGTGGTGTGAGTTGTGGGGAAAAGTCATTCCCATCCCTATAGGTAGGATGACAGCCATCCACTATAACTACATATTCTGTGTTATATCATGGTATGGGTGTGGAAAAGTGGGAAGAATTTTTCCTGTGTGTGCATAGACGTAAGAAGAAATTGGCGTGTCCTTGCGTCTGGCGGGTAAGCTGGGGAGGTTGACGAATGGATTTAAGCGGGGCTGTGATGAGAAGTTTTCCCCTGAAATGCCCAGTTTTCCACCGAAAACCCCGTAGTTATCCACAATTTTACCCGCTTGATGCCGCCTGGTCAGAAATCGCAGCCTTTCTTATTCCTAGATATGGGGGTCGCTTAGTGTTGTACCCCTTTTAGTAGCGGGTGTGAGTCATGTGGAAAAACTCCGGTGGTTTTCCGCCGGAGATTCACCCGTGATACTATTTTTTATGGGTTGCGTATAGGTATGTAGGTTGGGTTGGCAAGCGTCAACCGAAATTCTCGTTCAATCATAGTTGAAAGGAGCAAGGCCATGTTGTTAGATCGAATTCTGCGTGTCATCAAATTGGATAAAAGTGTCGGTAGTGGCTAAATAGTAAGTGATGGGCCTGTCGCTCCAACGTGCTCTAGATT
>DAOOGN010000149.1:0-5830 GCA_035415725.1 Anaerolineae bacterium | reverse complement strand
AGCCCAACGCACTCAGCGATCTCAAACCTAATCTAACATTGTCGAGATAGATACGCTTGAGAAACGTTGACGTTTTTTTATGGGGTCCTAGGGTCACTTCCCCTCGCGTTAGCGCGGGAGGAAGGGGACTTTTGGAGTGGATTTTTGTAGGGGGGGGCTGAGAGGGTCAGCACCTATGGCTGCCGTGTCCACGCATGACGTACCATCCCCAAAGTCTCGTGCGCAACCCGGTAAGGGCGGCTGCATAGTTACTTTTTCTGGACTTTGTCAGGCGGGGACCCTAACGTAGCAAGCAGTTTATGGAGCAGCAGGATATTCTCCTGTTTGCCGTTATTGCGCAAATTCTGCGCCACGTCGGTAAAGTAGGTGTGGGCCGAGAGAAAATCCAACTGCCGCCGATACCATGCTTCAGGGGTGATGGACGCACCACGAGTCTCCAGTTCGGCATACAGATTGTGACTGGTGAGCAGATAATCTTCACGTCCCAGAGAATCAAGATCGGCGTCGCATAGGAGGGCTTCCAAAAAGGTTTTTGGCGTCTGAGGCATGCCGGTCGCCAGGATCATCCGCGTGACAACGGCAATCTGGTCAGGGGAATAACCAAAATCCGGCAGTGTCTCCTGGGCGATGCGTACGCCCACGGATTCATGGTTCGTGTATTGTTCTAAGTAGCCGGTGTCATGGTAGAGGGCAGCGGTGCGCAACAACAACGAATCCGCCTCCGGCACGTTCGCCAACGCCGCCAGCCGTTCCACCGCCGGCAGGACATCGTCGCGGGTGTGATGGATATTGTGATAGCGCAAATCGGGTGATAGTCCCCGTTCCAAACGCGCCAATATATATGTCTTCGCCCCTTCCCAATCTGGCTTACTCACCCTTAAGGCTCCTGGGACGAATCGGCAATTCGCCCTCTCCGGTTTATTCCCTAATCCGACCGGCAGCTCTGACAGGTCTAAACACCTCGCCCTCTTTCATCCAACCGTTACCAGAACGACAAGCAGCGCCCTGCCCCGAGCGCTGCTTGTCGTTGGTGACAAATCATCCGCAATTTAGCTGTTCTTGAGGACAGCCTGCGCCGCGGCAAGCCGCGCCACGGGCACGCGGAACGGCGAGCAGGAGACATAGTTCAAACCGGCCAGGTGGCAGAACTCGATGGACGACGGATCGCCGCCATGTTCACCGCAGATGCCACACTCCATGCCGGGGCGCGTCTCCCGCCCGTCGCGCACACACATCCGCATCAACTTGCCCACACCGTCGCGGTCCAACTCCTGGAACGGGTTGCTCGGCAGGATCCCCGATTCGACGTACTTAGCCAGGAAACGGCGTTCCGCGTCGTCGCGGCTATAACCGTAGGTCATCTGCGTCAAGTCGTTGGTGCCGAAGGAATAAAACTGCGCGTACTCCGCAATTTTGGACGAAGTCAGCGCCGCGCGCGGAATTTCGATCATCGTCCCGAATTTGTAGTCAATCTGGATGTCTTTCTCCACCATCACCTGTTCAGCAACGTCTTCCAGTTCGGACTGAGCGACGGCCAACTCATTGACGTGACCGGTCAGCGGGATCATGATTTCGGGATGCACCGCAATGCCTTTCCGGGCCGCGTCACACGCCGCCTCGAAGATGGCCCGCACTTGCATCTTAGTGATGTCCGGGTAAGTGATGCCCAGGCGGATGCCGCGCAGTCCCATCATCGGATTGGCTTCGTGCATTTTGTTGACCGCGTCCAAGAGCATTTGTTTTTCCTGGAGCGTATCGTCCAGCAGTTTCCTGGCCGTTTCCGTGCGTGGACGCTCAAGATCAGCTTTGAGTTCGGTCACGGCAACAAGCAATTCTTCCTGCCCCGGCAAGAATTCGTGAAGCGGAGGATCGATCAGGCGGATGATGACAGGATAGCCGTCCATGGCCTCAAACAGACCGTAGAAGTCCGAACGTTGCGAGGGCAGCAACTTCGCCAAGGCGCCGAGATAAGCCTTGACCGCCTCAGAAGCGGCGATTTCATCTTTCACAGCTTCCAACTCGTGGACCACTTCGGCACGACGCTCGGCGCTGATAGCTACATCTACTTCCTTGCCGGTATCCAAAATCGTCTGGAGTCGTTTCTGGCGGTCAAACAAGGCCTGCGCCGCGTCGGCGTTGAGGATCATCTGCTGCACAAAGGGCAAGCGTTCCTGCTCAAAGAACATATGCTCGGTACGGCACAGGCCGATGCCCTTGGCCCCGTACAGACGAGCACGACGGGCGTCTTTGGGATAATCGGCGTTGGTCCACACCTGCAAACCACGGGTGGGGAAACCTTTGTAATCGGCCGGCCATTGGCGGGTGCCATCGCGGCTGGAGATTTCATCGGCCCATTCCAGGAGCGTGCGGAGTTCCACTTCTTTGTCAAAGTTGGGGTCCGTCAAGGCAATCTTGCCTTCAAAAACCTCTGAGGTCGCGCCATCGAGCGAAACCCAGTCGCCCTCTTTGAGGACCTTCCCATTGACGCGCACTTCACGCGCTTCCACATCGATGTTCAGGTCGCGCGCCCCTACCACAGCCGGGATGCCGAACTGACGGGCGACCACGGCGGCATGCGCCGTCGCTCCTCCCCGGCTGGTCAGAATGCCCTTAGAAGCAATCATCCCATGCACATCTTCGGGTTTGGTCTCCGGGCGGATCATGATGACGTCCTTATTGTCTTTCTTCCAGGCTTCGGCGGTGTCCGCATCAAACGCCAGCACGCCCACGGCAGCGCCGGGCGAGGCGTTGACGCCGATACGACTCAGCAAGCGCCCCGATTCTTTGGCCTTTTTCACATCCTTCTCGTCAAATTGTGGGTGCAGGAGGGCATCGACCTCTTTGGGGGTGATGCGCTTCACGGCTTCTTCGCGGCTGATGAGGCCCTCGTTGGTCATATCCACTGCGATTTTGATGGCGGCCCGGGCAGTCCGTTTGCCGTTGCGCGTCTGCAACATCCACAGCTTGCCGCGTTCTATCGTAAACTCGGTGTCCTGCATGTCCCGATAATAGCGCTCCAAATTGTGGGTAATCGTCAGCAGTTGCTGATAAATCTCCGGCATATCCTCGCTCATCCGACTGACAGGCTTGGTGTTGCGGATACCGGCAACCACATCCTCGCCTTGTGCATTGAGCAAATAATCGCCGTAAAAGACTTTCTCGCCCGTCGCCGGGTCGCGGGTGAAGGCCACGCCGGTGCCGCTATCGTTGCCCATGTTGCCGAAAACCATCGTGCAGACGTTGACGGCGGTACCCCAGTCATGAGGAATACCTTCGTGGAGACGATAATCCACGGCGCGCTTGCCATTCCAGGATTTGAATACAGCCTTGATGGCGGCTTCAAGCTGCTTGTACGGATCGGCGGGGAAATCTTCCCCGAAATGCGCCTTGTACATCCACTTGTACTCCTCAACCAGGCTCTTCAATCCGGCCAGGCTGATTTCAGGATCCGTCTTGACCCCTTCCTTTTCCTTTAACTCGTCCAACTTCTTCTCAAAATGATCACGAGAGTAGCCCATCACGATATCCGCGAACATCATTATGAAGCGGCGATAAGCGTCATAGGAGAACCATTCGTTGCCGGTGAGCCGCGCCAGTGCAGCGCGGGTGTCGTCATTGAGACCCAGGTTGAGGACTGTGTCCATCATGCCGGGCATCGAGATGCGCGCTCCGGAGCGAACCGAGACGAGCAGCGGATTTTCGGCATTCCCGAATTTCTTGCCGGTCTGCGTCTCGATATCCCTGAGGGCCTCAAGCACTTGTTCCCACAATCCCTCCGGGAACTGGCCTGTATTCATGAAAACAACGCAAGCCTCCGTGGTAATGGTAAAACTCGGCGGCACGGGAACATTCGCGGACGTCATATCCATCAATCCCGCCCCTTTACCTCCGAACAAGGCTTTCATTTCATCGAGACTGGGGGCATGTCCCAGCAGTTTGGCATATTCTTCCTTACCATTTCGCGCCAAATAAACCCATTTCTTACTCATATTTTCCTCCCAAACTTGGTTAGCATCAACGGCGTTATTATACACAAAAATACATGAGAGACAAGAGACAATTTGATATTCGACCCCGTTCCTCACGGTTGTTGCCGGCTGGCTACCACACGACGTTGCAGAACATACCAATCGGCAACGGTACGGAAACGATCCCCGCTATGCATCAGAGGCCCAATTTGATCGCCGTTGACCCGCATGTCGATGGCATAGGTGTAAACCGGCACATATAAGGGGATGGCGGGGACTTCTCCCATGAACAATTGTTGAAATTCGTGGTATAGCGTCAGTCGCTGCTGCGGATTGATCGTGACCCGCGCCTGTTCAATGACCTCGCTGATCCGCCGATGTTGAAAACCAGCATAATTCTGTCCCTGGCCGACCAACGCCTGAGTCTCATGCCAGAAGGGATAAGGGTCAGGGTCGCCGGGAAGCACCAGGTGCACCAGTGCGGCCTCATAACTTCGGGACTCCAAAACGCCGCTGAACGCCAGAGGGGGTACGCCCTGCACCGTCGCCGAGACCCCTATACGCGCCCACTGGGCGACGATCTCTTGCGCCACCGCCAGGTCTTGATCTTCATTGGCGACCATCAACGAGAAGGTCAACGGCACACCGGCAGTATGGCGCAGTATCCCCGTGGTGGGATCGCGACGCCAGCCGGCTTCCGCCAGGAGATCCAGCGCCTGTTGGGGGTTGTAGGTGTAGAGTGGAACGCCTTCCGTATTGTAGGCCCACGTGCCGGGCAACAACGGCGTTTGGGGAATGATCGCCTGTCCCATTAACACGTTATCCACGATAGCCTGACGATCCAGGGCATAGAACAGAGCCTGGCGCACCTGCGTCGTATTGAAGGGCAAGGTGTCGGTCACCGACTCGTTAAAATAGAGCATAACCATCTCGGCGGTTTCCGCCGAGTGCAATTTCAAGTTTTCATTAGTAAAAGCCTGAGGCAGAATATCCAATGTGATGCGAGCGACCCCTTCCACAATTCCATCTTGATAGGCTTCGAAAGCAGCCCGCGGCGTAGGGTAGAAGCGCAAGACAATGTTTTCCAGGTAAGGTGCGGTTCCATAATAACGGGGAAAACGTTTGAAGGTGATGGATGTGATCTGCCCGGCCTCCGTTTCCACCTCCGTCATACGAAAAGGACCGGTGCCAATGGCCTGCCGGTTGAATTCCAGGGCCGGCAAATCGGCGGCGCGAATGCCGCTCAACTTGTGTGCCGGCAACAGTCCTACCGTGGTGTAATCCAGAAAGGGCGCATAAGGCTCTTCCAGGGCTATTTGCACGGTATAATCATCTTTTTTGGTGGCTTTCACCGAGCGCCATAGCGCCCCAATGTCCGCCGGGCCTGGATAATCGGGGTCTTGGAGTAGCCCGATGGTGAAGAGCACATCATCAGCGGTGAAGTAGTAGCCGTCGTGCCACAGGACGTTCGGGTTGAGTTGAAAGGTATACGTGATACCGCTGGGATCGATTTCCCAGCTCTTAGCCAGATCGGGTTCGACGGCGCCCGACATCCCCATGCGCGTCATCCCACTGAACACCAATGACACAACATCGCTGTCCGCATCATTGTAGAGACTCAGCAATGGATTGAGCGACTGTGGATACCCGCCCACGCTCTCTACATACGTGCCGCCATTGGCCGGGCGAAACTCGGTGGTGTAGGTGGTAGCCAAATAAGTGAGGACAGCCGCGGCAATCAGAAAGCCCATCCCTACCAGGAGCATTTGCCAGCCGATTCGACGAAACATATCTTGACTCCCTTGAAAAGTATCTATTCAGGCTCGTAAACCTGACGAAGCCACTTATTCCCTATGCCAGGT
>DAOOGN010000148.1:0-5840 GCA_035415725.1 Anaerolineae bacterium | reverse complement strand
GCGCAACACCAGCGGCAGGTAGACCTTCTGTCCGGCGACGACCTCAATCGTCGCTGTGTGGCCGGCTCCATCGCTGTAGGTGTAGCGACCCGGTGCGGTGAATTCCCGTCGGTAGACCTGCCCCGGCGCCAGCATCCCGCCATCAAAGCCCAGCGTGTACGTGAGCGGATCCAGTGCGCCTGCGGTGCGCGGTTGCAAGAGCGGATTCTCCGTCCAACGCGCCAGGTCGGCGGCGGTGGCGCTCTCGCCCAACGTTGCCATCCATTCCACGGTGCTGTCCACCGGGATGGTCAGCGCGGAGGGACTGGGGCCGTCCGGCAGCAGCGCCACCCGCTCTACCTCACCGTCCGTCAGGCGCGTGAGCGGGATGTTGACGTGGACGATCTCGTTGATCACCTGCACCACCGGACTGCGCCACGATTGGTAGCCATGCGCCCCTTCCGCCTGGAGATAGTAGAAGCCCGGTGGCGTGAAGAAGGCGAAATACCCCGTGTCACCGGTCACCTGCGGGTTGATCTGGTTCTGGTAGAGGTGCGCCGGCCAGGGAATCCAGCCGCCCCATTGCGGCACCGAGACGTAGGCCGTCACCGTGATGCCCGGCAGCGCCTGCACCGGTGCGTACATCCCCGTGGTGGGGCTGTAACTCCCGCCGGCGTCTACGTCGAAGACAAAGCCGTCGGGATCAATCAGCACCTCGCCAGTAGAAAGTTTGGGATCGCCCTCCGCGCCGCCCGGACCAAAGCATTGCGTTTCGATGGTGACATCGTGAGCCGAACCGATGTTGAAAGTCCAGAAACGACCCTCATGGGATGCCGGATCATCATAGGTCACGCCATCAGCCTTGACCTTGAAGGGATTGGTATCATCGTAGGCGCAGCAGGAATACAGATGGACTTTCGTGTTCCAGAAGCCGTAGACGCCGGGGAGCGCGAAGTCGTCGGTAGCGTAACGTCCCAGGTCGTTGCGGAAGTAGAAGGTATAGTGGATGCCGAAAGCGTCGCCTTCCCAGTACGAACGCTGCGGGCACCAATGCGACTGCGCATATTCCAGACGGACGCTCTCCGAGGGCGCGCTGCACGCTCCCTCCCCACCCGGCTCGCAGGCCGTGGCATACAGGGTGACCACCGGGTGGCTGTCGGTCAGGACCGAGGTCCAGGTGATGGTGAACATGCCCGTGGCGTTGGCGGTCCCGGAGGCTTTGTAGTCGCCATTCTCGTAGAGACGCACGAGCATCCCCGCGCCGGCAAGGCCGGTGGCGCGTAAGCGGTTGCCCTCGTTGAGGCAGATCTCGCCGTCATCGGGCGTGATGAACAGCGGCGGGAAGACGGGGCGCGCGGGCACCTGCGTGGTCGCGGAGAAGGGGAGCGTGGCCGAGTTGCCGTTCGCCAGGGTGTAGGTCATCTGCCCGCTGTTGCTGAGGCTGTCCCCGCCGGCAATCGTGCCGGAACGCCCGGTGAGGCCTACCCAGCCCCATGCGCCGGGCAGGAGCGGCGCTTGCGACGTCCACCTGAGCGTCGCGCCGTCCTGAGCATAGGTCAACCCCGGCGGATTGGCGACCGCGGCCAGTTCCAGGCTGGCCGGGAAGGTATCCTCGATGGCGTAGGAAGTCACTTGCGGCGCGGTGGAGGAGGCGTAATAGCCGAAGGGGATCAGGTACTCCTGTTGCAGGTAAGTAGAGGGGGGGATGTTAAAGCCGGTGTAGTACACCTTCCACTCCGGCGCGCTGGCCAGTTTGGAGACCTGCACGCCGCCGGTGAGGGAGTAGGGACTTTCGTCGGCGCCGATGTCAGGAGCGCTGCCCAGGGGACGCGGTTGGTTGTCAATGTCATGGGTGACTGACGTGGCGATGCCGGCGTCCACCGCCGCCGAGGCTGCCGTGAGGTGATACCCATCCGCCGCGAAGGCGGGGGTGCCCGTGATCGGCGACAGGTCGGTGAGGCCCCAGGTCGCTACGTTCAAAGTCGGCGTGAGGACATCATACCGCAGCACGTGATCCAGCGTGACGATGTCGTTTTGCCGCTTGATGCCAATAGTCCCGCTATACAGGATCGTGTTGGTGTAATACGCCTTGCCCATCATGTGATAGATCATCGCACCGTCGCCGCCGGTGTTGTTCGCCACCGTCAGGTGCTCGAAGGGCACCGCGGTAGGGTTGTAGCGATAGAAATAGATCGCGCTGCCGCTGGTGGCGGCGGTGTTATCCAGGAAGACCAAGTTGCGGCAGGAGATTCGCAAGTTGGCGCTGTATTTGGGGATGAAGTACAGCCCGCCGCCCTCAGCCGCCGAGTTGCCGCGGAACAGATTGCCGTCGTACACGGCGCTGGCGTTATCTTTGCAGGTATAACTGCTGTAGGGGTCGGAGCAGTATTCATCCTGGTAGACGCCGCCGCCTTTGCCGTCAGCATGATTGTTCAGAAAGCGGTTGAACAGCACGTCCACCGCGCCGGTGAGAGACGCGCCGCCGCCGTTGCCACTGGTAGTGTTATCCTGGAACAGATTGTCGCGCACGATCACCGCCGTGGCGGCGCCGGTATCGGATTTGGCCCGGAGCGCCAGGCCACCCTTGCCATTGCCGATGAAATCGTTATCCTCCACGATCATGCTGTAGGCCGGCGCGCCGACGGACAGGCCCAGCCCGGTGTTGTTCTGCAACAGGTTGTGGGTCACGGTGATGTTGACGACCTGCTGGACCCAGGCGTTGATAGCCAACCCGTTGCCGGTGTTGTGGGTGAAGGTATTCCCAGAGACGAGCGTCCCGGCGGTATGTAGCGCCGCGCCGCCGTTGGTATTGCCCTCGAAGGTCGAATCCAGCAGGCGCAGTGATCCACTCCGCGTCCACAGCCCGCCGCCGCCGCCGTTCTCCGGAGTAGCGACGTTGCCCCGGAAGGTCACCTCCGCGATCCTTGTCTCGCAGTTTTCCAAGAAGATACCGCCGCCGCTGCCAACATTCCAAAGCACATCGTTGTCAAAGGATGCCGTGTTACTCAAGAACTGCGAGTTGCTGATCGCGACCGTGGCGTCAATGGCGTACAGGCCGCCGCCGTTATGCGAATTGTCGCCGCCGGGGTTCGGTTCGTTCTCCTGCACGACGCTGTTTTGCATGGTCAGCGATCCGCCGCCCACATACAGGCCGACGCCATAGTTGCCGTCCTCGTTGGGGTCCACGCGATTGTGCCCGATGGTGCTGCTCAGCACGTGCAGCGTGACGCCCTCAGCATAGACGCCGGCGCCGCTGGCGGAATGATAGCCGTTGACCAGCCGCAGCCCTTCCAACGTGACACTGATGGCGCCCTTAGCGTAGACCACTCGTCCCGCGCCTTCCGCATCCAGCGTCGTCGTGTAAAGCGCCGGATCCCACGCCGAAAAGTCGGCATTGTACCCGCCGCGCAGCGTCACGCTTTGGGTGATGTAGACCATCTGCCACAGCCCGGCGCGCAAAACTGTGCCGGTGTACACGCCGCCGGCGATCTGGATCACGTCGCCTGGGTTGGCGGCATCCAGCGCGCTTTGGACGTTGGTGTATGCGCAACCCTCGGTGCAGACCTGTAATTCGCTCTGCGACGCAGCCGGCGCCGGCTCTCCTAGAAAAGTCAACAGGAGCAGCAGCAGTGCTACGCCACCGGCTACACCCAAGACTGCCATGAACCCATTTCGCTGTTTCGTCATCGTAATCCTCCTGCATATATTCTAAAGGGTTGGATAATCTATTTTTTATTAGAAGGTCTTTACCTCACAACGAGGGGAAGATAAACCTGCCAATGCGCGCCTGATGCCCGATACACCCACACGCCCGAACGCAGGGTGCCGGCAATCAAATCATCCTGATTGCCCAAGAATTTCAACACTTCGACATAATTTCCTTGCAGTCCGCTGTTCATGGTTTGCCAGTTGGTCCCGCCATCTGTAGAGCGGATCACGCCAACCTCATCCACAAAACTGACGTAAAACGTGGGGTCCTGGGCAAAATCAGACGACATCAGCAGATCGGTAGGGTTGCTGTAATCTGGAAAACCCACCAACCAAGAACAGGTTTCACCGTCGTCCGTTGTCATCCAGATTCCGGGACCGTTCTCCAAGGTGTAATAGGTCTCGTCGGCAGGATAACCGGGCGAGAGCGCCACATCAACTACTCGATTTGTATAAGTCGGTTTATTGAACCAGACCGAATAATCACCGCTGCTCATGTGCAGATCACCCCACACGCTATCAATCGCAAAGATGATTCCATCCTGGCTATAATGAGGGGAGAAAACAAAGCCCGTAATAGGGCCACCGTCGTTGGTACCAGTTGGAAGCCAGTTCTCTCCTCCATCTTCAGAAAGGTAGACATTCACAACTCCAACATCGGCATTCAAACCAACAAAGACACGCCGGTCGTTGGCATAATTGGGTGAAACCCCGATGGTCAACACCCAAATTTCGGGCAGACCATTGCTGAAGAGTTCCCAGGTATCGCCGCCATCCTGAGAACGGTACACGCCGCGTTCACCGCCGACGAAGACGGTGTGGTCACTGGCAAAGGCCGGTGAGACTGCCACACTGTTCAAATACTCCGTGGCTGACAATGCCTGGTTCGATGCCGCTGTATCAGACGAGCCGGGAATGGATGCCAGGAAGTTTTCCGGGTGCAACTGACTCCAGTTTTCAGCAGCATTGGTGGAGCGGAATAAGCGGTTGTTGCCAATCGCAAATAGAGTTTGATCCGTCGTATAAGCCGGCGAGACGGCAATGGAATTGACCGAGAGGACATCCAGCCCCTCGTTGTACAGCGTCCAGGTCAACCCGCCATTCTCTGAGCGGGCCACGCCATTCTCGCTCGTACCAAATAGTCGTGTCTCACCTTCGGCAGTCGTTCCCAGGGCGATTTGCGAAACGAGGGTATTGGAAGCAAGCTGGGACCAGCTCGCCCCTGAATCGCTGCTAGTGTAGATGTACTTACCATCTCCTGGGAAATAACGGATCGAAGCATAAGCCTCATGGCTGGTGGCAAAATCGGGAGACAAGACAAAGGAGACCAGATTGGTGGGCAGCCCGCTGACTTGAACCCAGGTTGCGCCGGCATCGGTGGTACGGTAGAGATAGCCTAAAACACGGGCGAAAATGATGTGGTCAGTGGCAAAAGCCGGGGAAGGGGTGATGGAAGATATATTGTAATAGCTCCCATTGGTATATGTGGGCAGCCCGCTATTCAAGGCAGTCCAGTGAGCGCCGCTATCAGTGGAAAGGAAAAAGCCTTTTCCGTGCGTCCCAATCATGAGCGTAAGATCACTGGAATAGGAAGGTGAGAAAGCCGCTGAAAGGATGTAACTATCAGTCAAGCCAGTGTTACAAGGATTCCAGGTAATGCCGCCATCGGTGGTGATGTAGGCGCCCTGCCCATGGGTTCCCAGTATCGCCGTGTGATCGCTTGCGAATTCTGGCGAGAGGGCTAAGGCATTGATATCTGCTGAGGCAGTGTAATACAGCGCCCAGCTCTGCCCGGCGTCAGTCGAACGGTAGAGGCGATTGGCTGCCCAGGTGAAGGCAGTCCGGTCGTCCGCAAAGTTGGGTGAGAAGCGTACGGCATCGTTTTCGGGAGCTGTTTCGATGCCGGTGCTGTGCGTCCAGGTGAGACCGCTGTCGGTCGAGCGGAAGAGCCCCCGCCAGGTGCCGACCAGGACCAGGCTGTCATTGGCGAAGTCGGGCGAGATGGCAATCCCCGTGATGTCAGCTCCCCACATCCCCTGAGTGGCTTGCTGCCAGGTTTTCAGTTCCCCCTGAGATTGGGCCGGGATCACACCCAATAAGGGCAGCAACAGGCAAATTGCTAAGGCGATGAGACAATAAAAGAATGCTTTGGA
>DAOOGN010000147.1:0-5926 GCA_035415725.1 Anaerolineae bacterium | reverse complement strand
TCTGCTTCAACTCGACGTCAGTCAAGTCAAGTTTACGTTGTCAAAAGTCCAATCAACTTAGCATGTGGTCTAGTTTTTGGGGGTAACTTCAGTCGTAGCCCGTGAGGCCGGACAAACGGCCCTCTCCGCAGAACAACTGATGCACTTCGAAACGCGCTATCAGACTATACTCACCGCAGGCTATGCGGCGAATCCCTTGCCCGTGATGGAGCCGGATGCCCCCAAAGCACGTGGAAAACCGAAACAAAGCCCGGCCCGGAATCTGCTAGACCGCCTGGATAAACACCGTAGCGCTGTGTTAGCCTTTATGTATGATTTCAATGTGCCGTTTGATAACAATCTGGCCGAACGGGATTTGCGCATGGTCAAGCTCAAGCAAAAAGTCTCCGGCTGTTTTCGCACCACCACGGGCGCCAAGATTTTCTGTGCTATTCGCAGCTATATCTCCACTGCTTGCAAAAATGGGCAGAACATTCTGGAAGCGTTACGGCTGGCTTTAGTCGGTATGCCATTTCGACCGACCTGCCTGCCGCCTCTGATCTCAGAGGTCTGAATAATTACGTTTTTAGGAGATATTTATGGAAACTCGTTCTGCAAACCGTGTGTGGTTGTGGTCCGGCGAGCCGCCATACTCGTCGCCGGAGGATGATTTTCGCCCGTGGCTGGATCTATATCCGGCGGATACGGCGGAAGTACGGGGCGCGGTGCTCGTTTGCCCGGGCGGCGGATACGTCAATCGCGCGCCGCATGAGGCCGAGCCGATTGCCCGACGCTTCAACGCCGGCGGGTTCCACGCTTTCGTCGTCCACTACCGCGTGGCCCCGCACCGCCATCCGGCGCCGCTGTTGGATGCGTCGCGGGCACTGCGTCTCATTCGCGCGCATGCGGACGAGTGGCGCGTGGATCCGGGGGGGATTGCCGTGTGCGGCTTCTCGGCGGGCGGACACCTGACCGCCAGCCTGGGCGTCCACTACGGGATGGACGTTCTCAACACCGGCGACGCTCTCGATGCGGTTAGCGCGCGTCCCGATGCGCTCATCCTGGGCTATCCGGTCATCACCTCCGGCGAATTTGGGCATCACGGCTGCTTCGAGAATCTGCTGGGGCCGGATCCGGCGCCGGAGCTGCTGCAGATGCTATCGCTGGAGTTGCAGGTGACGCCGGAGACGCCGCCTACCTTCCTCTGGCACACCGCCGAAGATGAGAGTGTCCCCGTCGAAAACAGCCTGCTTTTTGCGGCGGCGTTGCACAAACATGGTGTGCCGTTCGAGTTGCACATTTATCCGCGTGGACGTCACGGCCTGGGACTGGCCCCCGAAGATGCCCATGTCGCTACGTGGGCGGCATTGTGTTGCGAGTGGTTGAAAGAGAGGCAGGGGTGTTAGGAGCCTTCAACGTTTCTTTCCGCAGGAGATTCATGATGAGATGCCAGGGTAAAGCAAAATGTACTGCCATGTCCCGTCCCTTCTGATTCGACCCAGAGGCGTCCGCCGTGAGTTTCAACAATACGCTGGACGATAGCCAGGCCAACGCCGGTGCCCTCGGTGGTCGCGTCAAGTTTTTCAAAGAGGCCGAATACCTTGTCCTGGTATTGGGGTTCGATCCCGATGCCGTTGTCGCGCACGTAGAACACCGGACCCTCTTCAGTATGTCGCATGCCAATCTCGATATGCGGCTGCGGTTGATCGCCCATAAACTTGCAGGCATTATCGACCAGGTTTTGTATCACTTCGACCAACCGCGCCCGGTCGCCGTAGACGGTGGGCAGATCGGGCGCAATCTCGACCTTGATACCGCGCGCGGCTATACCTCCTTCCGCCAGCGCCAGGGCTTCGCGGACGATAGTCTCCAAAGGGACTTCCTCCGGTGGGTTCGTCAGACGCCCGATGCGCGACAGCTTCAGCAGTTCATTCAGTAATTGCTGCATTTTAGCGACGGCGGCGTTGATATGGGCGAGGTCGGCCTGGATTCGCGCGGCGTCGCCGGCCGGGATGTCTGACTCCAAAAAGCCGACAAAGCCGGCAATGGTGATCAGCGGGCTTTTCAGATCGTGCGAGACGGTGTAGGTAAAACGTTCCAGCTCGGCGTTCTTGTCCCGCAGTTCGGCGATGAGCGTTCGCTGCATCTTTTCTGCCTGTTTACGTTCGACGATTTCTTGCTCGAGCTCGACAGTGCGCTCCTGGACTTGTTTTTCGACTTCAGCATACGCTTTTCCCAAGGCGATTTCCACACGCTTTTGTTCGTGGAAGAGTAAGGCACTTTTGAGTGCGCTGCTGATTTGTTCTCGCACGATCTCGTAAAGCTGGCCTTCGGGCGGCCCCATTTCCAGCAGGGCAAAGCCGATCTGGTCTCTTTGAAAATACAGCGGCTCGACGACCATAGTATAGCGTCGCTCTTGCGGCAGGATGCCGGGCGGTAGCAACTGCTGGGAAGGAAAACGCCAGGCGTCATCTGCGGATTTATCGGCTCTTATCAAAGGGGGTGTGGTGGTTTCCCCATAGGCCAGCACCAGGTACGCCCATTCGGGTGCAGGCTGGGGATATTCATAGGGCTGTGGATTCTCGTATAACGCGAGATAGCAGCTCGGTATGCCCAATTGTGGCATCCTTGCGGCCACGATATGCAGCAGGGTATCCATATCGAATGTTGTGGCGAGCGCCTCTCCAAACAGCCTGAGTAGAATGTTCTGTTGGTCCGCTTGCAGTTGACGCTGCGCCAGTTCTTTCCACGCCATCTCGCCGATAAACACACGTGCTTGATGCCAAAGGTCTTCCAGCCGGTCGGACAGAGCGGCATTGCCGAGGTAAGGTTGGATGTGCGATCGCAACGCCGTGAGCATATTTTGCCACAAGGCGACGTCGCCGCCTATCTCAATCACCTGGCGCAGGATTTTGTCCAAAGTGGGTAAAAAGGTACCCGCCGATGGGTCTTGTAAGTCTGCCGTAATGGCATTGAGCAGTTGTCCGGCCCATTCGCCGGCGTGAGGGGACGGCCCCAGGGTGGCCGTCAAATCGGCGCTCATCTGTTCGCGTGGCATCATCAAAACGCCGGAGGCAGAAGGAGAGCGGGCCGCCGTCCGTGCGACAAGCGGATCTGGGCAACCACACGATTGGCGGATGACCAGTTCGGTGGGGAGCAGAATCTGCGGGGGAATCTCATCGCCGGCGATTTTTGCCAGGAGCATCTTTACTGCCTGCACCCCCAACTCAAACACGGGTTGTCGTACTGTTGTCAGTGAGGGGATGGCCAATCTGGCCATCTTGACGTCATCGAAACCGACCAGCGCTATGTCGTAGGGCACATAGATGTGGCGGGACTGCAATACCTCAAGTGCGCCAAGCGCCATATTGTCGTTGGAGGCGACAACAGCATCGAAGTGTACTTTGCGCTGATCGAGCAATAAGTGCATGACCTCTCTTCCTGAGTCGACGGTCCACTCCCCGGGAATAATAAGGTCAGGATCAATGGGAATTCCATAGTCAGTCAAAGCTCTGGTATAGGCATAGTAACGAGGTTTGTGGTAAGGATAGTCTTTGGGGTAATCGATGAAAGCGATGCGACGATAGTGATGATCCCGAATAAGGTGGACCATGGCGTCGTAGGCGCCGGTTTCCTCATCGGCCACAACCGTCGGGATATTTTCGAGGGGTTGGCCGACTTTGATGGTGGGCAATGGCGCGTAACGATAAAAAAAGTGCATTGTCTTGTGCACGGGGGCGTAGGTGCCAATGGTGCCCAGCATAATCAAACCGTTGACAGTGCGCTCCGTAACCAGTTCGTAGAGGATGTTGCGTTGGGTATCGAATTCATTGTAGAAGGTATGATATAAATGTCCGCCGGTAAAATAGAGCAGATTAAGATCGCACTCATGGGCGACGGAATTGATGCCGGCCAATACTTCTGCCAGGTAGTCTTGCTGCTCATTCGGCATGTTTTCAAACAGCACGCCGATGGTCCTCCGCGCCTGGGGTGGCCCGGCGTGATGATGCTCTGCGTTGAGAGTGTTTCCCATAGTTCGATCTCTTGGGCTACGAGTCTGTAACTTGTGGTTCCATCGTATCTATTCAGGCTGGTCAACCTTGCGGAGCGACTTATTCCATACCAGGTTGGGCGCGGATTTGGGTATGCAAAGCGCTCTTGGATGACGAGATATTCGTGTTTCTTAAGCCCCATCCCCTCTGCCCCCTTTCCCAGGGAAGGGGGATTTTTGTAGGGGGTGTGGATGAGAGGGTCATCGCCTATGGCCGACAACGGCCCGCTAGAGTCTACGGATTGACCGGCAACTCAAAGATAAAGCGGGTACCGGCTCCTTGAGCCGGCTCTGTCCAGATACGTCCGCTGTGCCGTTCTACAATAATAGACCAACACAGCCATAATCCTAAACCGCTCCCTTCGCCAACGTCTTTGGTGGTGAAAAAGGGTTCGAAGAGTCGCTGCCGAACTGTCTCGGAGATGCCAGGGCCATTGTCTTCTATTTCTACACGGATGTGATGGGGATCGACGGCCGAGGTATGGATGGTGAGGCGCGCCCGGTACCCTGGCAGACCAGCGGCGGACTTTTCTGCCATGGCCTGCACGGCGTTGCGCACTAGGTTGAGTACGACCTGTTGGATTTGTTGACTATCGCCTATGACCGGCGGCAAGTTGGGAGCAAAATCATAAACGAGCTCTATATCACGAAAGTCAAACTGTTTTTTCAGATTATAGTCGGCTGTTGCCAGATCAAGCGTTTGCAGGATGAGGGTGTTCATATCGTAGGGGCCCGGTGTGGACGTCCCTTTCCGCGAGAAGCCCAACAGGTCAGAGACGATCTTAGCTGCCCGTTCTCCCATATCGCGGATGCCTTGCGCGTACTCCAGCAGCTTGCGCTCACGTAAATAGGCCTCCAGACACGCCGGATCAATCCCTGCGGCTTCGATGCGCGCCCGGTTGCGCGGCTCATGGGTATCGAGCGCTAATTGTAGCATTTGCGCTGCCTGCATCATGGCCCCAAGGGGATTGTTGATCTCGTGTGCCATACCTGCTGCCAGACGACCAATGCTGGCCATCTTCGTCGTCTGGAACATGGTCTCCTCCAGGTAGACACGTTGGGTCACATCTTCGATATGCAGGACGACGCCGGTGAGGGTGTCAGCCAGGAGAGGAAAGATATGGACATCATAGTAGAACGTCCCGTCCGCGGTGTGAACCATCTCCCGAGGCCGGTGGGTTACCTCGTGGGTGCGCAACACCTCATCGACCAGGGGACGATAGCGACTGAGCACCGGGCATTTTTCCCAGAGTATACAGCCGTAGAGCGTTGCGCCGTTGCAATGGGTCAGGTTCTCGGCAGCCGGGTTCCAGGTCAGTATGCGCCCCTGGGTATCCAGAGTGATCAGCGCCGAGGGCATGGAGTCGGTGATTTTCTGCAATAACTGCTGCAAACGCGCGATCTCCTGCGCGGCCTGGCGGCGTTCGACGCTGTACCGCCATTCGCGCAAGGCGCGCTCGACGATGTGCGGCATATCCGCCAGCGTCTCCGCCGATTTGACGACATAGTCCAACGCGCCGGCTTTCAGCGCTTCGACAGCAATCTGCTCGTTGCCGTGGCTGGTCATCACGATGACGGGGAATGAGGCTAATGCTTCTGTCGCAGGGAGCACATCCGTCCCATGGCCATCGGGAAGTAGCCAATCCACAATGACCAGGTCTATGGCCTCAGTCGTGAAATACGCACGGCCTTCGGCTAGGGTATGAGCCACAATCAAGGATGTCCCTGCTGCACGAGTCTCAAATGCCCGTTGAATTAGAGCAATATGGGCAGGTTCATCTTCGATTAACAGAATCTTGATCGGCGCATTCATTTTACCTGACCTCTTGTTTCAAAGATTGCATCTATTCAGGCTCGTAAACCTGACGAAGCCACTTATTCCCTATGCCAGGTTTG
>DAOOGN010000146.1:0-5946 GCA_035415725.1 Anaerolineae bacterium | reverse complement strand
CGCTTGGTACAACTGCGTCCGAAAGAACCACCAAAACAGCAACGGCCAGGGCAGCGGCGGGGAAACACGCGCGAACAGGTCTGCTCTCGCAGGTCAGGCGTCGTCGTAGACGCCGCGCGGCCCTACCGGGTTGACGTTGCCCCAATAGCTTTCGTCCTGCGGGTGAACCAACGGATCGCCGTATACCTCTGAAGGGGAAGCCAGCAGGAACTTCGCATTTTTAGCCAGAGCGAGTCCGAGGGCGTTGTGCGTTCCCATCGCGCCGACTTTGAGGGTTTGAATGGGGTAGTTGAGATAATCTACCGGGCTGGGCAGCGAAGCCAGATGCAGAACCATATCCAGCGCGCCGGCCATGTAGATGTAGTGGGTGACATTGTGTTTGATAAATGAAAATCGCGGATGTCCGGCTAAATGGGCAATGTTATCGGTTGTGCCGGTGCTCAGGTTGTCCATCGCAATGACTTCGTGCCCTTCGGCCAGGTAACGATCACACAGATGCGATCCGATGAAGCCTGCTCCGCCTGTAATTAGAATGCGCATAGGGTTTCTCCTTGCAAGGTCAGGTCTCTGCGATTATACTCTATCTGGTTTATTAGTCACTTGGAATCGTGGCTTTGTTCTGCCGCATCAGCGGCTGTTTTTAGAAGAAGGGGAGTCGGCTGACAAAACTCATGGGAAAAACACTACTTTTGACCGGACACCCGCGCTGCGGAAAGACGACCGTCATTCAAAAGGTCGCTGCGGTTTTAGGCGACCGCGCCGGCGGCTTTTACACTGAGGAGATTTTTGGCCCTGGCGGGCGTCAGGGATTTAAGCTGATCACGCTGGACGGCAAGGAACACATCCTGGCGCACAAGGACTGGCGCGACCCCAAAATGCCCAGGGTGGGGCGCTATGGGATAGATTTGGGCGTGCTCGACAACGTGGGCGTGGCCGCGCTGCGAAAAGCTATGCAAGCCGGGAAGATTGTGGTCGTGGACGAAATCGGCAAGATGGAACTGTTCTCGCGGGCGTTTCGTGAGACGGTGATGTTGGCGATTCTGGGCGCGCCCGCGGTTCTCGGCGCCATCATTTACAAACCGTATCCCGAAGCCGATATTTTCAAAACGCTGGCCCCGGTGACGCTATGGGAGGTTCAACAGGTCAATCGGGACAACTTGCCGAAGAAGGTGTTGGCGTGGTTGGGGGTGAAGCTCTCTTGATCCATGAGCCGCATTTGCTGTTTGGCGACCGGTTAATCGCCGGGCGCTTGTCGCCGGAAGGAGCGTGACGGATGGGCCGGATCATCTATTGGCATGCGCCGCTATGGGAAGTCTTGTTGATCACTTTTCTTCTGCTGATTCTCGTAACCTGGTTATCGTTGCGCGCTGCCCGGCGCCCAACCTGGTCGGATGTGCTCTCTGTGATCAGTCCTGCGCTTGAACGCGCGCCGCTTTTCTTCTTTGCGCAGGCTGAAGGCTTGCACTGTCTCAACGTTGCGGCTGAAAACCACAGTGTGGATGTGCGCGCCTCTGACGTTTTTATGGATGCGCTTTTGGAATCATTTGTTGAGGGGCGGATGGTGCAGGGCGTCACAGGGGACGTTGGTTGGAGTGTTTTGACAGCAGTGCCTTTGATCGGAGTTGATGGCGATGTGTTCGGCGTTTTAGCTATTTTAGGCGCCGAACTTCCCAAACCTGTCGTTGAACCGCCAGTTTCACTTCCCCAAGTTCTTTCGGCTTCTGACTGGATTCCTTTGGGCGCGACGTTGTGGTCCCATGTTAGGCAACCTCGCGTTCGTGTATTGCGCCCCGGAGACGATTCCGGCGCTCGACCTGCCTGGCAGGAACACAGCTTGAGTCCTCAGGAGGATGCCTTACTGCGGTTTATGATAGCTGCTCCCGGAGAAGTTTGCCGGTCAGAAGCGCTCTTTTCCTGTGCATGGCCTGAGGATGCGGTGGAATCTCCCGGATTAGTGCCATCGCAGCAAGATCGTTTGCGACGCTTAATCTACCAGATGCGGCAGCATGTGGAACCCGATCCGCGCAATCCGCGCTACCTCTGCACGGCGCATGGAGTAGGCTATGTCTTCTATCGTGAAACGCTGTCCGGCCCCAGCGCGTAAGTGGGGACTGTGGCTTCCGCCGCTGGTGTTGCTCGTTGTTCTCGGTTGGGCAATTGCGCGTAGTGAAGGGATAGGCGGACCTCCATTAGTAAGCGTGTGGGCCTATGACCCCGGAGACTATGATCCTCACCACACATCCCATCCGATGGCGCAAGAAGTCTTTCGTCACGTTTGTGAGCCGCTCTTTTATCAAGATGCGCATGGAGAGTTGCACGGACTTCTTGCAGAGGATGTGATTGTCTATAACGATGGGGGGCGCGAGGCGATCGTTCGATTGCGTCCCGGCATTACTTTTCACGATGGTGTGTTGTTGACAGCAGACGGGGTGGTGAAGAGTTTTGAAAGATTGTTGCAATTCGGCGCTTCGCCACTCTTAAAGGATTTGCGTGATGTAAAAATCTCTGTTGGGTCTGATGATCTCACCGTTGTTTTCACGCTTCCTTATCCTGATTACGAATTCGCCAAGCTGGTTCTATCCAGCTCATACGCGGCGATTGTTTCTCCTCAATCGGGTTTTTGGACGGAGCCGGGCCTGGTTGCCTGTACGGGACCCTATCAGTTTGCCGTATCTACTTATCGGTCTGATCGCTCTGTGACATTGCTTCCCTATTCCGGCTATCGTCGTCGCCCTCCTTATTCAGAAAACTCCGGCCCACCGGTTATTCGGCGTTTAACCTATGTTTTCGAACCAAATCGTGATGCTCGTTTGAAATTGCTGAGAGACGGTCCTGGCTGTGTTCTTAGTTTGAGTTCTGGTGAGACGATTTCCCCAACTTCTTCTCATTTTCGTTATTATTCGGCGACAGGGGGGATCACGTATTTGGGGTTCAATTTTCAGCGTCAACGCTGGCATGATCTCCGCGTTCGCCTTGCGATTGCGATGGCTATTGACAAAGAATCGCTTGCGGCGCAGGGACTCTTTGCTGTGGCTGAAACGCCCCTGGCTCCTGAAAGCATCGGTTATGATGCCGGTGTAGCGAAGTTCGGCTATGGGTACGACCCGCAACGCAGCCGTGAGCTTCTATCTGCTGCCGGATTTGATGTGGCGTCGGAGATCGTCCTATTGATCCCCGAAAGTCGTACTTATCGTGATCTGGCAGCGGATATACGGCAAAAATTGATGGCTATAGGTTTTTCCCAGATTCGAATTCGCGAAATTCCCCGGGAAGACCTGCTCACGCAACGTCAGGATTTCGACCTGCTTATTTTCGACTATGCCTGGGGTGATTACACAGCTTTAGGGATTTTCCTGGGAGCGGGGCCGCGCAATCTCCTTAACTACCCGGAGGGCGACGTTGCTGATTTGATTGCGCTGGCGCGCATGCAGGCGGATGAGAACGCGCGGCGCGACATGATTCTGGAAGCTCAGAAGATTGTCTTGAGCGAGGCGATCTGGCAGCCGCTTCTTGTTCGCCGTATCATCTTTGCCGTAGATGGCCGTTGCGTTTCCGGCGAACGCTCGACGCCCTCCGGCGAGCTTATCTTTTGGGACGCCACTACTGATTTTTCCCCCTTTTGACGCCTCGCTGTGAGATTTCATCATAAATCCTCATAACTTTTCACATCTCCGCGCGCAATTTTCGCTATAGTGAGACATGCCACCGGATTTCCGGTGAGTATTTCTGATTGCCGGGATACAAAACTTAAGCCAGGGGTGGCTTTCAGGTATCCGGCATTCTGCTTGGGAGGCAGAGATGACGCGAAGGTTACAATGGAAATGGATTGTCTTGGCAGTTGCTGTTTTGTTGTTGATTCCAACTGTAGTATGGGCTTTCAACGGCTCATATTCCCCCACCGGTCATTGGGTTGGCGTTTACGAGCACACTTCCTATAGTTGTCCGGGAACGACCAACTCAGGGGGCAATGTGCGAAGCGATGACATTGTCGAGATACGGACGACCATGAATTGGGACACGGCTCACGCAAACAGCGTGAAAGATTACAGCCGAAACGGAGGCTACTATACCCACGATATTACTGATATGAGTGACACCCTCAACGGCTGGTGTTTGTGGACCAATTTCCCCAGTCCTTACTATGACTGGGACGATGATGATAACGATGGAAAATGGGAGGAAACCGAGGTCGTGGCTCAGGATACGGCTTTTCCTGTCGTAAGCCAATATTACTCCGTCAATTCCTACTTCACGCGCTGGCATTGGGTTTGCACTAAGAAGAATGGGGAATGGGATTGTGCGTGGGTTTACGAAAGCGGCGGTGGTAACGTTG
Source organism: Anaerolineae bacterium (assembly GCA_035415725.1). GTDB lineage: Bacteria > Chloroflexota > Anaerolineae > B4-G1 > SLSP01 > DSWT01. Next base: position 1,613 of record DAOOGN010000146.1, on the reverse strand, counting down.
CGATTACCCCCGCTATTTCAAAATGGCAGGGATGGCCGTATTATGAGTACCAAACGCTGCACTACGACGGTGATCCCGTCAATGTGAGTTACGGGAACAATCCTTTGCAGACAATGGAGGTCGAGTCCTCTGTGATGGTTCCGGAAGCCGTTACGGTAGACGCAGACCTTCCTTATACGTTTTCCGTAGAAGTGGCTGCAGTCCAAAATTTGAAAGCTCGCCTCAATGTTCCTGTCGGCATGGAGGCGTTGTCCGATTACCAGGCGTGGTCTTTGAGTCTTGCGCCTGCGATGCAGGCGGCCGGCCTCGACTCTTCGGATGTGGTCATAACTTTCCGGCAACCGCTCTCGCCGGTTGAGTTTGACGCTTTCCTGAAGGAGCACGCTGTTGATGTCAGTGTTGTACGCGCCGAGTATCAGGTCGCCGATGAGACCGGCGCCATGCAAACCTGGACAACGTATGTTCGTAATCTCCCCGGGACCGATTTTCTGTTGTTGGATGAGGCGGCTCGCAATGCCGTCGGCGCTGATTTGAACGTTCAGCACGGCGCGGTCGCTTTGTATGGCGCGGTTCCGCTTTCTCAGCTTGCTGCTTTGAACGGCGATTCTCGGGTCTTTCTGGCCGATTCTGCTCCGGGTTACATCGCTTCTCTGCTTTCTGATCAGGCGGAAGTCCAAGAGATTCTGGGCAAACTTCGTGAGGAGATGCGCGAAAGTCTGCGGGAAGAGGTCCTTGCGTCGGCGGAAGCAATGCCCCCTGATGCTTTGGCTTCTTTGGACGTAGATCGGGAAGTCGAACGTTTCTTCGAGCTGTATCCTGATAGAGCGCCTCGCGTGATTGTGAGTGTTCCCGATTTGTGGATGGCTGTGAGGGATTCTACGCCAAAGAATTGAGCTTGATGGAGGTTATTATGCAGTTAAAACGCTATCGTTTTGTGCTGGTATTGGCAGTTTTGCTGGTCGCCGGGTTGCTTGTCGCTGCATTTTGGCTTCACCCGCTCACCCGTTACCAGACTTATCATGCTGCATCGCGCTTCTATGATGCGCTGATTAAGGGCGACTATGCACAAGCTTTTGATCATCTCGCTTACTATGATCGCTATTCTGATCTTATGCCTGAAATTTCGCGAACAGAGGCCAAGTCGATTTGGACTGAGCGGGTTGACGCCTTACGTGAGGCGGAGGTTTATCTTGTGGACATGGCTGCGCTGGAGGTACACTTCGACGATGGCTATCCGGTCGGAACGGCCCGTGTGACGGTGATGGATCGCGGGGAAGCTGTCACGGTTGTCCAGCAGATTCATTTTGTTGAACGCGCCGGCTCATGGATGGTCCAGGAGGTTTCCCCGGATCCAGATGTGAGCGCGGCGGCCATCACTCAAATCAGCCAGGCCATCAGTGGTTTGGTCAAGCCGATTAATGATTAAAAGTAGCTCGACAATGTTAAATTAGCGCGGTTGTAAACTTGCAATACCTTCGCCAAAATGAGGCTCTTGTAGTATAAGAGATTCCAGCACCAGTGGAGCCAGCTTATACGACAAGGAGCCTCAAATGGACATTCTAGCAGTCTGTCGGAGAGAAACCCCATAACTGAATACACCGGATTCAATTGGT
>DAOOGN010000145.1:0-6056 GCA_035415725.1 Anaerolineae bacterium | reverse complement strand
AACGCTGTGGGTGGGCACGCTGCACGGCGGCCTCAACGCCTTCGACCGCGCCGGCGGCCGCTTCGCCCGCTACACCCACGACGCCGCCAATCCCCACAGTCTGAGCGACGGCGAGGTGACCGTCATCTATGAAGACCACGCCGGCGCCTTGTGGGTGGGCACGGGGATCGCCCACGAGGATGCCGTCGGCGGGCTGGACAGGCTGGAGCAGACCGACGGACGGTTCATCCATTACCGCTACAACCCCCAGGATTCCCAAAGCCTGAGCCACAACCACGTCCAGGCCCTCTACGAGGACCGCTCCGGCGCGCTGTGGATCGGCACGGAGGAGGGGCTGAACCTCTTCGACCGCGCCGCCGGGCATTTCCTGCGCGTCGTTCACGATCCTCTGGACGGGTATAGCCTCGGCTACAACGACATCACGGCCATCTACGAGGACCGCTCCGGCAACCTCTGGTTCGGCACCAAGGGCGGGGGGATCGACCGCTACGCGCGGGCTAAAGAGCGCTTCCGCCGCTACGGACACGACCCGCGCGACCCGAACAGCCTGGGCGCTTCCGCCGTGGGCGCCATCGCCCAGGACCCCGCCGGCATCCTGTGGCTCGGCCTGTACGGCGGCGGGCTGGATCGTCTGGATCGCGCCACCGGCCACATCACCCACTACCGCCACGACCCCCATGACCCCCACAGCCTGAGTCATGACCACGTCACGGCCCTCTCCGTAGATCATCAAGGAGTCTTGTGGATCGGCACCAGCGCGGGGCTGGACCGCTTCGACGCCCCGACCGGCCGGTTTGTCCACTACGTCCACGACCCGACGGACCCCCACACGCTGGGCGCGGGCAGCGTCAAGGTCATCCTGGAAGATCACGCCCACGACCTGTGGATCGGCACGGAGGAGCCGGGGACGTTGAGCCGGCTGGAGCGGGCCTCCGGCGCCTTCGTCCGCTACGATGCCGTCTCCACATTCGGCGTGCGGGCTATCACCGAAGATCACAACGGCGACCTCTGGCTGGGCACGTACAGCGGCCTGGTGCATTTCGACCGACGCCGGGGGACGTTCACCCAGTACCGTCACGACGACGACACTCCCCAGAGCCTGAGCAACGATTTTGTCTGGGCTGTGGTCGAGGACCGCGACGGCATCCTCTGGGTCGGCACGCACGGCGGGCTGAACCGCTTTGACCCGGCCACGGAGCAGTTCACCGCCTACACGGTCGAAGACGGCCTGCCCAACGACGCCATCGCCTCCCTCCTGATCGATGAGCCAGGGCAGCTCTGGCTAGGGACAATGGGCGGGGGCCTCTCCCGCTTCACCCCGCAGACGGACGTCTTTCGCAACTATGACGTCGGTGACGGCCTGCAGGGAGCGCACTTTCTCATCGGCGCCGCCCACCGGGGTCACGGCGGCGAGATGTTCTTCGGCGGCCTCGACGGGTTCAACGCCTTCTACCCAACCCAGGTGCAGGATAATCCCTACGTTCCACCTGTCGTCCTGACCGCGTTCCGCAAGTTCGACCAGGTGGTGGACCTGGGTGTCCCCCTGGCGGACGTCAAAGAGGTGACGCTGTCGTATCGGGACAACTTTTTCGCCTTCGAATTCGCCGCGCTGGATTACACCGACCCGGCCAGGAATCGGTACGCCTATCAACTGGAAGGCTTTGATCGAGAGTGGATCTCCTGCGGCGCACGGCGTTACGCCAGTTACACGAACCTGCCGCCGGGCCGGTACACCTTCCGCGTGAAAGGGAGCAACAACGACGGCGTCTGGAACGAGGCCGGGCTGGCCGTGCGGGTGATCATCACGCCGCCGTTCTGGGCGACGTGGTGGTTCCGCGGGCTGATGGCCGCCGTCGTTGGTAGTGTGATCGGCGCCGTGTATCGGGCGCGCGCCCGGAACATCGCCGCGTTGCGCGAGCGCGAGGAACGCTTCCGCGCCCTGTTCGAGAATGCACCGCTGGGCGTCTTCGAGGTGGACCTGGCCCCCTCGCCGCCGCGCATCCTGCGTGCCAACCGGGCAGCAACCCGCATCTACGGCCGGACGGCGGAAGAACTGGAGACGCTGCCGCCGGAGCCGTTGGTGGCCGCTGGAGCGCAGGCGGACCTGGAACGGCTGCTGGACGGCTTGCAGACAGGTGAGACAGTCACCCTGGAATCCACACACCGCCGGCAAGACGGCAGTGAGTTCCCCGTGCGGGTGAGCGCCGCCCTGCAGCGAGCGCCCCGGCGCGGACGGACGGCCATCGTCATCACCGAGGACATCACCGCCGAGAAGGCGTGGCGTTCGGAAGAAGAGGCCATTGCCGAGGAACGTCGCCGCATCGCCCGCGAGATCCACGACGGGCTGGCGCAGGACCTGGTTTCGTTGCGCATGAAAGCGCGGCTGTGGCACCAACTGGTGGATGAGGCTCCGCAGCAGATGCACGCCGAGATCGACGCCCTGCGTAACCTGTTAAGCAACAACATCCGTGAGGTGCGGCGTGCGATCTTTGCCCTGCGGCCGGTGGCGTTGGACGAACTGGGCTTTTACCCGGCCCTGCAGCAGTTTGTGACCGAGTTAGGGGAGCAGAACCAGTTGCGAATTGACCTGCGCGTGGTTGGCCCGCCTGAGCGGTTGCCCCTCGCCCTAGAGCCGATCCTCTTCCGCATCATCCAGGAGACGCTGAACAACACGGTCAGGCACGCGCGCGCCGGCGCGGCCGAGGTGGAACTACGCCTGGATGAACCCGACGTGGTGTGCCTGTGCGTCCGCGACGACGGCGTGGGCTTTGACCCGTCTACGGTGGAACAGGCCGCACTGCGCGGCCACCTGGGGCTGAAACAGATGCGGGAGCGCGTCGCCCGGCTGCGCGGCACTCTCACCCTGCACAGTGAGCCGGGGGGCGGGACGGAGATTGGCGTCGTCCTGCCGGTGGTGATAGACTAACCAACTCATCCCCCCATCCATTCTCCCCCCTTCCCGCCGGCGGGGGTAGGCTGAATAGTTACAAGCGCCGTAGCATAGCCCCTTGTGGGCGGTGGTTTTGGCGCCAGAAACGGCCACGAGGGCCTGCGCTACAACTGAAATGCAACACACCCAAATGAAACTTAGTGTCTTGGTGGTGTAAGGAGAAAGCACTATGTCACCCATTCGCGTGCTGATTGCCGACGACCACCGTCTCTTCCGCCAGGGGCTGCGCCAGATTTGCGAGGTCCTGGGCCGGTTCGAGGTAGTGGGCGAGGCCGAAAACGGGCAGGAAGCCGTGGAGATGGCGCGGCGGCTAAAACCCGACATCGTCCTGATGGACATCCAGATGCCCGTCCTGGACGGCGTCGAGGCCACCCGGCTCATCACCGCCGACAACCCGGCGGTGCAGGTGCTCGTCCTCACGATGTACAGGCAGGATCGCTACGTCTTCGAGGCGATCAAAGCTGGCGCGCGGGGCTACCTGCTCAAGGACATTGATGAACAGGAGTTCGTGGACGCTGTACGGGCGGTTCACCGCGGCGAGGCGTTGATTGATCCCGGTCTGGCGACGCGGCTGCTGGACGAGTTCCGCCGCCTGAGCCAGGATGCCGTGGATGTGGAGGAACTGACCCCGGGCGAGATGGAGGTCCTGCGCCTGGTCGCGCAGGGGCTGGACAACAAGACCATTGCCGTGCAGTTGAGCCTTGCGGAGCGCACCGTCGCCAATCGCCTGAGCGAAATCTACCAGAAACTGCACGTCGTCAGCCGCACCCAGGCGGCGCTTATGGCTCTGCGCCGCGGCTGGGCGACGCTGGAATCCGATCCGTAAGCAGGGAAAACATCGCCGGTTCAGCACCAGGGTCGTGTCCCCTTTTCCTCCCCCGTAAGCCGGGGGAAAGGGAGATTTTTTGGGGGCAGGTGGGCTGCGCCCGCCTGCAAAAACCCTTATCTGTGCTCCCCCTTCCCAGCAGACTGAGGAGGGGGATTTTTGTAGGGGGGTGTGGCGGGCGGCTTCGCCGCCCGCCACACCCCCCTTTTTCCGCTTGTGGTAGAAAAGTACCCTCGGTGAGGGTACTTTTTTCTACCCCGGCCGGGGAGATTTTCCCCTTGCGGATCAGAGGCAGTTTGTGCCATACTGAGAATGTACCTGAATTGCCTCTCAGACCGCGGGAGTCTGATGACATGGGCCGGAGGCGGGCTTGGACGATCCGATTCGAGTAGCCATCGTGGACGACGACGGAGCCTTTCGTCAGGCGGGGCGCGGTTGGTTCGATGGCGCAGGCGACATCGTGATCGTGGGCACAGCGCAGAGTGAACGGGAGACGTTGCATTGGCTATACGAGGTTCACCCCGACGTGGTCCTGTTGGACGTGGCGGCGGCTTCCCAGGTGCGCGAAATTTCCGTCCTGGCGCGGGTCATCGTTCTGCACTTGCCGGGGCAGGAGGCGTTAGCGCTGGAAGCACTCCGCGCCGGCGCGCTGGGGCATCTGGACAAGCAGAACACCCGCCCGCCGCAGGCCATCGCTGCCGTGCGCGCCGTCAGCCGCGGAGAAGCGGTGCTCAGCCCACCATTAGCGGGTTGGATGTTGGATGAGATAACCCAGAGACGCCGGCAAAGTGACCATGAGGCCGAGGGCTGAAGCCCCACGGTTAAACGCACCAAGCCCCCAAGGGAGACTGATCTGCCGGCCCGCAGGGCTTAGTCGGTTCAGCCAATGGCTTTGGCCCCGGCGGAAGCTGGAACCAACCCATGAGCTAAACCTTTCATATTTTGGAATTCCACATTAACTGGCGTTCACCAGCGGTTGAATGAAAACTTTTTACCACGAAGGACACAAAGAATCTGTGTTTTTCTCTGTGAACTCTGTATGCTCTGTGGCTATTTTCAAGGGAGGTGTACGATGAAAAGCAAATGGATCTTTAGCAGCGCGCTTCTCGTCTTTAGCTTGCTGGCTCTGACCGCGGGCCTGAGCCAGGCGCAGGAACCCCCGCCGGAGGGGGCAATGCAACCGGAAGGCGTAGCGAGCATCGACGCCGTAGGCGCCTATATCCCCATCCAGGGCCGGCTGACAGACGCCAGCAGCAACCCGCTCAATGGGACCTTCAACAACGTCTCCCTACGCATATACACTACAGGAACGGGAGGTTCATCACTGTGTCAGGTCACCCCGTCAACCTTGCAGGTGAGCAACGGGCTGTTTTCCACCTTTATCCCCTGCTCGTCCTCCGTGGTTAATGGTCAGCAGCTTTACCTGGGTGTCCAGGTGGGAACCGACGCAGAAATGAGAGACCGTCAGCCTATCTATCCCGTGCCATACGCTTTCAGCCTGAAGCCGGAGGCGAAAATCATAGATAATAGTTCCAATAGCCTTCTGGTTGTGCAAAATAATGGCAATGGCGCAGGGGTATACGGGTACAGTCTTAGCGGTGAAGGAGTGTACGGTTGGGGCGAGACTGGGAGTGGGGTATACGGTCATAGTTATAGCGGGTACGGTGTGTACGGGGATAGCACCACCGGCGTGTCCCTCATGGTCACCGGCACCGGCATCATCAAGAGCACAGCCGCCACGGACTGGAACGTCAGCCCCCTGAACATTGTGCCGGGAGATGCAAACGGCGACGGCGATTTGAAGATTGTCCATTCTACTCAATTCGGGTGGGTTGCGCTTTATTCCGCGGGGGCGGATGACTGCACAGCCCTCCTGCCGGTGGATGTAGTAGCCTACCTGTTTGGCACGCGCGTCAAGTTCTCGGAATTCCACTTCTGCTATTCCATGCCAGACACTGACCTTGACGACAAAATCACCCAGGTTGATGTTGAATATGTAAAAACTGATGGTGAACACCAAAGCCTTTGCAGCTTCACCACCGATGTATCCAGCACAGCCTGGACCTGCCAGACATGTACGGCTGCCTCGCCCGTTAACATCTATGGGCCACTCTTCGCGCGCTTTACATTGCATTTTGAGGGCGATGGCTCTGACAATCGGATTCGCCTGGGGCACATGTACGTGCACCTGGTGGAGTGACATAGGAGGTGGACAGTGAAACGGCTAGCAATTCTGCTGACTCTGGCTGTCCTGCTCCTCCTGGCCGGCCGCGCCCTGGC
>DAOOGN010000144.1:0-6090 GCA_035415725.1 Anaerolineae bacterium | reverse complement strand
GAGTTTCGGGATCAGGGCTACGCCGCGCAGAAGTGGTTCTTCCGCTACGGCCCCGGCGACGGTGAGGCCGGCCTGGCGAAGAACGTGGCGCTGGCCTACGCGCTGCGCGAGGCGCTGGGGCCGTACTACCCGTTGATGTTCGATGCCTACATGGGCTGGGACGCACCGTATGCGGCGCAGATGCTGCACCATCTCAACCTGCTCAACATCACCTGGGTCGAGGAGCCGCTGCCGCCGGAGCGTGTCGGCAGTTTTCGGCGCCTGCAAAGTGCGGCGAGCGTCCCTCTGGCGACCGGCGAGCATGTCTACACCCGCTGGCAGGTGAAGGAGTTGCTGGTCAACAACGCCCTCGACTTCGTACAGACCGATCCCGACTGGGCGGGCGGTATCACCGAGCTGGTGAAGATTTGCGCCCTGGCTTCGGCCTTCGACGTGCCCGTCGTGGCGCACGGACACTCGCTACTGGCGGCACTCCACGTCGCCGGGGCGCAATCGCCCGCCGTCGTCCCCTACGTCGAATACCTCGTCCGTCACCAGGCGCGCAAGCAGTTCTTCCACAAGCCGCAGTTCATGCCGGAATATGGCCGTGTCGCCCTGCCGGAGCTGCCGGGGCTGGGGTTGGCGCTGGATGAGGCGAAGATCGAGGCGCGGGAGAATCTATAACGATTTCTATTGACGCTGCTTGCTTTATGATGTATAATAATAATGTATACAAAAGCAGGAAGCACACCATGATGAACAGAACACAAATCTACTTGACCGAAGAAGAGCAAAGGGCATTGCGCGCCATTGCAGATCTGCAAGGTGCCACACAGAGCGAGATCATCCGCGAAGCCCTTGACCAATATATCGTTAAGCACCAGCAAGCTCATCGAGTACAGATGCTCAGAAAGGCTTGTGGCATCTGGGCAAACCGTGATGATATCGACACGGAAACCTTGCGCACTGAGTGGGATCGCCAGTTTGAGGGACAGGAATGACTGCCCCCCGACAACTGCTGGTCGACACAGATGTGATGATCGAATATCTGCGGGGATCAGAGCCGGCTATTGTCTTCTTGGAATCACTGGAAAGATGTCCGGCAACTTCTGTTATCTGTGTTGCAGAAGTGTTAGCCGGAGCCCGCGACGCAGTAGAACAAGAAGCCATCGATTGTTTCCTGCAAATCTTCGATGTGCTACCGGTGAACGAAGCCATAGCAAGGCTTGGGGGGTGTTACCGCAAAACCTACGCGAAATCGCACCATACCGGCCTCGCCGACGCGCTCATCGCCGCCACGGCAGCAAGCTACAACCTACACTTAGCTACATTCAATACCCGGCATTATCCTATGGTGGATGCGTTCTCGCCATACCCTCGTGGCTAAACCAAACGCTCAATCAACCCGAGACAGCTTGGTCAGCAGACCGGCCACAGCAAACGCAATAGCCAGACTGACGGCTCTCAAGACTAACGACTATCAGACTCAAGTTATAGGACTTACGCAAATTTCCGTTTGTAGTGATGGCTTCAGCCGTTCTTAGCTCCTAAGAGACGCCCGAAGGCGTCACTACAAATCCTCCGCCGCTTGATTCGAGCCAGGCTTGCGTAAGTCCTGGTTATTCGAGATCATACAAAAGGAGTCCCTATCATGACAGAACCCAAAGGCAGTATAGCCGGTGTTCACCAAGAACATCAAGTCCAATTCTACGGGCTTTCGACGTGCATTTGGTGCCGCAAAACGCGGCAATTCCTCGAAGATGCAGGCGTCGCCTTCGATTTCGTCTATATCGATTTAGTGGAAGGTGACGAGCGTGAAACGGTGAAGGAGGAAATCCAACAGTGGAACCCGCACCTTTCCTTCCCCACCATCGTCATCGACAGCGCGCAATGCGTGATCGGCTTCAAAACCGATGAACTAAAGCAGGTGTTGGGGCTATGAGCGGCGTGATCACGCCGGAACAGATCGAGCAACTGTACCAGCAGTTGGACCGCGAGGCGCGCGCCGGCGCCTACAACCTCAATCCCGACACATCCTTCACCCTGGGGCTGGTGGAGAGTCTACTCATCAACACCGCGCGCTATGGCTACCGGGCCTGTCCCTGCCGGCTGGCCGATGGCGTCCGCGCCAGGGACCTCGACATTATCTGCCCATGCGACTACCGCGACCCCGATCTGAATGAGTACGGCACGTGTTTCTGTGCACTCTACGTCTCCGACGCCGTGCGCGATGGGCAACAGGAATTGACGCCGGTGCCGGAGCGCCGTCCGCCCGGCGGGCCTACCGCTTCAGCCACGCATGAAGAAGAACTGGTCGATTTTACCCACCGTGGCATTCCGGTGTGGCGTTGCAAGGTCTGCGGCTACCTCTGCGCGCGTCCAGAACCGCCGCTTAAGTGCCCCATCTGCAAAGCGGACAAAGATCGCTTCGAGCGGTTCGCCTGACATATCCCCGGCCTACGCTTTATACCAGCAGATTGAGCCGATTGGGTACTTGCGTCCCTAATCTGCTCAATCCGCTGACGAGAATTAAATCTATGCAAGGAGCAACAAACTATGACCATTCCATTTACCGTTAAAATTGGCTTTGTGCCCTCGTTCCGCTTCTTCTTCTCGCCCTGGTGCCGGAAGATGCGCGATGACAGCCTGGCGGCGTTCGCGTCGGTCAAAGGCATGGAAGTTGTCGCGCCGCAGCCTGCGCCCGATGGGAAAACGCTGGATGCCGAGCACGGCTGGACGCCGCACGGCGCCATCAATACCCTGGATGAAGCCGAAATCGTGGCCGAATACTTCCGCCGCCAGGGCGTCGACGGCCTCATCCTCTGCCCGCTGGACTTTGGGGATGAGCGCTCGGCGGTCAAGGTGGCCGAACGACTCGGCGTGCCGGTGCTGCTCTACGCGACCAAAGAGCCGCCCGCGCTCGACGACGCCGGCCTGTCGCGTGTCTCCGACTCCTACTGCGGTAACCTCTCCATGGCCTCCGGGTTGTATCGGCGCAAGATCGTCTTCCGCTATGCCGGCCTCTTTTTCCCCGATGAACCGGAACTGCTGGACGAGGTTCAGGACTTCGTCCGCGCCGTTGCCGTCATCAAGGGACTGAAGAACGCGCGTCTCGGCCAGGTCGGGGTGCGCCCGGCAACCTTCGAGACTGTCGGCTACGACGAAACGGCGCTCATCCGCAAGTTCGGGCAAAACGTGATCTACAGCAGCCTGGCGGACATCACCGACGCAGCGCATCATTACGCCGACGATGATCCCCAGGTTCAAAAGCTCAGTGCAGAAATTCGAGGTGAGTTCGCCGTCGTCACCGTAGCAGACGATTATCTCGTCAACGCCGCCAAACTGGAGCTGGCCCTGCGTGACTTCTGGACCAAGTCACGGTTGTCGGCGCTGGCGATGCAGTGCTGGCCCACCGTGCAGCGGCTGATGGGCATCTCGGTGTGCGCCGTCTACGGGCGGCTGACCGGGCAAGGGATGCTCACCGCCTGCGAGACCGATGTCCTGGGTGCAGTAGCGATGCTGGTGCAGCACCGTGTCGCGCTCGGCGAGACCATCCCGCATTTCATCGACTGGACAATCCGTCACCGCGAGAACCCTAACCGGCTGTTGGCGTGGCATTGCGGCAACGCGCCCACCTGCCTCGCCGCCGATCCGCAACAGATGGCGCTCCGCTCGCGCCGCGATATGCAGGGCGAGCTCAGTGTGGAAGTCGGAGATGCGTCGGCGGGACTGGCGCAGTTCCAGGTGAAGCCCGGCGTGGTCACCTTCTGCCGTCTGGCGGAATACGACGACAAGTGGAAGATGCTCATCACGAGCGGCACCGTCGTCCCCGCCGAGGAGACACTCGCCGGCACGTGGGGCTGGGTCGAGGTCGCGGATCACGACAAACTATACCGCACCCTCGTCGAAGAAGGTTTTGTCCATCACGCCAGTATGATCCACGGTGACTACACGAAGGCGCTGCTCGAAGTCTGCAAGTTTATGGACATTGAGGCGGTGGTCGTATAGTCATGGAGTCAATAGGCTGACTTTCAACTTTTCGGTTCTCGGGGACTTTGCGGGGTGATAGAAAAACGGCTTTAGTTTTTGCCACGGATGACACGGCTTGCACTGATTTTTTGTACTTGGCGTGTCCATCCGTACAATCCGTGGTCGGTTTCTGATTGCGACCTCACGAAATCCCCTAGAGCCGACTCTTCTCAGGAGGAGAGATGCAACCTTTTACCTGGGATCTCCCCTACCCCTCTCGACGGATGCCGATTTTGGCGCAGAACGTCGTGGCGACGTCGCAGCCGCTGGCGGCGCAGGCCGGGTTGGATGCACTGCGGCGTGGCGGCAACGCTGTGGATGCGGCACTGGCAACGGCCATTGCGCTCACCGTCGTCGAACCGACGAGCAACGGCCTCGGCAGTGACGCCTTCGCTATCGTGTGGGACGGCGCAGGGCTACACGGCCTCAATGCCTCTGGCCGTGCGCCGCAGGCGCTTACGCCGGAGCGGTTCGCCGGCTTGAAGCAGATGCCCACCATCGGTTGGGACCCGGTGACGGTTCCCGGCGCGGTCAGCGCGTGGGCGGCCCTCGCGGAACGGTTCGGCAAGCTGCCCTTCGCCGAGCTGTTTACGGCAGCGATCCACTACGCCCGCGACGGGTTTCTCGTCTCCCCCATCACAGCACGGGCATGGGCCGGCGTCCTGCAACGCTATGCGGATTACCCGGCGTTTGCGGCAACCTTCGCACCGGACGGACGCGCTCCCCACCCCGGCGAGCTGTTCCGCTGTCCCGACCAGGCCCGTACCCTGGAGACCATCGCGGCGACTCAGGGTGAGGCGTTCTATCGCGGCGCGCTGGCAGAGCGCATCGTCGCGCATGCCCAGGCCACCGGCGGTTTGATGACCGTCGACGATCTGGCGTCACACGCGCCCGAATGGGTCACGCCGCTGGCGCAGATCTACCGCGGCTATTGCCTGCACGAAATCCCGCCGAACGGCCAGGGGTTGGCTGCCCTCATCGCGCTGGGCATCTTGCAGCACTTCGACCTGGCGCAGTACCCTGTCGATTCCGCCGACAGCATCCATTTGCAAGTCGAAGCAATGAAGCTGGCCTTCGCAGAGGCGCACCGCCACATCGCCGATCCCGCGTGGATGGACATCCCACCGCAGGCGCTCCTGGACGAGACTTTCCTGGCAGAGCGCGCGCGGCAGATCAGGATGGACGCCGCGCAGTTTCCCGCCGCGGCGCTGCCCACCGATCACGGCACGGTCTACCTCGCTGCTGCCGACGCCGAGGGGATGATGGTCTCGTACATCCAATCGAACTATATGGGTTTCGGTTCTGGCATCGTTGTGCCGGGCACGGGCATCAGTCTGCAAAATCGCGGCGCAGGGTTCCGGCTGGAAGCGGGGCATCCCAACCGCGTCGCGGGCGGCAAGCGACCTTATCACACGATCATTCCGGGTTTCGTTACCCAGGCGGGCAAGCCGGTGATGAGCTGCGGCGTGATGGGCGGGGCCATGCAGCCGCAGGGTCACGTGCAGATGATGGTGCGCCTTTTCGATTACGGACAAAATCCCCAGGCAGCGTCCGATGCGCCGCGCTGGTACATCGAGGAGAATCCGACCGAGCTATCGTTGGAGCCGGGCTTCGCGCCGGAAGTTGTAGCTGAGCTACGTCGTCGGGGGCACCATGTCACCGCCGATCTCCCGCCGGGACGGTTCGGCGGCGCGCAGTTGATCTACCGGTTGGAAAGCGGCTACTGCGCCGGCACAGACTGGCGCAAAGATGGGCAGGCAACCGGATATTGATGTTCTACAGTATCGATGCAGGCCAGTCGACCTGACGAAGCCACTTATTCCCTATACCAGGTTTGGCGTAGACTTTGGTAGGCCAGGTGCTTCTGTATGACATTTCTATAAGCCCATCCCCCCACACCCCTACTTTTTCGTCCCCTTATGCACCCTCCCCAAAATCCTGTTCGCCACCTGGCAAGGGTGGCTGAATAGTTACGTTCTACATGGACGCTCTACAACAAGCTCTCAAATCCATAGGCGATCAGCAGGTTAGGGCTTATCAACGCTCTGACTAAAGTAGCGCAAAGTGGTGTAAAATGGTAAG
>DAOOGN010000143.1:0-6187 GCA_035415725.1 Anaerolineae bacterium | reverse complement strand
TACCTGGTCAATGACAAAGAACGCCGTGCGCAGCGGGAATACATTGGCAGTGGTCGCGAATGATCTGATTGTAGCGCGCCGCCAGAAGCATCAGGGCATGCACTGGAGCGGATGGCCTGGCCGCCCTCAAAACGCTGGCCTTGAATCACGCTTGGGAACGCTACTGGTCGGATCATCAAGTCTTGCCTCTCGCTATCGCCGCCTAATCCCATGACTTGTGCGCGCTAACATTTTTTTTGCAAATCCGGTATAGGGAGAAGGGCAATGCAAAAAGGGAGACGCATCTATCGTCACAGCGGAACCGGGATATACTGAATGTTATTAAACAAGGGCGTACTGGGTGCGTTGCAATTTTAAGGAAAACTGCTGTGCAGACCTGACAGGTTTCAGAAAACCTGTCAGGTCTGGCGCAAACTCGCCCTAATTCTGAAACGCACCCAGGCGTACTGTGTTCATTGACAAACAGAACATTTGTACTATAGTGTTATTCTCCTATCCCAATAACGCCACAACCTTATTCACACTACACATCAATATCATTAAGTTAACGTAGCCCCTTGTGGGCGAGTGGGCGAGTTTAGCAGGCGTAAAACGGGCACAAGGCCCTAGACTACGGCCCTAACTTAATGACATTGCACTACACATTGATAGGGAAACGCCGTCCAGGCGCGAAAATGACTATCCCACTACAAGACTAGCGACAATGTAACAACAAAAGGAGCGCCACAATGTCAGACCGTGCTGCCGAAACCATACTCTCCTCCTTCCTCCCCCCCGTCCGCGAATGGTTCATAGAGACCTTCGGGAAGCCGACGCCGCCACAGGCGCAGGGCTGGCCCGCCATCCAACGCGGCGAGCACACGCTCATCCTCGCCCCCACCGGCTCCGGCAAGACCCTGGCCGCGTTCCTCTGGGGCATCGATCAGCTTTTCCGTGAATGTATGCATAGTGACGACTTTAGTCGTTCCGAAAGAGCGACTGAAGTCGCTACTACGCAGGGGATTCATCTTGTCTATGTTTCCCCGCTGAAGGCGCTGAACAACGACATTCACCGCAACCTGCGCGTGCCGCTGGCGGGGATTCGCGTCAAAGCGGATGCGATGAGCCTCGATCTTCCGCATATCCGTGTGGCCGTGCGCTCCGGCGACACCCCGCAACGCGACCGGCAGGCGATGCTGCGCGAGCCGCCGCACATCCTCATCACCACGCCGGAATCGCTCTATCTGCTGCTCTCCAGCCCCAAGGCACGCGAGATGTTCCGCACCGTCCACACCGTCATCGTGGACGAAATCCACACCCTGGCCGGCAACAAGCGCGGCATCCACCTGGCCCTCAGCCTCGAACGCCTGCAACATCTCGCCGAGCAACCGATCCAACGCATCGGCCTCTCCGCGACGATCGAGCCGCTGGACGAGGCCGCGCGCTTCTTGGGCGGGTACGAGTGGAAGGAAGGGAGTCAGGAGTATGGAGTAGGGAGTAAGGAGACCCCAGCTTCCGGCGATCAGCTTTCAGCCATCAGCGACCGGCAACCAGCTTCCGGCAACGAGCCACCAGGATCCAAAATCCTCGTCCCTCGTCCGGTAACGATTATCAACGCCGCGTACCAGAAAGCGCTTGATTTGAAGGTCGTGACCGTTGTGGACGATTTCCGTAACTTGCCCGGCGACTCGATCTGGCCGTCCATCATCCCGCGCGTGCTGGACTTGATCCGCGCGCACAAGACGACGCTCGTCTTCACCAACAACCGCCGCCTGGCCGAGCGCGCGGGTGACTATCTCAACGAGCAGTGGGCCGCCGAGGCGGACGGCAAAGCCACCGGCCTCATCAAAGACGGCGCCGCCACCGGCATCGGCCTGATGGCGACCGGCGATGGAACGCGCAGTGGCCCCGTGCGCGTCCACCACGGCAGTGTCTCGAAGGAAACACGCCTGGAAATCGAACGACAGCTCAAGGCCGGAGAACTGCCCGCGCTGGTGGGGACTTCGTCGTTGGAACTGGGCATCGACATCGGCGCGGTCGATCTCGTCGTGCAACTGCAAAGCCCCAAGTCGGTAGCGCAGGGATTGCAGCGTGTAGGCCGCTCCGGCCACCTCGTCGGGCAAACGAGTGTGGGGCGCATCTTCCCTACCCACCGCGAGGATTTGGTCGAAGCGGCGGCCATCGCCGGCGGGATGCTGCGTGGCGCGGTCGAGCCAACGCACACACCGCGCCATCCACTGGATGTGCTGGCGCAACAGATCGTGGCGATGGTCGCGGTAGAGACGTGGGATGCGGATGAACTGTTCGCGCTGGTGCGTCAGGCCTATGCCTACACCGACCTCACCGCGCGCGCATTCCAGACGACACTGGAAATGCTCGCCGGGCGCTATCCGAGCCAGGCGTACCGCGAGTTGCGCGCCCGCCTGGATTGGGATCGTGTAAACAACCGGTTGGCGGCGCTGCCCGGCTCGCGGATGCTGGCGCTGACTAACGGCGGCACGATCCCCAACACGGGCGCGTTCGGCGCATACCTGGCCGACGGCAAGACCAAGCTCGGCGAGTTGGACGAGGAATTTGTCTTCGAGACACACGTCGGCGACACGCTGATGCTCGGTTCGCAGGTCTGGCGCGTGCTGGATATTGATGAGAACCGCGTCACCGTGGCCGAAGCACCCGGCGCGATCCCGCGGATGCCCTTCTGGCGAGGCGACTATCCCTGGCGGCCCTACGAACTCGGCCAGCGCGTCGGCGCCTTCCGCCGGGCCGTCGCCGAAAAGCTGGAAGGTTTACGTCGCAACCTGGGCTTGCCGGATGACACGCCACTCAAAGACATTTTGGATGCCTACCACAGAGACACAGAGAAAAATAAAAACGGACTCAGTGACCTCCGTGCCTCTGTGTTTAGTCTCCTCGCCTGGCTTCAAGAAACCTACGCGCTGGACACCAACTCGGCCTGGAACACCCTCGATTACCTCGCCAGCCAGCTCGACCGGGCCGGCGCGCTCGCCACCGACCGCAGCATCCTGGTGGAACTATTCGACGATCCCCTGGGCGACCCGCGCATGGTCATCCACTCGCCGTTCGGCGGGCGCGTCAACGGCCCGTGGGGGCTGGCGCTGGCGGGCGCATTGCGCGAACGCACGGGCGTCGACATCGAGGTAGAGACCAACGACGACGGCATCCTGCTGCGCCTGCTCGAATCCGACGCCGAATTCCCGCTGGACGTCGTCAGCGATATGGGGCCGGCGGAGGCCCGCGAGCGCATCCTGCACGAACTGCCGGAGTCGGCGGTGTTCGGCGCGCGCTTCCGTCAAAATGCGGCCCGCGCGCTGCTCCTGCCGGGCGTCGGACGCGGGAAACGGACGCCGTTCTGGCTGCAACGCCTGCGCGCCAAAGAGCTGCTGCAAGTGGTGCGCCCCTTCGACGACTTCCCCATCGTCGTCGAAACCTACCGCGACTGCCTGCAAGACGTGCTCGACCTGCCGCACCTCGAAGAAGTCCTGGGCGGCATCCGGCGCGGCGAGATTCAAGTGCAGGTACTGGAGTCGCGCACGCCCTCGCCCGTGGCGGAAAGCCTGATGTTCAACTTCATCAGCACCCGTATGTACGAATGGGACACGCCCAAAGCCGAACAGCAATTACAACAGTTGACGGTCAACCGCGATCTACTACAAGACCTGCTCAAGGACGTGGCGCTGGACGAACTACTGCGCCCTGAAGCCATCGACGCCGTGCGCGGGCAGTTACAGCACACCGCCCCCACCGCCCTCGCGCGCACCGCCGAAGAACTCGCCGTCCTTTTGCAGCAGATGGGCGACCTCTCGCCGGGCGAAATCGCGCAACGCACGATGGTCGATCCCTCAAGCTGGATTGCGCACCTGACCGGCGCGGGGCGTGTGATCGGCATAGACATCCCGACGGCGACGAAGCCGGAATTCCGGTGGGTGTTCGCAGAATATGAGGCGGAGTATAGAACGGCTTTTCCCCCCTCTATCCCCCCGAATGGAGGGAAAGAAGCCTGCTCCCCGGCGGGATGGATCGAGGAGGGGCGTCGTCGCCTCCTTGAACGCTTCCTTTCCTACGCCGGCCCGGTGACGCTGGAGGCCATCCGCGCGCGGTATGCCTTCCCCGTGGAATGGCTGGAGGCGGAACTCGACCGTCTCATCGCCGCGCGGGAACTCGTCCACGGGCACTTCACGCCGCAATTCGAAGGCGCACCCCAAGAAGCCGAGTTCGTGGATCGTCGCGCGCTGGAACAGATTCATCGCCGCACGCTCGGCATCCTGCGCAAAGAAGTGCAGCCCGTCCCCTTCACCACCTACGCCGACTTTCTGGCGCGCTGGCAACACGTTCACCCTGCCGAACGCCTGACAGGAGCAGGCTCGCTCGTCAAACTTCTCCAACAACTGCGTGCTCTGCCTGTCGTGGGGCGCATCTGGGAGCGTGATGTCCTCCCACTGCGCCTCGCGGACTACGACCCGGCGGAATTGGACGCGCTCTGCAACAGCGGCGAACTGGTATGGATCGGTTCCGGCGGGGCCGATCCGCGCTATGGACGGGTGCGCTTTCTGTTCCGGGGCGAGGGAAACGTTTTTCTGCCAACGGATTTGTCGGCTTTGCTCCAATCCGTTCAATCCGACGATGCGCGAGCGGTTTACCAGTTTCTTGAATCCGAGGGCGCCGTGTTTGGCAACGACATCGGCGAGGCGCTAGGGCTGGAGGAGCAAGCTGCCGAAGCAGCGCTCATCGAGCTGGTGATGGCAGGCCTGGTGACGAATGACAGTCTGGAAGCGATGCGCCTGATGGTGCAGGAGGGGAAGTCGCCAGTGCCGGTGCCGCAACCGTACAGCTCGCTGGAAGCTGATCTGGCCCGACGGCGCGCGGAACTGGATCTCGATGGGCGGGTGGCAGGGCACAAGCCGGAGCGCGCGCGCTACAAAGCGGCGCGGCAGCGTGTCCGCCGGCGGGTGGAGCAGCAGGTTGCACTGCCGCGCCGGGTGGGGCGGTGGACGGCGGTGCAGCGTTTCAGCGTGATGGGCAAGCCCGTCCCGGTAGGTGAGCGCACGGCCCGCCAGGCGCGGCAACTGCTGGCGCGTTACGGCGTCGTCACCCACGAGTGCCTGGAAAACGAGGCCGGCGCGTGGGAGTGGAGCCTGATCTACCGGGAACTCCAACGGCAAGAGATGCGCGGGGAGGTGCGGCGCGGCTACTTCGTGCAAGGGCTTTCGGGGGCGCAATTCGCGTTGCCGGATGTGGTGGAGCAACTGCGCGCGCTCCGCGACGCGGCAGACGACGCCGAGCCGGTGGTGCTCAACGCCTGCGACCCGGCCAACCTCTACGGCCCGGCCCGCGAGGGCAGCGACGCCCTCACGTTCACCCGCGTCCCCTCGACGTGGCTGACGCAGGTGCGCGGCCTGCCCGTGCTCGTCGCCACGAACACCGGGACGGCTCTCACCACCGCGCCCGGCGTGGATGAGGGCACGCTTCAACGCACGCTCAAGGCATTGTTCACCCACCTGAGCACTTTCCAACACCGCATCATCATCGAAACCTGGAACGACAAACCGGTGCTGGAAAGCGAGGGCGCGTCACTCATCGAGGCAGTGGGCGGGTACCGGTACTATCCGGGGATGGCGTGGGAGCGAAAATAGCGCAGTTCAATTTCCGGCGCTTTCATAACGCCGTAAACCGATATTCCAGAAGAGGTACCCGACATATAAAAGGCCGCCGCCCCAAAGCAAAGTCAGGAAATAAAAATAATCGGGAATAGCTTGCAACACTACGGCGGCGGCATAAAATCCAACAAAGCCAATAGGCACAAGGTAGGTCAAAAACACGCGCAGCCCCTGGCTATACACATCCATTGGGTAACGCGCCAATTCCAGAAGATACATAAAGGGTGAAACCAAAGCGGCGGTGCCTTTAACCCAAAACGAGAAAGCGGTCAGGGTAGTAAATATCCCTCCCAAAATACATAAACCGGCTATCGCAGAGGTGACGGTTTGAAAAATCAGCCAGGGCGTGAGCACCAGCTCTAATTGCCACAATGCAAATCCCATCATCAATACGCCCATAATCACCGAGATGCTTTCCATAATACTGCGGCCCAGTTCCTCAAAAATAATGTAAAAGTATGGTTGCAGTGGATAAGTAAGTGTCGAATCTCGTAAAGTCGTACCTTAACAAGTCTCATAAAGTCGTACCGGCG
>DAOOGN010000142.1:0-6391 GCA_035415725.1 Anaerolineae bacterium | reverse complement strand
TGCGCCGGTACGACTTTATGAGACTTGTTAAGGTACGACTTTACGAGATTCGACAGAAGCAAAGTGACTATTCAGCCGTCCTTGCCAGGTGGCGAATGGGACTTTGGGGAGGGCACATAATAAGTTACCCCTTCGGCAGGTGATGACCCTCTTATCCCCCAACCCCCTTCTCCCCCGCAAGCGGGGAAGAAGGGAGCAAGGTGGGGGTGTGGCGGGCGGCGAAGCCGCCCGCCACACCCCCACCCAAAATCCCCCTTCCTGGGGGGAAGGGGGGCAGGGGGGATGGGCTTATAGAAACACGCATATCTTGGCATACAGAAGCACTTGGCATACCAAAGTCTACGCCAAAACCTGGCATAGGGAATAAGTGGCTTCGTCAGGTTTACTAGCCTGAATAGATACAAAAAAAGTTTCCTTCCCCTTGATGCTGGCTCTAGCACCAAAATGCTGAAAGTGCCAGAGCCGGCAGGCTACCAGTTGAACTGGTCGATGTTGGCCGCGTTGTAGACGAAGGGTTCACCGAGCAGGACATTGACACCAAGATCGGCGTCTTCTTTGATGGTGTACTCGCCCAGACGGCCGGCCGTGAACTTCTCGCCGGCCACACCCTTGATTTGGCCGGTGGCGAGGGCGTTGAGGACATAGATGGACAGGTACCCCAGGTCGCCCGGATTCCACAGGGCAAATTGCGGAGAAGCGCCATTCTTGACGTACTCGCGCATCTGGTTGGGCGTTCCCAGCCCGGTGACGAACACCTTGCCGATCAGCCCCGCGTCCGTGACGGCGCGTGCCGAGGCTGCAATGCCGACGGTGGTCGGAGCGATGATGACCTTGAGGTCGGGATACTTCTTGAAGAGCGCCTGCGCCTCGTTGTAGCTCTTGGTATCATCGTCGTCGCCATAAACCACGTCCACCAGTTCGAGCTTCGCGTACTCCGGCTTCTTCAGCTCTTCCTTCATCACCGCGATCCAGGCGTTCTGGTTCGGGGCGGTCGAAGTCGCACTGAGGATGGCGATCTTGCCGCCGTCCGCGCCGGTCAGTTCGAGCGCCATTTTGATTTGGATGGCGCCGATGCCTTGCAACTCGGCCTGGTTGATGTGCAGCACGCGCCCCTCCTTGCCGATGGCCGAGTCGAATGAGACGACGGGGATGCCCGCCTTGATGGCGTCCTTGCCGACGGGCACGAGCGCGTCCGCATCATCCGCCGAAATCGCCAGACCGCTCACCTTCTGTGCAATCAGCGAGTTGATGAGCTGAATCTGCTGCGTCGCGTCGGCGGCAGCCGGCCCCTGATACGTGACCGTCACGCCCAACTCCTTGGCGGCCTCTTGCGCCCCGTTGTTCGCCGTATCGAAGTAGGGGTTGCCGAGGTTTTTGGGCACCAGAACAAAGGTCAAGGGGCCGGCTGATTTCTTGCCCCCACACCCGCTCAGCGCAAGGCTGAGGATCATGGCCGAAGCCAACAGTAGATACAACATACGGTGTTTCATAGCTTTCCTCCTGAGTGAAATAGAATGAAGTTACCCCCAGCGGGCCGAATGTCCGCCGTTTTTCAACCAAAAACGCTTTATTGGATCAACACCGCCGCCCGCGACCAGAAGAAGAAGGCCACAAAGGCCGCCAACACCACAACAAACGCCACCATCGCCCACACCGACTGCCGGCGGAGTTTCCGCCCTTTGCCGGAGAACGTGCGGGCGATGTTCGGCAGCAGGATGGACAGGATCAGCAACAGGCCGATCACGATGCCCTGTACCTGCCCCTGGATGTTGAGCAAGCCCATCCCAAAGCGCAGCAGGCCGATCAGGAACAGAGAGAGCACCGCGCCGGTCATCGTCCCGGCGCCGCCGTTGATGTCCACACCGCCCAGCACCGCCGCTGTGATGACCGACAGTTCCAGGCCGTTGCCGATGTCGGGACGGGTACTGCCGAAGCGCGCCGCGAGCACCAACCCGGCCAACGCGGCCATAAAGCCGGAGATAGTGAAGATGATGACCTTGATGCGGGCAACCGGCACACCGGAATAGACGCTGGCGTTCTCGTTGTTCCCAATCGCAAACAGATAACGCCCGAAGGTCGTCTTGTGCAGCACCAGCCCAAAGAGGATCGCCAGCACGCCAAAAAGCGCGACTGAAAAGGGAATCAACGTGCCGAAGAGCTTGCCCTGGCCGATGTAGGTGAAGGCCTCCGGGTAGTCGCGCGCGGCCTGGTCGCCGAGCAGCACGTAGGCCACGCCGCGATAGAAGGCATACGTGCCGAGCGTCACCACCAGCGGTGGCAGCTTCATCCGTGCCACCAACGTTCCATTGAGGAAGCCGGCCAGCGCCCCCAACGCCAGCGCCGCCAGCGCCGCGACCCAGATGTTGACGCCGGCCATAAACAGCCAGCCCATGAACGAGGCGCACATCCCCAGGTTGGACGCCACCGACAGGTCAATGCCGCCGGTGACAATGATAAAGACCATCGGCAGCATCATCAGTCCCATCTCCATAAAGTCCGACGAGGTGCGCGAGAGGTTCTGCGCATCCAGGAAATAGGGCGAAAGTGCGCTGTTCAACGCGACGACGACGATGATCAACCCCACCAGCATCCACTCCCAGCGCTGGAACCGCGCCAGGAACGTCCGCCGTGGCGCCGTCGCGTTAAGCAATGATTTGGATGAAGACTCAATGTCGGGAGAAGGCAGTAACGTCATCATGAACCCTCTTTGATTCCGTGTCCCATTCTATTTTCCCTTCGCGCTGCGCGAGATCAGGCTGTCGGTCACGACGGCGATCAGGATGAGCAGGCCCTGCGCGGCAAGCTGCCAGAACGGGGAGATGCGCACCAGCGGCAGCGCGTTCTCGATCAAACCGAGCAAGAGCGCGCCGAGCAGGACGCCGGGCACCGTCCCGGCCCCGCCGCTGGTGCTCACGCCGCCCACCACCGCCGCCGCCACCGTCTGAAGCTCGAAGCCGAGCGCGGTGTTGGTCTGCGCCGATTCGAACCGCGAGGCCCACAGCACCCCCGCCAGCCCGGACGCGATCCCGCTGAGCAGGTACACCAGGAAGACGATCCGCTGGCGGCGAATCCCGGCCATCTGTGCGGCCTCCGGGTTACTGCCCACCGCGTAAATGTCGCGCCCGGTGCGGGTGTAATTGAGAAAAAAATACACCACCGCCGCAAAAAGGATGGCGATGATGACCATATTCGGCAGACCCAACGGTGTCCCCTTCGAGAGCAGCTTGAAGCTCTTCGGCAGCTCGAACGAGTTGATCCACGTCCCGCCGCTGTAGAAAAACACCATGCCACGGTAAATGCTCAACGCACCGAGCGTAGCGATAATCGGCGGGACTTTGCCGTAGCTGATGATCGTCCCGTTGAGCGCGCCGAGCACCGCACCAAGCGCCATACCGAGGAGCACCGCCGCGACCACCGAAAACCCCGGCGCCTGCTTCATCACAAACGCCACCATCATCGCTACCAACCCGATCATCGAGCTGACGGACAGGTCAATCCCGTGGGTGATGAGGACCATCGCCTGCGCCAGCGCCACGATGGACAGGATGGAAATGTTCAGCAGGATGTCCTCAAAATTCTTCAAGGTCAGAAACGCCGGGGCACGCAGCGCGACAAGAACGCCCAGGATCAGGATGAACAGGCTGATCCCGGCTTCGCGGAAGCGGGCAATGGCCTTGATGCGGTAAGAACGAGAGGTGGGGGTGGGTTGCGCACTCATTGGACGCCTCCTGCGTGTATGGATTGGGTGGCAGCGAAGATGATCTTTTCCTGCGTGGCCTCTGCACGGGTAAAGTGGCCGGTCATGCGCCCTTCGCGCATCACCAGGATGCGGTCGCTCATCCCCAGCACTTCGGGCAGTTCCGACGAAATCATCAAAATCGCTATGCCCTCGGCGGCCAGCTTGCTCATCAGCGCGTGGACGGCGGCCTTCGTGCCTACGTCGATGCCGCGCGTCGGCTCGTCGAGAATCAGGATGCGCGGCTGAGTCGTCAGCCACTTTGCCAGCACCACCTTTTGCTGGTTGCCGCCCGACAGTTCGCGCGCCTTCTGCCAGATGTGACCGGCGCGCACCTCCATCTGCCGTGCCGCCGCAAAGGCTGCCTCGCACTCGGCCTTGTCTTGCAACCAGCCCCGGCGGGCATACTCCCCCAGCACTGCCAGGCTGATGTTCGCCGTAATGGACATCGGCAGGATCAGGCCATGGGCTTGGCGGTCTTCGGGGACGTAGGCCAGCCCCAGGCGGATCGCCTCCTGCGGCGAGCCGATCTGCACCGTCTGTCCCGCCACCTGGATGATGCCCGACGTGGGCGGCGCGACGCCAAAGATCGCGCGCGCTACATCCGTGCGCCCTGCCCCGACCAGTCCGGCCATTCCCAGGATCTCGCCCTGGCGTAGCTCAAAGCTGATGTTCTCAAAGACGCCGGGGCGTGACAAATTTTCCACCTTGAGTGCCACGTCGCCGGCCTTCACGTCCTGCTTGGGGAACATGTTGGAAATCGTCCGCCCCACCATCAGGCGGATCAGCTCGTCGCGGGTTACGTCGGAGAGCGGGCGGGTGTCCACATAGAAGCCATCCCGCAGCACTGTCACGCGGTCGGCGATCTCGAACAACTCTTCCAAGCGGTGGGAGATGAAGATGATGGCCGTGCCCTCGTCGCGCAGGCGCCGCACCAGGCGGAACAGGTCGGCCACCTCGTTCAATGTCAGCGACGAGGTCGGTTCGTCCATAATCAGGATGCGCGCATGCAATGAAAAGGCCCGC
Source organism: Anaerolineae bacterium (assembly GCA_035415725.1). Classification (GTDB taxonomy): domain Bacteria; phylum Chloroflexota; class Anaerolineae; order B4-G1; family SLSP01; genus DSWT01. The sequence continues at coordinate 1,629 of DAOOGN010000142.1, read as the reverse complement.
GCAATCTCGATCATCTGCTGTTGGGCGATGCTCAACGTGCGGGCCTTCTGCTTCAAGTTTAACTGCACCCCCAGTGAAGCGAGCAGTTTCTCGGCCTCGGCATAGAGCTTGCGCCACTGAATGACGCCGCCACGGGTGGCAGGCTGCCGTCCCACAAAGATATTCTCGGCTACGTCCAGATCGGGGAACAGACTGAGATCCTGGTAAATTGCCGCGATTCCGGCCTGACGCGATTCGTGCGGGTTGTCGAAGCGGACTGGCTGCCCGTTCAGGTAAATCTCGCCGCCGTCGGGCTGATGGACGCCGGTGATGACTTTGACCAGCGTGGACTTACCCGCACCATTCTCGCCGAGTAGCGCGTGGACTTCGCCGGGTCGCAGGGTAAATGACACGCCGTGCAGGACTTCCACACCCGAAAAGCGTTTGGTGATATTCTTCAATTCCAGACAATACTCACTCATGAAGTCCCCATATTCCAGACAGGATTGACAGAATTTTGATCATCTTGACGCGACTGCAATGCGCTCGTCGTGCTTAACCCCGGCGATAATTCAGGCGCGTGGCTTCGAGGATGAGTTTACTGAGCCAGGTGCGCCGCCAGCCACGCTTCCACATCGCTTAGCACTTGCTCGTGTTCCGGCTCGTTGAACACTTCGTGATAGAAACCGGCGTAGATTTTGAGCGTCTTGTCGGAGGAACTGACCGTATCGTACAATAGCTTCGCTCCCGCCGGATCGACGAGCTTGTCTTCACTGCCCTGGACGATGAGGAGTGGCAGGGTGATCGTGGCGGCTTCGTCGTTGACCCGCTGGACCGCTTTGATGAGTTCGGCAGCCAGGCGCGCCGTCATTTTGCCCGTGTACACCAGGGGATCGTTGACATACGCCTGCACCACGGCGGGATCGCGGCTCACTCCTTCCGCCGCCAAAGCCATCAGTCCGGCCTTGGGCGTGAGGGTTGAAAGCAGCTTTCCCATGAAAACAGCCACGGGTGATACGCCCCCCATTTTCACGAGCGGTCCGGAGAGCACGGCGCCTGCCAGTTCATCCTGGTGCTCGAGCAAGTACGCGGCCCCGATCAGCCCGCCCATGCTATGTCCAACCAGGAAAATCGGCTTATGGGGATGCCACGCGCGGATCATGTCAAAGTAAATCTTGAGTGTGTCCGTGTAATCTGCAAAGCGCTCGACGTAGACCCGCGTCCCCTCCGACTTCCCGTGCCCCAGGTGATCGATACCGTAGACGGCGTAGCCGAGCGGGACAAAGTGGTTGACGACGTTCATGTACCGTCCGCTGTGCTCGGCCAGCCCGTGAACCACCAGGAGCACAGCTTTGCACTCCGTTTCCGGCAGCCAGGCCTGATAATAGATTTTCGCGTTCCGTATTCCCTGCAAAAAACCTTCACGATGTTCCATAAGATTGACTCCTTGTGAATGTTAATCTAAGCCCGTCCCAAACTTTAGTACATCGTGGCAGAAATTTTCCACCCGTTAGCCATGCTCGGAGCGGATCGCCAGATCTGCGGTTCTGGCGCGCTACGCCGGGATCTGACGATCCCTGGTAAGCATTCACTAGGGGTATCTATTCAGGCTCGTAAACCTGACGAAGCCACTTATTCCCTATGCCAGGT
>DAOOGN010000141.1:0-6522 GCA_035415725.1 Anaerolineae bacterium | reverse complement strand
CCCTCCCCAAAGTCCCGTTCGCCACCTGGCAAAGGTGGCTGAATAGTTACGAAAAAAGGGTAAACGGTAGAGGAGTCCTCAACTTGTTGAGGGTGCCTTTTTTTGCATCACGCTCGATTTGGACTAGAATGAGAGTGTACGAAAGGGTCACTTGCGGCGTAGGGTGAATGGCCGATTTGCCTTACGGAACCGATCATTGGCGGAGGATTTTATGGAGCTGAGTGTCCATGTCGGACAATCTTTCCCGCTTGGAGCGACTGTTTATCCCTGGGGTGTGAATTTCTCCGTCTTCTCTAAGAACTGCGACGCGGTGGAGTTGCTGTTCTTCGATGATGTAGACGCCGCACAGCCGGCGCAGGTCATTCACCTCGATCCCCACAAAAACCGTACCTTCTATTATTGGCATGCTTTCGTGCGTGGGATTGGGCCGGGGCAACTGTACGGCTATCGTGTCCACGGCCCGTTTGCGCCGGAGAAGGGCCTGCGCTTCGATGGGACGAAGGTACTGCTCGACCCCTACACCCGCGCGGTTGCTATAGGGGCGAACTACGACCGTGAGGCGGCCAAACGTCCTGGCGACAATGCTGCCCACGCCCTCAAAAGCGTGGTGGTGGACCCGCATCTCTACGATTGGGAGGATGATTGGCCGTTGGATCGTTCATATACCGGCACCGTCATCTACGAGATGCATGTGGGTGGGTTCACCCGCCATCCCAGTTCGGGCGTCGCGCCGCACCAGCGCGGCACGTATGCCGGCGTGATCGAGAAAATTCCCTATCTGCAATCGCTCGGCGTCACCGCCGTGGAACTGCTGCCCGTCCAACAGTTTGATCCCCAGGACGCGCCGCCGGGACTTTCCAACTACTGGGGCTACAGTCCGGTGGCTTTCTTTGCACCGCACCAGGGGTACTGCCATAGCACCGATCCACTCGAGCCGGTGAAGGCGTTCCGCGATATGGTGAAGGCACTGCATCGGGCCGGGATCGAGGTCATCCTGGATGTGGCTTTTAATCATACCGCCGAGAACGATCACAACGGACCGACCCTATCGTTCCGCGGGTTGGAGAACCGCGCCTACTATATCCTCGACCGCCACAATCCGGCCCGCTACGCCGATTACAGTGGCGTCGGCAACACCGTGAACGCCAACCACTCCATTGTGCGCCGGATGATTATGGACTGCCTGCACTATTGGGTCGCCGAGATGCATGTGGACGGCTTCCGCTTTGATTTGGCCGCGGTGATGTCCCGCGGTGAGCGCGGCGGTCTCCTCGAAGACCCGCCGATTTTGTGGGAGATCGAGTCGGATCCGGTGCTGGCGGGGACGAAGATCATCGCCGAGGCGTGGGATGCGGCGGGATTGTACCAGCTTGGGTCGTTTGTCGGCCATCGCTGGGCGGAGTGGAACGGGCAGTTCCGTGACGATGTGCGACGCTTTGTCAAAGGCGACGAGGGGACGGTGGAACGCTTGTCCAAGCGTATCGCCGGCAGCCCTGACCTTTTCCCTCAGGAAAACCGTGAACCGAACCGCAGCATCAACTTCGTCACCTGTCACGACGGGTTTACGCTCAACGATGTGGTCTCCTACAACATGAAGCACAATGAAGCCAACCTCGAACACAACCTCGATGGTACCGACGTCAACTTCAGTTGGAACTGCGGCGTCGAGGGGCCAACGCTCGATCCTGAAGTCCAGGCGCTACGCCTGCGGCAGATCAAGAATTTCATCACCATTCTGTTCTTTTCGCAGGGCACGCCGATGGTGTTGATGGGCGACGAGGTGCGGCGGACGCAGTGTGGCAATAACAATGCTTATTCCCAGGATAATGAGATCAGTTGGTTGGACTGGCGCCATCTGGAACAACATGCCGGAGTGTTGCGCTTTGTGCAAAACGTCATTGCCTTTACACAATCGTTGTCATTGTTGCGTCAGGAATGTTTCCTGACCGAGAATGGCGGAAACGAAGCGCCAACGCTCACCTGGCACGGGGTGCAATTGTACACTCCTGACTGGATGTACTATTCGCATAGCCTGGCCTTCGAGCTGTATCATCCTGATAACCACGAACATCTGCACGTGATGCTCAACGCTTACTGGGAGCCGCTGACGTTTACCCTGCCCGCGCCGCGCAATAGTGCCCACTGGCGGCGTATCATCGACACGAACCAGCCCACGCCGGATGATTTCTGCGCGCCGGACGCCGCCCCCGTGGTAGAAACGGGCGAGTATCGCGTCGCGCCGCGCTCCAGCGTGGTACTGCTGGCGCGTGAACCATGAAGGACGGATTGAGAAAGCTGGCGTGTTTTTATAAGCCCATCCCCCTTGCCCCCTTCTCCAGGGAAGGGAGATTTGTGTAGGGGTGTGGCGGGAGGCGAAGCCTCCCGCCACACCCCCATTCGGGCGATCTTCAAGCAGACGGGCAGGCGCTCCGCGACAAACTGCTGACCGACCAGAGGTTGCGCGATGCGTGGATCGAAGCCCGCGGTCAAACGCCGCAGCTTGAGGACGTGCGGGCTTTGGCGGAAGTGTATGTGTCGGGCGTCCCAGAAGCACAAGTGATGACGGTGGAGGAACAACCATGAGCGAATCCAATCTGCACTTTAACGGCATCAAACCTGATGGCAGTTACGCTCTCCCGCCGCAGACGGTTAAAGAACTGGCCGACCACATTAAGGCGGAGCGGAACCGCGCGCGTGAATTGTCCGAACAGTTGGCGCGGGCCTTGCGCAGTACGGACAAGGCAATGGAGATCGTGAGTTTCCTTGTGACCCACAGCCTGGCGCTTCTCGATGGAGCGGATGTTTCCCGTGAGGCGTGGTTCACAGCACTGGCGCGGCAATTGCTGACGACCATTTTGGGAGATACGGCTGCCGGCGAAGGCAATGTCCGGGAATTGGCGCGCCAATTGCAGCAAGACACGTCGAAAATCGAAAAGATCGTCAGCGTTTTTTTGAAGCAAGGAGTGGGGCAAAACAGTCAGGAGTTGGCAGCATGGCTCCTGCCGCAGAAAACGGACGATGGCGTCAGTTTCAAGGAGAGTCTCAAGCGGCAGGTGCAGCATGGGGGCGGCGTCATTGTCCAAGAGATGCTGTCTCCGGCGCAGGCTGTGGTGTTGGAGACGCAGCCGGCTAGGCGCAGCGTCTGGCTCGCCGAACTGTGCCGACAACTCCGGGAACTGCCCCTGGAATCGCTCAAAGCGTTGACCGAGAATCGCGGCATTGTCACCACGCCTCTCAGACAGCTTGTGGCCGAGTTGCAGACGTTGCCGGACACCGGCAGTCCCTGGCTCACGCAGCTCATCCATGATCTCAATCCGCTGTATCGCTTGGGGAAGTACGCCTCGTGGCCCACCCTGGTCAACATCCTGGAGCACGATTTGACGCCCCTGGTGCAAGGGGGGGATACTGCTCCGGATGGCGCCGTCTCCGTCGCCTGGGGAGCACTGCTGGCAGCGTTGACCAGGTGGATTAACGTCCTGTTGGGCAGTGTGGGAAGACTTGGTCCTGTGCCGTGGGTTGATCCATTGAACTTGAGTGCGACGGGGTGGGGCGTCATTTTTCCGGCACAGATGCCGGCAGAGCGCCCGACGGCGATCCAGGCGGCGTTACATCCCTTGCTCGAGTGGCGGAAACAGCAGGCCGGGCCGCTGTACAAAATCTATGCCGGCGGCGAAGGCTACCGTCCCGGTGAGGACGCGCGCGCTTTTTTGAAACGGCTCGGGGCGGACCCGGCGCAGCCGGCCGATCCTCAACAAAGCGGGGTGCCTTATTACCTGCTCCTTGTCGGCAGCCCGGAGGAAATTCCCTTCGAATTTCAGTATAGCCTTGACGTGCAATATGCCGTCGGACGTATTGACTTCGACGCCATAGAGGGATATCACACCTACGCTTGCAGCGTCGTGGCGGCGGAGCAGGAGGATTTCTGCCTGGCGCCGGAGGTGACGTTTTTCCCGGTGTCCAATCCACGGGATGATGCCACCTGGCTCAGCGCCAGGTATTTGATAGCTCCGCTGGCCGACCACCTTAGAAAACGGGTGGAACAAGCCCGCTCTCAGGCCGATCCTCATGCAGGACTGGCGGCCTGGCACATTGATGTCATTCCCTCAGAGCAGGCCACGCGGGCGAAGCTGTTGGAAGTGCTGACGCGCGAGAAAGCCCCGGCGTTGCTCTTTACTGCCGGCCATGGCATGCAATTCGATCCCGATGATCCGGCCAGGCAGCGGGCCAACCAGGGCGCCCTCGTCTGCGCCGATTGGCAGGGGCCGGATGAAAAACAGGTTGTGCCGGAATACTATCTCTCCGGTGAGGTGTTGGCGGAGCGCGATGACGCGAACCTGTTGGGCGCCGTGGTCTTCTTGTTCGCCTGTTACAGCGCGGGCACGCCGAAGACCGACGATTATTATCGTCAGGACTTCATGGACAAGGGGAAGGTGATTGCCGAACGGCCTTTTGTCGCTGCACTGCCCCAGGCGATGTTGAGCTTGTCCAAAGGCGGTGCGTTGGCGGTTATCGGGCACATCGAGCGTGTGTGGAGCCTTTCGTATTTGGGACCGGAATCGCCCAGCCGGTTGGGAGAGGAGCGGCGGGACGAGCACCTGGCTGTTTTCGAGAGCATGCTGGATCATGTGCTGCGTGGCTATCCTGTCGGCGCGGCGATGGATTACTTTGGCACACGCTATGCGGCGCTGTCTACAGAGTTGACGGCGGCCTGGGACGCCTTCACGGAGCCGGATGAATTTCAACTGGCAGAGTTGTGGACGGCCAACCACGATGCCCGCGGCTATGTCATTATCGGCGATCCTGCAGTGCGACTGCGGGTGGCGCAAACCCCGGTGGTTGGATGAACACCGCACTATTTTATACGAGGCGCTATGGCAGGCGAACGTATTCTAATCATCGATGATAGCGAGGAAATCATCAGTTTCCTTGTCGCTGTGCTGCAACCGCTCGGTTACGTGGTCTTGTATGCCACGGACGGCAAAGATGGACTTGCCAGGGTCGTCTATGAAAAGCCTGATCTGGTCCTGCTGGACCTGAACTTGCCCGGTATGTCGGGCATCGCCTTGTTGGAGGCGCTGCACCAACGTTCCGTTGAGGTGCCGGTCATCATGATGACGGTCCATGGCTCGGAGAGTGTGGCGAGTCGTGCCCTACGCCTGGGAGTGCGTGATTATCTGACGAAACCTTTCCAGGTGGCGGACATTCTCTCTTCTATCGAGCGTGCCTTGGGCGAGGAACGTGAGAAACGGGCGCAGGATCTTTTCGCGGTTGACTCCGCCTTGCTGGAGTTGCAGTCACAACCCGCGGTCGATAAGGTGGCTTTCCACGCCAGCGTGGACACGTTGTTGGCCGTGACGTCGCCGCATGCTTTCTTGACGCAGGTGACAGAAGCCGCGCTGCGTTTGTCAGGTGCCGGGGTCAGCGCCGTTTTTTTCGCCCAGGGCGGCGCCATAGTGACGGCGGCTGTGCGTCAAGGCGAAGTGTGTCGGGTGGATGTGGCCGTCAGCGATCGCCAGGCTGAGATAGCTGTACAGTCCGGCAAGCCGCTCCAGATTTCCGCTTCGGCGGAACCGCCGGTTTTTACGACGCAACTGGGAATTCCGGCGGACGTCTTGTTGTATGTGCCGGTGAAGTTGCGGGAACGTACTATCGGCGCCATCGCCGTCGCTTTTCGTCAACCGGGGGAGGAGCTTGCTCCTGAAACGGTGGATTGGCTGCTGGCCTTGAGCGATTATGTGGCTCTGCTGTGGGAAAATGTACGCTTCCGTGATATCCTGAGCCATTCTCTTCCCTTACAAAAGGTAGGAGAGGTGTTAGGGGTTTTTATCCATTACTTGCTCGCGCCGTTGCCGGCGCTTGCGCCAACCCGCGAAGTCAAGACCCTGGCTGCCATCCTGGCGGTACTGAAGGACGTGGCCTCTCCCACCAGTGCCCTGTACATCGGCAAGATTCAGGCCGCTGACATTGCGAGGGAACTTGAGGACAGGTTGAGGCAGATATAAGCGTCAGCCGTACCCGGCACAAAAATCCCCCTTGTCCCCGCTTACGAGGGCAAGGGGGAAATTTTTTTGAGGGGAGGTTTTTGCAGGCGGGCGCAGCCCGCCTGCAAAAAACCTTATTTTTTTGTAACTATTCAGCCGTCCTTGCCAGGTTGCAAGTGGGACTTTGGGGAAGGTGCATCATGGGTTGACACTGCGGCCATAGGTGCTGACCCTCTCATCCCCCAACCCCCTTCTCCCCCGCAAGCGGGGAAGAAGGGGGCGAAAAAGAGGGGGTGTGGCGGGTAGCTTCGCTACCCGCCACACCCCCTACAAAAATCCCCCTTCCTGGGGGGCAGGGGGGATGGGCTTATAGAAACATGAGTATCTCGTCATCCAAGAGCACCTGGTATACCAAAATCTGCGCAGGACCTGCTATAGGGAACAAGTGGCTTCGCCAGGTTTACAAACCTGAATAGATACATTTTTTTTTCTACCGTACATTAACCTCACTGCGTAAAGGTTGAAACCGGAACAGGACTTG
>DAOOGN010000140.1:0-6593 GCA_035415725.1 Anaerolineae bacterium | reverse complement strand
GAACACGAGTGTACCTCATGACTGATCTTTTGCCTAATCAATGTACGGTAGAAAAGCCTGAATTAGTCTGTGGTAGGCGTGTCATGCACATCGTTCAATCAAAATTCGGGTGAGAGTGGCTCAACTTCGTATGTATTGATGCTCAGGCCACTTTCTCTCCGACAAACTGCTAGGGACGGTTATCCTGCCCTTGCAGAGCAGCTACTTCTCCGGCACGCACGTCACCCTGAGCGCGAGTCCGGCGGTCGGTGGGCCTTCGCCCACTGGATGGGTGATCTGGAAAGCACAGAAAATCCCGTGGAAATCACGATGGATGCGGATAAGGTCATCACCGCAACGTTCACTGCCGCGCACAAAGTCTACTTACCGGTGGTGCTGCGCAACGCGCCGTAGGTCTTCCTAGACACAAACGGACAAAATACGATAATCCAGGCAGACAGATTTCACCTTTGAACCAGGAGGCAAACAAAATGAAACCGTCGATAATTTTTGTGACACGTTGGCTCTTGATCCTGAGTTTGGTTTCTGGTTTCTTGCTTCCACTGCTGCCGGTTGCGGCAGTGGTCGCCGCCCCCTCCGCGGAGGGGTTCCTTGGCATTGGCTTCGTCGGCAACACTGAGGCGACGATTTATGTTGAGGTGGGGGATTCGGAACAATCCTCTGCGACCTATCAGGGCATCCTCATCCGCGATGGGGCTGTGTTGCGCCAGAGTGGACGCGGAACCTACGAGTACCGCGACACCGGTTTGACTAAGGGCCAGTCCTACACCTACCGGTTGCAAGTCTACCGGGATGGCAGCCTGGTATTCAACCAGGAGGCGACCCTGGTGGCCGGAGAGGTGCGCGGGGGCGTGGATGGCGACCTGACCATGACGGGCGAATGGACGCTCTACGGTGACCTGACCGTTTCCGGCGCATTGACCCTGGCGCCGGGCGCGACGCTCCGCGCAATGGACCCTACATTCACCGCGGTCGGTCACACGATGCTGGTCGATCACGCCACGGTCATCGGTGTGACGTTGGGACGCCTATCACTGGATGATCGCCTCCGTGTACACGCCTCCACGGTGCAGAATAGTCGCTTGCTGGCGGGCGACCTCACGCTCACGGAGAACGCTTTGACCGACACCGCTGTTGCCGGCACCGTACGGCGGATGGAATCTAACACAGGGAGCTGTGCGTTAACGCGCTATCTCGATCTTGTCGCCATGCCCGATGCCGCTATCGCCATCCAGGGGAATACCATGCCGGGTTGCGCTGTAGCCCTGGATTGGACCTACTGGGATCAGCTGCTGCCGCCTCAGACGGTATCCGTTATCAGCAATACTTTCGCCGTCCTGGAAATCTGGGGGCGCGAAAATAGCCCGACGCCAGTGCCGGTTGAGGTTCGAGGTAACACCTTGAATGATCCTGAAGACCAGGCGCTGAATCTGGGAAATCTGTACGGCAAGGTTTCCGTGACGGGCAACACGCTGAGTAGTATGAAGGCTTACGCGTTGAGCGGACCGGATACATTCATCCGCAGCAATACCTTCACCCTGCCCACAAGAGACTGGCCCTTCGCGCTGGAATTGGTGGCCTCAGAAGGGGTGGTGGTCGAAGGGAATACGATCACTTGTCTGGACACACTTAACGGCAATGGGATTCGCCTGGATCAAGGTCGCGATCATCGCATCGTGGATAACACCATTCAGAATTGTATGGGGGGCATCAGCCTGGAATATGCGATTACCAATACCGTCGTGCTGGGTAATCGCATCAACGGCAGTGGTTTGGTCTATGGCTCGATCCGCGTCTATGACAACGAAAGTGCGCCAGGGACAGTGGTGCGTGAGAACATCATGACTTGCGAAGGTGACGCCGGGCGCACTGACGGCTATGGCATTAACCTGGAGGCAGCATCGAACGTGCAGGTGCTCGGCAACGTGATGCGCAATTGCGGCATTGGCATGCGCGTTTTGGGCGGCAGTCTGACCCAACCCGAAGACCCTCCCGCCATCGGCAATGAGCTGCGCGAGAACCTTGCGATCAACAGCGCGCAGAGCCTCACCTTCATTTACGCGGTGAAGGATAATACCATCATCAACAATCAGTTCCGCAGGCGGGTGGGCGGCGTGAACACGGCTTGGGAACATCGCGATGCGTGCGTGGGTGTCTGCTACAACATCTGGGACTTGCCCAAATCGGCAGCTCCGGGCGGCAACATCGTCGGTGGACCCTTCTATGGCGGCAACTATTGGTCGGATTATCCCGGCCTGGACGCTGACGGCGACCGGCTCGGCGATACGCCTTATGCGCTCTTCTCCTGGGACGTGCTCAATTCGTCGTGGGCTACCCCAGCGATCTCCAGGCTCGGCGATACGCCTTATGCGCTCTTCTCCTGGGACAGAGACGACCTGCCGCTGATTGGGTCGCCGGGGCCAGACCTCTTCGTCAAGCCCTTCAGCCTCGATCCGAGCCGGGTGGTGTTCGCCGGCGGCAAGTACGTCATGGCGGTGACGGTGTCGGTTTACAACGTGGGCGAGGAAACCGCCGAGGACATCACCATCGCCTACAGCGATAACGCCGGCAGGACCGGCACGCTTGACCACACGAGTAGCCTGATTTCCGGCGCTTCCCGCGAGATCGCCTTCGAGTGGGACATCACGCCGATCTTGCTCGCGGGCCAGGGACAAGGTACGCCCGAACTGACCATCACCGCCGTGCAGTACGGTCCGAATCCGGAAGGGAACACCCGCAACAATCAGCGGCGCGCCCAGATTGAGTTGGACGCCCGCCCGCAAATCGTCACTGTGAAGCCGCTCTTCCCGCTTGTGCCGGGCTACTACCTGGATCGCACCGACCTGGATAATCCCATCCGCGTGGAGGTGGACTGGAACGGCACGCTTCCCGGCACGGGCGGTGTCCCCTATGGCAGTGTCACCTTCGATCTAAACGGCGAACAGATACAGCAGGCAGGCCAGGACTGGGGCGCCGAGCACACGTACAACATGGGGCAGGATTTCTTGAACAGTCTGGCCTGCGCCAACAACACCCTGCGCATCTGGGCCGAGATGCCCGTCAGCGGCGGCGCCTTCCAGTCGTTGGAAGCCACCCTGCAACCCACCGTCTTCCCCTTCCCCGGTTGGGTCGAGTGGGCTATCCTCAACATCCCCGGCGCGGCTGCCGAATTCACCACCCAGATCCACCAGCCCCAGGTACAATACGACTATCGCTTCAAGTATCCCGATCCCGCCTTTGAGGCTCAATGGACGCCGCCCGAATGGCTACCCTACGTGGGTGGCAAGGAATTGGGCATCGTTGAGACCCAGGCCGAAGCCCTGGCCTCCGGGCGCAACGACGGCATCGGTAAGGCCGGCGTTGGCGGCAAAACTGGCCTCAACCTGGCTGCCGTCACTACCTCCGGAACGCTGTGGGGCGCGGGAACCGCCCGCTTCAAGTGCGGCGAAAGCCTCGACCTGGAGCGCGTTGCGCTCGGTTTTAGCATCAATGTGGCCGTAGAAAAGGAGGCCGGCATCGTGGACGTCGTCCCGGCGGTCAAAGCCGCGGAAAACGCCGCCGTAGTGGGGCGGCTTATCAAGTGGGTCAATGAACGGCTGAAGGTCAAGGCCACCTTCAGTCCGGAAATCGCCGTCCAAACCGAGTTTATGAACCAGGATGACGCCCTGGTCTTCGACAATGGCGAAGGCACCGGTAGCCTGGATGCGAAAGTGGCCCTGGAAATGGAAGTGATTGAGGACTTGAAAGGTAGCGTCTACGGCGGCGGCAAACCGTACATCACGATTCAAACCCCGGCGGCGGATCCATACGGTTATCTCAAAGAGATCGGGCTGGATATGTTCTTTGGCGCGACCTACACCGCGTGGCAGTTCGAGGATACGTTCGAGCGGCGTTTCCGGTGCAGCCATCCCGGCGCGTGCCTGGAGGTCGAAGAAGACGGCAACATCATCCCGCACAGCCTGGCTTTGGCAACGGCCACTGCCGCGCCCGCGTGGCGGCTGATCCCCCGTGATTATCTCGGCGCTGATTACGCCCGTTTGACCGCATCGGGTCTCAACCGGCCAAACCTGATCGCCGGTCACACTGTCACCCAAACGCTGGTTGCCAACACCTACCCCTACCTGCAGCCATCGTTGGCGATCACTGGAAGCAACACTTTACTGCTGGCCTATGTCCACGACGACCCGGCCAAACCGCACGGACGTGGCACGGAAATCTACGCCATTGCGAACAGTCCCACTGCCGCGCCGGTGGCGCTGACCAACGATGACTTGCCCGACTTCGCCCCCGTGGTCACTTTCAGCGGTAACCGGGGCCTGGCCTTATGGGAACGCGCCGCTCTCCCTACGGGCATCACGCCCACACTCAACATCACCTTCGCCCAGAGTTTGGAGATCGCTGCCGCCGTCTGGAATGGCAGCGCGTGGAGCGCGCCCCTGACGCTAACGACCAACACCCTGATGGACCACGCCCCACGCCTGGCTTCCGCTGCCGATGGCGCCGCGCTCGCCCTGTGGCAAACCGGCGATGGAACCGACGTCCTCGGGACGCTGGCGCATCCACTGACCTACACCTACGCCTGGTGGGATGGGGCGACCTGGCTGACGCCGACCGCGGCCATCACCGGCTTGCACGACGTGCTGGATGTGACCATCGCCGCTCGTAATGCCAGTGAAGCGGCCCTGGTCTACGTCCGTGATATGGACGGCGTCCTGACCGACACCACAGACACCGAGCTTTTCTACAGCGCCATCGAAGGCGCTGTCTGGAGCGCCCCCCTGCGTCTGACCAACGACGCACTGCCCGATGCCGCCCCCACCCTGGCTTACGATTCTGCCGGCGCGCTCCATCTGCTTTGGCTACACGACGACATCCTGGTGGGTCTGACCAATTCCTGGAATCCGGCCGAGGCCGTCGCTGTTCTGGAAAATGCCACGCAAGGCGGATTTTTGGGCTTCGAACTCACCCGCGCTTCTGACGGCAACCTCGCCCTGGTCTGGCAACAGATTGATGACGATGGCGCACATCTGGCCTACAGCGTTTTCGAGGGCAGTGCGAATACGTGGAGCTTGCCCCGCCCGCTGGATGACGATCCCGCCGTGGAGAGCGCCTTCAGCCCCGCCCTGGCCGCGAATGGCACTCTGCACGTGGCCTACCAGGTGGTTGAGACGAACCTGGTCACGCGCACCTTCCCCATCTCCGATACAGGCGCCTTCACCGTCACCCACATCCCGGCGCCGGGCCGCAGCGATCTGGCCTATCTGGTGCATACTGTAGGCCGCGACCTCACCTGGGACAGCCTGGTCATCGAGCCATCCAATCCTGCGCCAGGCACAGCCGTCACGCTCACTGCCGTTCTGCGTAACGCCGGCGATCTGAGCGTCGCCGCACCCCAGGTACAATTCCTGGAGAGCGGCTCCGCCATCGTCACGCCGACGCTGGACGCGCTGGGCGGTGGAATGACCGTCACCGTGCAAGCCACCTACACACTCCCCCAGATTGATACGCCCGTCACCTTCGCCGCCGTAGCCGATCCACTTGGCGCGCTGGATGAGACTGACGAAACGAATAACACCACCACGTTGACCACGATGTTGCCCGATCTGGCTGCGGATGTGCTCTACACCGAGGCGGGTAACGGTAGCCTCGCCGTCACTGCCCGACTGCGCAACAGCGGTGTGCTGGCCGCCGGACCTTTCACCGTGACGCTACGCGCACTCGATGCGCTGACAGGCACGCTGCTCACCACCCTCGAAGCGCCGCAAGGGTTAAGCGCAGGCGCGCTACTTACCTTGACCACGATTTTGACCGATACGACCGGTTGGCCTGCCGGCGCCGACGTGCTGTGGGCCACGGTGGATGCCGGAGAGGCCATCGTCGAGGCCAACGAAACGAACAACACCGCCGATGCCGCCTTGCCATTCTTGCCCGATCTCACCCTGACCGCGGCGGACATCACCGGCAACAGCCCGCTCCACGTGACCGTCCATAATGGCGGTCTGGTGGATGCCGCCAATGTCGAGGTAGAACTGCGCGACGGCGCGCAAGACGACACCCTGCTCTTGTTGCACACCGAGACCCTGGCCCTCATCCCGGCCGGTGGCAGTGCGAGATTCACCGTTTCGCTCCTTCCAGGCGACCACCTCCTCTTCATCACCGCAGACCCCGCCAATGCCATTGACGAAGCGGCCGAGGGCAATAACCTGGCCATCCGGCGCGTCGGCATCTTCAACTACATCTATCTGCCGTTGGTGTTGCGCAACACGCCGTAGGCATTTTGCGTTAGCACAGGGGATGGCGCACGCTGTAGGTGCGCCATCCCTCTGCTCTGTCTATCTCCTGGTCCGGTCAAACATACGTCGCGTGTGGCTGGCTTTTTCCCATTTGTCACTTTACATGCGATAATGTACCAGGGCTTTACACCCATGATGTACCAGGAGTTTACGGCCATAATGTACCACCCATTTACGCCCATGATGTACCAGTGAATTGACCTGTTAGCCGTAAATGACTGGTACATTGTCGGGCGTAAATTGACACACGAGCAATCGTGACCAGATTGGGGAACTGCCGATGGGCATAGAGATAGCGTG
>DAOOGN010000139.1:0-6900 GCA_035415725.1 Anaerolineae bacterium | reverse complement strand
CCCCTTCCCTCCAGGAAGGGGGATTTTGGGTGGGGGTGTGGCGGGCGGCTTCGCCACCCGCCACACCCCCCTTTTGCCTCCTTCTTCCCCGCTCGCGGGGGAGAAGGAGGTTGGGGGATGAGAGGGTCAGCACCTGCCGAAGGGGCAACCTATTACGCACCTTCCCCAAAATCCCGTTCGCCACCTGGCAAAGGTGGCTGAATAGTTACGATTTTCTTATACTTTTCGTCTCCATCCGTGAAATCCGTGGCTAGTTTCTTATTTCGACTCCACGAAATCCTGAAGAACCGGTTTCTTCTTACGGGAGAGCAGACGCCACACGCCCCAGCCAATGGCCGCCAGTGCGCCGCTGAGAAGCAGACCCATGTTCCGCCGCCGGCGTTGTTCTTCCGCGGCGACGGGGATGCTCGTGCGCGCGTCCCCCACGCGGAGCCAATGCCCGGTCTGTGCCGGGTCGTGGCGGTAGATGAGCGTCTGGGTGGCGCGATCCACCGTGTATTCGCCATCGGAAACTTCGACGGCATAACCGTCGGGATACTGAAAGTTGGGGATGAAACATTCCGTGGGTGCTGTCACTGCCGGATCGTGGCGGAAGGTGAACTCGAAGACGCGGTCGCTGGCGCTGAAAGTCAGCGCCAGCGGCTCCCCAGCAACGGCGCGCGGGTAGGGCCGCACGACGGCTGCCAGCGCCCGCCCGCCATCATCGAGGCTTCCTGATCCGGTTTGCTGGTCGCGGCTGAAGATGGAGAAGTCTTCACCGTTCCACTGATCGCCGTGGACGTTATCGTTATCGGCGGTGTAATTCCAGAGTGTGCCGTTCAGCAGATTAGCTTCCAGTGCCGCGAAAGTTGTATCCAGCGCCAACGCCTGGGACGAGAAATCGCCGCTGCGGTAGGCCTTTTTGTGTTGCAGATCAAAGGGAATGCCAAACTCGCCGATCAGCGTGGGGATATTGCCCATGGCCTGTGCGGAGACACGCTTGATTTCAGCCAGTTGTGCGGCCAGGAGCTTCCGGACGGCCTTTTTCCCCCAAGCAGGCTTCATAGTGCGCGGGTCCAGCGTCAACCAGGGGATGAAGTTCCTGGTCATCATCGTCACGCCGTCATACCAGTGCCCGGCGTGAACAATGTTCGCGGCATCTTCTGCCCCCCACGATAATTCGTAAGCGTTGGGGACGCCCTCAACAAAAATGAGCGCAGCGGGATCGATGTGGCGAATTTCGCGGGCAAAACGGTTGGCGAACGGCTTGAGGTAGTCACGGTGAAAATCCACGGCGCGGTCGCCGCGGCGGGCGAAGTAATCGGGGCGCAGTAGATGCGGTTGCCCCGCTGCGTCCACATCCCAGACGCCGTTCTGCTGCCAGAGCGGGGTGACACCTTCGCGCCAGGCACGCACGCCGTCGGGGTTCATCCGGTAGGTGCCGGTACGCTTCATCCCCGTTAGGCGGAGGTCCCACACCTCAACCTCTTGCGGATACCCTGCCCCCAGCAGCATGGCCTGGAAAGGCGTGGGCGAGGCGCCTTTGGTATAGACGGCGGAGCGGACACGGAGATCCGGGCAGCCGATGAAGCCGGCGGAGGGTTCATTCAGCGTGTCGTAACCGACGACGTGCGGCAGGTCTTTGAGGCGCAGCGCCACCTGCTTGAACGCATCGATGTAGTGGCGTTGCAAGAAGTCCTGGGCCGGCTGCCCCTCTATCATCGTTTGCGGGGCGAAGTCGTTGCCGCCGAAAAATAGGGTGAACATCGTTGCCGCCGCCAGTTTGTCGTTGTTCGTGAACCACACCATATGCGGAAAGGGATCGCCGTGGATAGCATGGACCATCGCCGCGCCGGTCTCCGCAAAGTGCGTTATGTCGAATCCGACCGCCTCGTATGTCCAGCCGGGGGCGCCATCCCCGCCGGAGAAGCGGCCCCACACGTCCTGGTGGGGATCGATGAAAAGCATCAGCCCATATTCGCCGGCCTTTTTGACGACGGCGTAGAGGTAATCCAGGTAGGCTTCGTCGTAGAGGCCCGGTCCGGCATGTTCGATGGCTTCCCACGTCACCAGGAAGCGCAAAAACGTGAAGCCCCACGCGCGCAGACGGGCGAAATGCTCGTCGGCCTCGTCCAGCGGGAAAGGGCGTCCGACGAAAGAGACGTGGCGGTGGTCGAAGAAGCCCTCGCGGATGTGCGTGGCGCCGTTGGGATGGGCCGGCACTTTCGAACTGCCACCCAGGTTGACGCCCCGCAGCATCAAGGTGCGACCATGTTCATCCTGGATCCATGGCCCGGTAATATGTAACATCATTATCTCCCCAAATAGTCGTCAGTCATCAGTGCAGTCGTCGGCAGATTGCTGTACAGTCTGAATATAGCCTAGAGGGGGCGAAAAGTCAACCGTTGGTTGACAACTGCCTCTCCCGTGCTATACTAGCCCGCGTGTGGGTCGTTAGCTCAGTCCGGTAGAGCAGGGGCCTTTTAAGCCCAGGGCCACAGGTTCAAATCCTGTACGACCCACTGAGAAGCGGTTTGGTTGGAAGACCAGGCCGCTTTTTGTATAGTTCCCCAATTTGCTTATAACTTATGGGGTAACTACCCGCCCTTGCCAGGTGGCGGACGGGACTTGGGGAATGATTCATATTGATACGTCGGCTATAGGCGATGACCCTCTTATCCCCCCAACCCCCTTCTTCCCCGCAAGCGAGGAAGAAGGGGGCAAAAAAGAGGGGGTGTGGCGGGCAGCTTCGCTGCCCGCCACACCCCCTACAAAAATCCCCCTTCCTGGGGGGAAGGGGGACAAGGGGAATGGGCTTATAGGAACACGCCTAGCCCGTCATTCAAGAGTCCCCGGCATACCAAAATCAGCGCCAAACCTGCTATAGGGAATAAGTTGCTGCACCAGGTTTACCGGCCTGAATAGATACAAAGTTTCAACCCTCAAGTGTAGCGCTACAAAAACGGTGGGGTGATGATGCTACCCATCGCCCCACCGTCGTCTCAGCGAAAATCATTCCCCTTACGCCGACTCGGCCTGTTCAGGCCGCACACCCGCCATCAGCAGGCCCAACTGCTCGCGGGTGGCGGTCGCCGCGTCCACTTCGCCGATGATTTCACCCTTGTACATCACGATGATGCGGTCCGCCAGCGCCATGATCTCATCTAACTCCGAGGAGACCAGCAACACGGCTACGCCGGCATCGCGTTGTTTCACAATCTGACCGTGGATGAACTCAATCGATCCTACATCGAGGCCGCGCGTGGGCTGTGCCGCCACAAGCAAAGCAATTTTGCGCCCCAGCTCACGGGCCACCACCATCTTCTGCTGGTTGCCGCCGGAGAGGTTACCGGCCGGCGTGGCGATGCTCGGCGTGCGCACGTCGAACAATTCGATCAGGTGGGTGGCATAAGCGTCAATGGCCGCATAATCGCGCACCCAGCCCCGCGCAAACGGCGTGGTGTAGTAACAGTTCAGCACCAGGTTCTCGCTGACGGGATAAGGCTCTACCATCCCATAACGGTGGCGGTTCTCGGGGATGTGCCCCGATCCCTGCTCGGTAAAACGGCGGGGCGGGGCCTTCGATACATCCTTTTCCGCCAGGATCATGCGTCCTTCCTCTAAGGGACGCAACCCGGTCACCGCCTCCACCAGTTCGGTCTGACCATTGCCTTGCACGCCCGCAACGCCCAGGATTTCACCGGCGCGCACCTGGAACGTCACCCCTTTGACAGCGGTTTGCCCACGCTCGTCACACACGTGCAAGTTCTGCACATCCAACACCACTGCACCGGGATTGGCCGGCCCTTTGGGCACCTTGAGGATGACTTCACGTCCAACCATCATCGACGCCAGCGAACCTTGCGTGGAAGAGGCGGGCAGCGCTTCGCCGACGACCCGCCCGTTGCGCATCACGACGATGCGATGCGCTACCGCCAACACTTCCTTCAGTTTGTGCGTGATGAAGATGATCGAATGCCCTTGCTCTACCAGATGACGCATCACCCGGAAAAGGTCTTCGATCTCCTGCGGGGTGAGCACTGCCGTCGGTTCATCCAGGATCAGGATTTGTGCCTGGCGATACAATGCTTTGATGATCTCCACACGCTGCTGGATGCCGACGGGTAAATCTTCGATCACGGCATCGGGATTGACTTCCAGGCCATAGCGCCGTGAGAAGTCATCGACCTGAAGACGGGCGCGGTCGATGTCGAGGAAGACTTTATTGCGCATCACTTCCGATCCCAGGATGATGTTTTCCGTCACCGTCATCGGCTCGACGAGTTGGAAGTGCTGATGCACCATGCCGACTCCGCGGGTGATGGCGTCACGCGGGCTTAGCGCCCGGAACGACTCCCCCTGGATGAACACTTCGCCGTCGTCCTGATGATACAGCCCGTAGATGATGTTCATCAGCGTGGTCTTGCCGGCACCGTTTTCTCCGAGTAAGGCCAGAATCTCGCCGCGATGTAGTTGAAAGCTGACGTGGTCATTCGCCAACACGCCGGGAAATTGTTTGGTGATATTCCGTACTTCAAGAACAACGTCTGTGTCCATGCTTTACTCCGATTCGTAGACCTGACCCTCGGCAGCCGGCGGGCGCGTGCGTCCGACAAAACCGGTCACGGCCACAATGGTCACCACGTAGGGCAGCATACTGATGAAATGGCGAGGCACGCTCGTCACGCCGGCGAGCAACAGTTCATTCTGCAATGCCTGGGAATAGCCGAAGAGCAACGCCGCGCCAAACGCCCCCACAGGCGTCCAGTTGCCGAAGATCATCGCCGCCAGCGAGATAAACCCCCGCCCGGCGGTCATGCCTTCCTTGAACTGTCCGACGGCTTCCAGAACCAGAAAAGCGCCGCCCAACCCGGCCAGCATCCCGCCGATGATGGTGTTGTAGTAGCGCATGCGGTTGACGTTGATACCCATTGTGTCGGCGGCGCGGGGATGCTCACCGATGGCCCGTGTGCGCAGTCCCCATTGGCTGTGGAAAAGCAACACTTGCAGCGCTACCACGAGGATCAACATCATATAGGTGATCAATCCATTGGAGAAGAGGACTTCACCCAGAACAGGTATTTTGGAAAGCAAGGGGATCGCAATATCGCCAAACTTTCCTTTGCTGATCCAGTCGGGATTGAAGAAGTAAGTCGTCAGCCCGGTTGCCAGGGTGATGATCACGGTGCCGCTGATGATCTGGTTGACTTTGTAACGAATACTCAACAGGGCGTGCAGGTAAGCCATCACACCGCCCACCAGCAGTGCCGTCATAGTCGCCAGAAAGAGGCTAATCGGCAGGGGCAAAGCGCCGGTTTTTACCTTCACCACGAAAGCGCCAAACGCACCGGCCAGCATCATCCCTTCGATCCCGATATTGATGATGCCGGAACGCTCGCATATCACGCCGCTCAACGCACCAAGCGTCAGCGGAACGGCAGCCCGCAGCGCAAAGTTAAGGGCGCTTTTCCCCAAAAACACGCGCAGCCAGGTCTCCCCTAACGCCGTCCGCTCCACCAGCACAGCAAGCGTGAAGAGGACCACCACGACGATCCAACTCCAACGCGAGGTCAGGCGCATAAGCGCCGAGAGATTCCGTCCATTTTGCTTTTTATTCGCCGTGTTCATAAGATCCTTCTATTCCTCGCTCCAACTTGAGGCCGCCGTGGTCTGTTGCAATGTCTCTTCCGGCGCAGACTTGCGGAGCCGGTACAAGGAGCGGATGATCTCCGGAGCCGCCACAAACGCCAGGACCAGCGCCTGGACAATCTGAATGATTTGCTTGTCGACGCCGGAATCAAACTGCATCTTCGCCGCACCGCCATACAGGCCCCCCATCAAAAACGAGGACAGAACGACGCCGAACGGATGAGTTTGTCCAAGCAAAGCAATCGTAATCCCCTCGAAACCGACGCTGCCGGTGAACTCCGGCGCGAACTTGTAGTTGAGACCCAACGTTTCCACCGCGCCGGCCAGGCCCGCCAGACCACCGGCGATAGCCATCGACAACGCCATCGTCCGGCCTACACGGATGCCCGCGTAGCGCGCCGCCTGCGCGTTCTGCCCCACCGTGCGAATCTCGAAACCCAGTGTGGTCTTCCACAGCACCCACCAGACCAGCACGGCCATCAACAGCGCCAGGATAATGCCCCAATGCACCCGGTCAAGGATCTGGGGGAATAACAGAGGAATGCGGGCACTCTCCAAAACATCGCGCGTCTCGGAAATCGCCCGCGCGGCAGCTTCTGGATCGGATAGCGGACCGGGTTTCTGCCCGGCGGTCCCGCCGGCATACACCGTCCAGCCGGCAAACAACGAAGCGATGTAGTTCAGCATGATCGTCGTGATCACTTCGTGCGCCCCTTTCCAGACTTTCAGCCAACCGGCAATTCCGCCCCACAACGCGCCGCCGACCACGCCGGCCAGAAGCGCCAACGGCAAATGGATCACCGCCGGCAGCCCGTGGAAATTGACCCCCACGGCCACTGAAAAGATCGTCCCCATCAAGAACTGCCCCGAAGCGCCGATGTTGAACAGACCGGCCTTGAAGGCGAAGGCCACCGAAAGTCCCGTCAAAATAAACGGCGTCGCCTTGCGGATTGTCTGCGACAGCGCCGAGAAACTGCCCACCGCGCCCTTCCACAGCCCCCCATAAGCCACCAGCGGGTTATCGCCCGACGAAAGCATCACCAACGCCCCGACCAGCAGCGCCGTGATCATCGCCAATGCCGGCATACGCACTGTCCACAGAATAGCCTTTAAGGAAAAAGTCCTTTTGGTACCTTTCACTTGTTCCAAAGTTACACCTCCTCCTCTGAAAATAGCCCCAGAGCACCCCGAGTTCACAGAGAAAAACACAAATTCTTTGTATCTATTCAGGCTAGTAAACCTGACGAAGCCAACTTATTCCCTATACCAGGT
>DAOOGN010000138.1:0-6990 GCA_035415725.1 Anaerolineae bacterium | reverse complement strand
ACCTGGCATAGGGAATAAGTGGCTTCGTCAGGTTTACGAGCCTGAATAGATACACTCTTTGTTTATACCCCCGATGACAGAATCGCACTACCCATTTTCAGAAATCGGGTATATAACCTCTTTGCTAAGCGACTTTGGACTATCGACTCAGGAGGTTATGATGGAATTCGCAGAACTGATCCAAAAACGCTACAGCGTGCGCGCCTATGCTTCTACCCCAGTGGAAGATGAAAAGCTCCAACAAGTCTTGTGGGCCGCGCAATTGGCGCCCACCGCCGCCAACCGGCAGCCTGTCCGCGTGATCGTTGTGAAAACCGCCGGACGCGAAACTGAACTTCGGCGCATCTATGGGGCAGAATGGTTCGTCAAAGCACCCCTGGTGCTCTGTATCTGCGGTGTAAAAAACGAGGCCTGGGTACGCCAGCACGACGGCAAATGCTATCTGGATGTCGATGCCGCCATTGTGACAGACCACATCGTGCTGATGGCAACGGCGCTGGGACTTGGCACGTGCTGGATTGGCGCGTTTAACCCTGATGCCGCGCGTGAAATCCTGGCACTACCGGAAGGCGTCGAACCGATTCTCTTCACACCGTTGGGCTATCCCGCCGACAACCCGCGTCCCAAGAACCGCAAAGAGCTTGCCGCGCTGGTTAAATATGACCACTGGTAGGTTGCCCGTGACCGCGTCGCAAGAAATCCAAAGTTGATGCGCTGATTCGTGGTATACTCACGCGCTATGAAGAAAGCAACCGTGCGTATCAAGGGCCTGGTCAGCCTGATGAACGATGTCCGCGAGCGGCTGAGCGCGGGAATTCCACCGGAGCAGGCTGACGATTTCCGCGCGGAGGTCACGGACGGCATACGCAGCGTGGATGAAATTTGCCGTCGCCACCACGCCACATCGAATGATTTGCCCGCGCCGTCGCGCCGCGCCTATGCTTATCTCAAGGGCATTGACCTCAAGCATCTGCCGCCGCCCACTGCAAGCGCGCCCGCCGCCGCTAAGACAATTCGCGTCACCAATGTCGTCGCCGCTTGCAATTATTATCACGCCGAGTTCGCCCGGCTGGCCACGCAATCTGATGCGCCCATCTGGACTGCCGATCATCCCGAGGTCAGACGTCTGGTGGCAGCAGTGCGCGGCCACGCCGAAGGTATTGCTGGCGTGTGCGGTGAGGAAGGCGGCACACCCGCCGACCTGCCGACGCCATCGCGGCGCGGCTACCAATGGCTGGCCTTCCTGGGCGATCCCGACAACCTGGCCCTGCACCTGACGACGCTGACCGAAGTCTACCCAATCGCCAAGACCGGTGCGGCGCAGCAAATGCTCTCGCTGGCGCAACGCCAACTGCCGTTGTCCATCGAGTTCTACGCGATCTCGCACCTCTACCGCTCGTGCATCGAGGCGGATGGCATCACGATCACGGTCAACGAAGGCTTCATCGGCGCGCCGCATCCGGTCCTCAAAGCCCTCATCTACACGGCGTTGCACCACCCGGAGAAGCAGCAGGTGTCCCAGATCAAAACCTATTCCACGTCCGATGCTTTTGAAGAGATCGTGCTTGCCCTGGAATGGACCACCGCCGATCTCTCGATCAACACGAAGGGACAACATTACGATTTGGCGGCCATCTTCGACCGGGTGAACGTCACCTACTTTGTCGGAGCACTTCCCGCGCCGCGCCTGACGTGGAACAAGACGTTGACCCATCGCAAACTCGGCCATTATCAATTCAACACCGACACGGTGATGTTAAGCCTGTCGCTGGATGACGTTGCCATTCCGCCCTACGTGGTGGAATTCGTCATGTATCACGAATTGCTGCACAAGCATCTCGGCGTCAAACTCGTCAACGGACGGCGTTACGCGCATACGACGGCGTTTCGTGACGCCGAACGTCGCTTCGCCCAGTATGAGCAGGCGCAGGCCTTTCTATCGAAATTGGGCGCGCCGCATCGTTGAGACCCTGTAGGACGAGTTCCCAACTCGCCCTATAAAACCCGTTGTGGCGCGGTCAGAGACCGGCCACAGCCAAAGACGACTTGACTAAGGACTATTCGACTAAGGACTACCCGACTATGACCGATACCTGGGATGCACTCACCCGCGATGTCCTCACGTGCCGGCGCTGCCCCCGCCTGGTGGCCTGGCGCGAAGAGGTAGCGCGCGTCAAACGGCGCGCTTACCGCGACGCCGACTACTGGGGACGGCCTGTGCCCGGCTTCGGCGACCCGGACGCGCGGTTGGTCATCATCGGACTCGCGCCGGGCGCGCATGGCTCCAACCGCACCGGGCGGATGTTCACCGGCGACAGCTCCGGCGACACGCTCTACGCCGCGTTGCACCGCGCAGGATTTGCCAGCCGGCCCACCGCGACGGCCCGTGACGATGGCCTGACGTTGAACGACGCCTTCATCACCGCCGTCGGGCGCTGCGCCCCGCCGGGAAACAAACCTACGTCGCAAGAACTGGCGAACTGCCGTCCGTTTCTTGCCCGCGAACTGGCGCTTTTGACCCACGCGCGCCTTGTCCTGGCGCTGGGACGCATCGCTTTCGACGGTTATCTGCTGCTGTTGCGCGACCATGACATAGCTGTCCCCGCACTGCCCTTTGTCCACGGCGCGATGTACCCGCTGCCGGCGCCCTGGCCTACTCTTGTGGCCTCGTATCATCCCAGCCGCCAGAATACGCAAACCGGGCGGTTGACGATGGCGATGTTCGACGCGGTGTTTGCCGACATCCAAAGTGCACTACACAGGGTATAATGACAAGCAGTTAAAGACCGGCCCGAGCGTCTCCCCATAATTTTGCCCTATACCCGTTTTGACTTCGTTCTACAGGGAGTATATAATGATGGGCATCCTGGAAGATGTCCGCAGGAGGAGCCATGATCGAAGTCACGTTGGAAACCTTGCAAATGAGTCTCGTCTCGCCGCACCGGATTGTGGTGCTGCGCGAGAGCAACGTAGAACGCTATTTGCCGATTTGGATCGGCCCTTGCGAAGCAGAATCCATCGCCAACCGGCTCAACGGCGTCGAAATCCCCCGCCCGCAGACCCATGATTTGATCGTCAGCATCCTGGATACGCTGGAGGCAGATCTGCTCTACGTCCACATCAACGCGCTGGCCGACAATACCTTCTTCGCCCGGCTGGTTGTGGACGTCAACGGTCGACAGATCGACATTGATTCCCGCCCCAGCGACGCTATTGCCATCGCCGTGCGTATGGGCGTGCCCATCTATGTCGCGGAAGAGGTGATGGAGGAAGCCGGCGTTTTCCCTGAACGCGATCTCCTGCCTAAAGAGCAAGAGGATCTGGGTGTTTTCCGCGATTTCCTCAGTACGTTGGATATCGATGGCGCGCCGTCGAACCAAGAGAGTTAAGCGCTCACCCTGGCGACGAGGTATAACCTTCGCCAGGATGACTGACCCGCTGAAGGGGTCCCTATTGCCATGACCGTACCCGATAAAACCGTACCGCACAACATCGAAGCCGAGGAGGCTGTTCTCGGCGCTTTGCTCATCGACCCGGAGGGCATCTTTCGCGTACTCCCCTTTCTCCGGGCGGACGATTTCTACCTGCAAAAACATCGCTGGGTTTACGAAGCTATCATCCGCATCCATGACCGGCGCGACCCCATCGACTTTCTCACACTGACGACCGAGCTGGAACAGCGCGAGCAGTTGGAAGCTGTCGGCGGCGCGGTATACATCTCGCAGTTGATCAACGCCGTCCCCTCTGCCATCAGCATCGAATCATACGGCCACCTGGTAGAGCAGAGCGCCGTCCGCCGTCGCCTGCTGGATGCTGTCAGCGACATCGCGCGTCTGGCCTACGACGAGAAACTGCCCATCGAACAAGTCGTGGATAAGTCCGAACAGGCGCTCTTTGGTGTCTCGCAACAGCGCGTCACCCGCGACTTGCAACCCATCCAGGAAGTCGTCCAGCATTACTACGACCGGGTGGAATACCTTTACGCGCACCGCGGCGAGCCGATGGGCGTGCCGACCGGCTTCCGCGACCTGGATCGTATGTTGGGTGGCTTCCAGCGCTCCGATTTGCTGATCCTGGCCTCCCGTCCCGGCGTCGGCAAAACGTCGCTGATGCTGACTTTCGCCCTCAAAGCAGCGGAAAAGGGACGCACGGTTGCCATCTTCAGCCTGGAAATGTCGGCGGAACAACTGGCGCAGCGCATGGTCGCCGCCATCAGCCAGATCGATGCACAACGCTTGCGTCTGGGGCAGTTACAGGATGACGAATGGCCGCGCTTCGCCGACGCCATCGGCCATCTCTCGGACCTGCCGATCTACATCGATGATACGCCGTCTATCTCGGTGCTGCAACTGCGCACCAAGTGCCGACGACTGGCCTCCGAGCGCCCACTGGAGATGGTCTTTGTCGACTACCTGCAACTGATGAACTCCGACGTCCCCTCCGACAACCGCGTGCAGGAAGTGTCTTACATTTCGCGCTCCCTCAAAGGCATCGCCCGCGAGTTGGACATCCCGCTGATGACGGCCTCGCAGCTTTCGCGTGCCGTCGAACAGCGCACCGATAAACACCCGGTGCTGTCGGATTTACGCGAAAGTGGGTCCCTGGAGCAAGATGCCGACATTGTGATGTTCATCTACCGCGAAGAACTGTACAACGAGCACACCGAAAACCCCAATATCGCCGATATTATGATCGCCAAACACCGCAGTGGCCCGACGGGCACGGTGCAGCTCTACTTTAACAAGCGGCTCACCCAATTCCTCGACGCCGCCACGCACATCTCCCCCGACGATTACAGCCGGGGACAATAACGTTTCCACGTTTTTGCAGGAGAATAGTGACACTCACTCGTTTTCCCGGCTTTCCGGAGGCTAAAGCCGCCGTCGTTGCGTTGCCGGAGCTGGTCTTCACCGACCTCATCCCGCAGATTGACGACCTGGCAGAGTTGAAGGTGACGCTGCTCATATTGCGACGGCTGGCGCAGATGCGGTCCGACGCCGCGCCCTGGATCACGCTGGCCGAATTGCAGGCCGATCCGGCTATTCGCGTCGCGCTGGGGGATGCCGTGGACGCGCAACTCATGGATGCGCTGTCCCGCGCCGTAGAACGCGGGACGCTGCTGAGGGCTGAATGGCAGTGCGCCGACGGTACGGTCGAACAGCGTTATCTCGCCAACAGCCCGCGGGGACGGGTGGCACTGCGGGCGATGCGGCGCGGCGTCGAACCGGTGCGCGCGGAGAAGACGGCGCGGCCCAACATCTTCGCCCTCTACGAACAGAACGTCGGTCCGCTCACGGCGATCCTCAGCGAAGACTTGCTCGAAGCCGAGAAAACCTATCCGCCGGAGTGGATCGAAGAAGCGTTCCACGAGGCCGTGAGCCGCAACAAACGCAACTGGAAGTACATTCACGCCATCCTGGAACGGTGGCGCACGGAAGGAAAGGATGAAGCCGATAGACGAGATCGTGAAGCAGATCCGCGACGTTACATCGAAGGCAAGTATAAAGACCTCATCCGGCACTGAGCCCTCCGCCGCGGAGCAGACTTTAGCCGCCGGCAGTGAGCCGGCAGCCGGGGGTGACGCGGCGCATGTTGCCCCGTCACGGACGATGCTCGGTCGCCCGGATTGCCCGCTGTGCCGGGGGATGGGCTATGTGCGACTGGATGTGCCGGTGGACCATCCCAGTTTCGGCAAGCTCTTCCCCTGTACTTGCCGGGTGCGGGATATCCAGGCGCAGCACGTCGAATCTCTCCGTCTGACGAGTCATCTCGCCACCCTGGAACGTTTCACGTTCGCAACTTTTCGCCCGGAAGGTCACGGCCTCTCGCCAGAACGACAGGAAAACTTACGTCGGGCTTATGACACGGCGCTGGCCTACGCCCAACATCCCGAAGGCTGGTTGCTGCTACTGGGCGGATATGGCTGCGGGAAAACGCACCTGGCGGCGGCCATCGCCAACGTGGCCCTCGATGCCGGACTGCCGGCGATCTTTGTGACCGTGCCGGACTTACTGGATTACCTGCGTGCGGCTTATGCTCCCACCTCCCCCACCGGCTACGACCGACGCTTTGAGGAAGTGCGCACCACTCCCTTGCTCATCCTCGACGATTTGGGCACCGAACATACCACATCCTGGGCGCTGGAAAAACTCTTCCAGTTGCTTAACTACCGCTATATGGCGCATCTCCCCACCGTCATTACCACCAACCGCGCTCTGGAGGACATGGAACCGCGTTTGCGCTCGCGGCTTGGCGACCCGGAGCTGGTGCAGATCGTCACCATTCTTGCGCCGGATTTCCGGCAGGCCGGCGTCGAGCCTACCGAATCCGACCTGAATACCCTCTCCCTCTACACCGAGATGACGCTTGACACCTTTGATCTCCGGCGTGGTGAACTTGACCCCGAAGAAGTGGATAATCTCGAACGGGCGCTGGAACAGGCGTGCTCCTTCGCCGCCAATCCCGTGGGATGGCTGACGTTCACCGGGACGTATGGCTGCGGCAAGACCCACCTGGCGGCGGGCATCGCCAACGCCCGCGTGCGAGAGGGGCATCCGGCCTTGTTCGTCGTCGTCCCCGATCTGCTCGACCACCTGCGCGCGGCCTTCAATCCGCAAAGCCCGGTCACTTACGATAAGCGCTTCGAGGAAGTGCGCCGCGCGCCATTTCTCGTGTTGGACGATCTGGGCACAGAGAGCGCAACGCCGTGGGCGCAGGAGAAGCTCTTCCAGTTGCTCAACTACCGCTACGTCGCCAAGCTGCCTACGGTGCTGACAACGGCGCGGTTGATGGAGGATCTCGATCCCAAACTGCGTACCCGCCTGTTGGATGTGAGCCGTTGCACCGTTTTCAGCATCCTCGCGCCGGCCTACCGTGGTGAGAGGGCAACGCCGCGCACTACAAAATCGGCTCGCTCCCGTCAAAAATCAAAGTAGTTGGTAACTATTCAGCCACCTTTGCCAGGTGGCGAACGGGACTTTGGGGAGGGCA
>DAOOGN010000137.1:0-7159 GCA_035415725.1 Anaerolineae bacterium | reverse complement strand
TTATGTGCCCTCCCCAAAGTCCCGTTCGCCACCTGGCAAGGGTGGCTGAATAGTTGCCTTGCTTTTATCTTATCATAACGCAATTGGAGAAGTGTGCAACTCGGATCGGAGACGTTTTTTACTCACGCAGCACGAGTGGTAGATAGACCTTACTGCCGACGACGGTACGGTGTGTTGTGGAGGCGCTGTGTAACGGACTGTATACCGAGGTTGCGGTCAACGTGACTTCGTCGAAGGCTTGCATCGTCGCCGTTGGCGGGATGGTCACGTGCAGCGCCAGGGCGAGGTGTTCCTGGGGAGCCAGCAGCGCCGTGCGGGTGATCGGCAAGATCGCCGTGCCGAGAGAAACCCCTAGCGTCGTCGTCCATACAGCTTCGGTGAGGGTCAGATCGTAGGCGTCGGACAACATTCCGGTGTTAATCAGGTCTACCGCGTGGATGACCGTCTGTCCAGGGGCGCCGACGCGCCAGGTGTCACCCTCCAGCGCCAGCGAATAGGGCGACGGCAGCAAGCATGGATGCAGATAATTCAAGACATAGGCCATCACCTTTCGACGGTCGGCCGCAGCATTGATACCCTCAAAACCGAACGCAAAGTAAACGACGCGGTACGTCTCGTTGGCGTAGGCCGTGGCGGCCCAATCACCGTCGGCGCTATAACGGAAGATACCCGTCCCATCCCCGGCGATAGCAATGTCGCTCGGGAACTCTTGATTGTTGGCCCCGTCCCCACCTTGGAGTGTCACCGTGATGCCGCTGAGGAAACCAGCGCCCTGCAATTCGTTGTAGTGGCTGTCATCACGCAGATAATCGGCGTGCAGATAATCGCGGTAGAAGGGCGGCTCACCGTTGCGGGCAATGTCCCAGCCGAAGTCTTCCCCGCTGACGAAAAGCCTCCCCCCGTCGTCAAGGTAGGCACTCAGCGCGGTCTGATCCGCCGTCGTGAGGGTGTAATCCCAGTCCCTGCCGGTGAGCCAAATCACGCCACGATACCGGCGTAGCACCTCCCCCGGCGGACCGTCAGCGTCGTCGGGCACGGTCCACACGTCATAACCCACATTCCAGTTCTCCAGCGTTTGGGTGTAATAGCGCTGATCTTCATAAGCATTGCCGGCGTTGTCGAAGTCATCATCCACGACGAGCAGGCACGGCGTCGGCTCCAGCGCGAAATCCTGGCGCTGATGGCGATCCACGGTGACAGTCCGCGAGAGCGGCCAATGAAACGGCGCATCCGCCGTCATCGCATAGGTGCCGCTGTACAGGATGGTGCTGTAGGAGCCATTTGGTGCAGAAATGGTTTGCCCGCCGTCGATCTGCACTGTGGCGCTCAACGGCTCGCCGCCGGTGGCGTCGGTGATATTTCCTGCGACGGTGAACATGGGGATGGGGCCGAGCGCAAAGTCCAGCCGCACGCCCGTTCCCGTCAAAACGGCGACAGCAGGAAAAGTCTGGGGATAGTAACCGTCCAGCGCGGCGGTGACGGTGTACCGTCCACCGGGCAGCTTGAGGGCATACGTACCGGAGAGGCTCGCGGTGGCGCTGAACACGCCGGGCGACCCCACCGCCGTCACAGTCGCGGGCAGGGGCAGCCTTACCGTCTCCGCCGACATCACCGTGCCGCTGATTTCACGCAGGGGGGCGGCGAGGTGGATGAACGCAGCGATGGCGGCACGCGCGTACTCGCGGAAATAGGTAAGGTTGAGCGTGCCGAGGCGGTCATTGACGGTGTGATAGTGGCTGTTCCAGTCGCGCGGCTCGGCGGCGGCTTCGGAGGCGTTGTAGTAATTCTCGATGCCCATGATGGCAGCGTACCCTTTATCCCAAAAGCGCGAGTGATCCGAAAAAGTCATCCCGTTCTCCACGATTTGGGGAATCAGGTCGAGGTCGTACACGTCGATGACGGCGGCCACGAGGTCGGCCAGCGCGTCAGAATCATCCACCACGGCGGGAAGGTGAGAATGTAAATCGATGTCCGGGCCTGCTTTGGCGTCCCAGGCAATCATGTCGAAGTTGAGCACGCCGACGATGTTCTCGCCGGCATTGTATAATTCGGTGGCGTAGTCATAGCTGCCCCACATCCCCTGTTCCTCACCGGTGAAGAAGGCCAGGCGGATGGTGTAGTCGAAGTCCAGATCGGCGAGCAGGTCCGCCGCGATCAACAGCGCCGTTGAGCCGCTGGCGTTGTCGTCCGCACCGGGAGCGGGATTGTGGGGTGAGGCAGCGGCCCGCGAATCCAGGTGCGCGGTGAGCAGGACGATTTTTTCGGGATGGACCAGGCCCCGCTTTTCGCCGCTGACGTTGCGCACATTGTAGCCCGACAGCATGTAGTTGTGGTAGCGCACGGTGTAGCCCAGAGATTGCAGATGTCCGTAGACGTACTGGGTGGCTTTGGCGATAGGGTCGCCGCTGTAGGTGTAGCGGGTGGTCAAGGTGTAGGGCGCGCCGCCGACCATAACGGCCCACTCGCCGCTCAAGCCGCCGTCGTAGTAGGCGATGGTCTCCGTCGTGACGCGCGTGAGCAAGTCGGCGACGAGGGGATCGTAGAGTGGAGCGGTAGGGATCGCACCGGTCACGCGCGGCGCCAGCACGATAGGGTCGAGCAGCGGTTTGACGCGCGCGTCCAGGGCCTCGATGCTGGCGAGGGTGACGCCGGCGTGCAATCGTCCTACGGCCTGACGACCATCGTTATACAGGATGGCAAAGAGTGACGCAGCGGAGGCAAGCGGCTGGCGGCCATCGCTTTCGATGAGGTAGTAGGTCGCGCCGGCGGCGTCGGCGTCGAGGAGGGTCAGCGCCAGCCCCAGCGCCGTGACCTGTTTTTGCTCGTCGGCGGTGAGTACGGCCAGGAGATAATCGGCATTGGGCGTGGTGAGATGCGCATAGACCGGCACATTCAGTGCTGCGATACGCCTAAGATCGTCAGGACCGGCAAGGTCAATGCGCACCAGAGCCGGCGTCGTGGGTGTTTGTGCTGCACCGGGGCGAACAAGGAACAGCAGTATATAGCTCACTCCAAGCACCAGGGTGAATAACAGCGCTTTCATTTTCTTCATGGCTTCACCTTCTTCCCTGTGTCCCTTCCCCTCGCGTTCGGGGGGAAAGGGAATTTTTCCCCCCACGTTTCTTCCGGCAGCACAGTGCCACTCTCTTCTGAATCGCCCCCTTATTACGACTGATTATAGGTCGCTTTGAGTCGCGGAGCAAATGATCTTTGTTGAGATTGCATTAACGACGCCTCAGTTTATAATGTAAAGAAGCTACTGGAGTGGCTACTGAAATCCAGAGGCAAGGATGGTTCGATCAACGGGTTGGTTCTAAGATGGACGTTCAAGTGGTGATTGCGTCATCTTTGATGGGAGGAGACGGAATGAGACACATGAAAATGGGGTTGTGGCCGGTCTTACTCGGACTGCTCACGGCGTGTATAGAGCCAATGACGTCGCCGATGCAACCTATGGCCACAGCGGTGGTGAGCACCGCCACGCCGACGGTGACGCCGTCCCCAACGCCGGAACCGCAGGCGGCTCTGGTCAACGGACAGCCTATTCTCCTGGCCGATTACGAACGCG
Source organism: Anaerolineae bacterium (assembly GCA_035415725.1). Classification (GTDB taxonomy): domain Bacteria; phylum Chloroflexota; class Anaerolineae; order B4-G1; family SLSP01; genus DSWT01. Next base: position 3,591 of record DAOOGN010000137.1, on the reverse strand, counting down.
AAGTCGCGTTCTACGCGGCTTCGATGGCAATGGCAGGCCAGGATGCGGCCACGGTCGAAGGCCAGGAGGCGCTGGCGCAAGGGCGGGAACTGGTGCTCGAAATGTTGATCAACCAACTGCTTATTGAACAGGCGGCGCACGCCGCCGGTGTCACGGTCAGCGACGAGGAACTCGACGCTACTATCGCATCGCTCCGTGCTGAAACCGGTGAGGATGCTTTTCAACAGTGGCTCGTGGATCAGGGCATGTCTCTCGAAGATTTTCGTCGGCGTCTGCGCAGTGATACCATCGCCACGCAAATGGCTAACCGCGCCGTCGAGAGCGTCCCGACGCGCGCTGAACACATCCACGCGCGGCACATTCTCGTCAACACTGCGGAAGAGGCGCGCCAAATTCTCAGTCAACTTCAGGCCGGGGGAGACTTCGCCAGCCTGGCGCGCACTTACTCGCAGGACGTCAGCACCCGTGATGCCGGTGGTGATCTTGGATTTTTCCCGCAGGGCATTTTGACCGCGCCCGAAGTCGAAGCCGCCGCTTTTGCCCTGCAGCCGGGACAGATCAGCGACGTCATCCCCAGCAGCATGGGGTATCATATCGTTCAAGTTATCGAAAGAGTTCCCGATATGGAAATCGCCCCCGAGAACTTACGTCTGTTGCGCGAAAAGGCATCCCGCACCTGGTTGGAAGGACTGCGCGCAGCGGCGGACATTCAGCGTTTTGTCTCGACCACGCCATAGGAGGGTAGTATGGGTCAAAGGGATCGGTTGTTCAACGTTTTGAGTCTGGTGATGCTGGGTCTGACCGTCATCACCCTCCTTTGCTATCTCATGATTGCCATTAACCCCTACCTGCCCTTTAATCCTTTTCCGCCGCCGCCCCGCCAGATCGCCGTCGTGGCGACCAACACGCCAACACCGACGCTGGCACACTCGCCCGTCGCCACGTGGACGCTGACCCCCACGCCGACCATCACCCCCACGCCGCCGCCATCCTTCACGCCGACGCCGACCCGCACCCCTACACCCATCACGCCATCGCCAACGGCCACGTCAACGGCCACGCCGACGCCGCGTGTCACCCGTTCTCCCTGGCCTTTCACCTATGAGTTGACGTATGAAACGCCGGTTTATAGCTGCAACTGGATGGGTGTCGCGGGCACCGTGGTCGATATCGATGGGAAGGCGTTGAAAGGATATCCCGTTCACGTCTGGGGCGGCGGGATCGATGTCGTCGTCAATTCAGGGGACAATCAACGTTATGGCGATTCAGGATGGGAGCAGTTCTTCCTCAACTATCCACAGGAACTCAACGGAGTCTTTCGCGTGCAAATTCACGACAAGGACAACCCGAATCACCCCCCTGTTTCGCCAGAGATTGTCTTGAACTTCCAGGGGGTTTGTTCGAAGTCATTGGCGTATATCGTTTTCACGAAGAACCATTAAAAGGCGGGATGGGGACACTTTACATCGTCGGCACGCCCATTGGCAACCTGGAGGACATCACGTTGCGGGCACTGCGCATCCTTCAGGAGGTGCAACTGATTGCGGCGGAAGATACCCGCAAAGCGCGCATTCTGCTGGATCGGCACGCGATCAAAACGCCGCTGGCCTCTTTTTTCGAGGGTAATGAACGTTACAAGACAGGGATGATTTTAGAGGCGCTGACCTCTGGCGACGTGGCTTTGATTTCGGAGGCCGGTATGCCGGGCATTTCCGACCCCGGCTATCCGCTGATTCAGGCGGCTATAGCCGAACGTGTGCCGGTGGTTCCCGTCCCAGGTCCATCGGCGCATACGGCGGCGCTGGTCGTATCGGGGTTGCCCACAGACCGCTTCTTATTTCTGGGCTTTCTGCCGCGCAGAGCGGCGGAACGGGAGGCGCAGCTTGCCGAAGTCACAATGGTGCGGGCAACCCTGGTGTGTTATGAAGCACCGCACCGCCTGCGTGCCACTCTCGAAGCCTTGCGCGCTGTTTTGGGCAACCGCCGTATCGCCCTGTGCCGCGAGTTGACCAAGCGCTACGAGGAAGTCTGGCGCGGTGATGTAGAAGGCGCCCTGGTGTACATCGCAGAGAACCCGCCGCGCGGCGAATATACGCTGGTGATCGGCGGCGCACCGGAGGGGGCGACGCATTGGGACGGTGAGCAGGTGCGCGCAGCGTTGGCAGAACGCATCGCCTGTGGGCTTTCGCGGTCGCAGGCGGCACGCGAGGTTGCTGTTCTGTCCGGTTGGTCCCGCCGCGACATTTACAATGGACATTTACAATGAAAATGACCGCAGGACTATCCGACTCATGACTACCAGACTATTTTCAAGGGAGGAGAATAACGATGCCGTTTCAATTGGATGATTTATCGGGTTACCCGGCTTTTGACCCCGCTCAGATGCGGGAGAAGATCAAAGCGATGCCTTGGCATGTGCAGGATGCGTGGCGCATTGCCCAGGCATCGCCGCTGCCGGACGATTACCGGCAGGTGCAGCGGATCGTGGTTTTGGGGATGGGCGGCTCGGCCATCGGGGGAGATTTGCTCGGTGGATTGATGGCGCAAGCGGGGACGGTCCCGCTGGAAGTGGTGCGCGGTTACAATCTGCCGCACTATGTCTCTGGCCCCGACACCCTGGTGATCGGTTCCAGCAAGTCCGGCGACACCGAGGAGACGTTGAGTGCTTTTGCTCAGGCACAGGAACGCGGCGCGCGCTTGCTGGTGATCAGCACGGGTGGTGAGATCACCGCCAGCGCTCATCAGGCCGGTATTCCCGTCTGGACTTTCACGTTCGAGGGGCAACCTCGTGCGGCGGTGGGCTATTCGTTCGTGCTGTTGCTCGGATTGGTGTGCCGTCTTGGCTTCTATCCCGACGCCGCCCAAGAACTGGACCAAACCATGGCTCATTTGACGACGTGGCAGGCCAAGTGGGTTCCCGAAGTCCCCACGACGGCGAACAAGGCCAAGCAGTTGGCGCAAGCGCTCTACGGGAAAATCCCCGCCATTTTCGGCTCTGGATTTCTCACGGCAGTCGCCCGTCGTTGGAAAGGACAGTTCAACGAAAATGCCAAGCAGTGGGGGGTGTGGGAAGACATGCCGGAACTGAACCACAATCTGGTCGTCGGCCTGGGACATCCACAGGCGGCCATCGACCACATCGCCGTGATATTCCTGCGCTCCACTTTCGATCATCCCCAGGTGCAGGTGCGCTATGACATTACCGGCGACCTGGTGCGACGCAACAACACCGCCCTCTACCAGGTTCACGGCGAGGGCGACACACCCCTTGTGCAGATGTTCCACCTGATTCACTTCGGCGATTATGTCTCGTACTACCTCACCGCGCTCAATGGCGCCGATCCGACGCCGGTAGAAAATATCGTTTACCTCAAGGATCGGCTGGCCGGCAAGCAGTCAGCCTAGCGATTCCAAGTGCCGGGGCCGGATCAACATCTGAGCCACTTATTCCCTATGCCAGGTTTGACGTAGACTTTGGTATGCCAGGTGCTTCTGTATGACAAGATATTCGTGTTTCTATAAGTCCATCCCCCCTGCCCCCCAGGAAGGGGGATTTTGGGTGGGGGTGTGGCGGGCGGCTTCGCCGCCCGC
>DAOOGN010000136.1:0-7326 GCA_035415725.1 Anaerolineae bacterium | reverse complement strand
TTCTGCTTCAACTCGACGTCAGTCAAGTCAAGTTTACGTTGTCAAAAGTCCAATGGAAATGATCACTTTGACTTTGAAGATTTGGAGAAATGAGCGGCAGGATGCAATCAGCAGGATAGAGGAACAGAAAGCTTGCGTCTTGCCTCCTTTGTGACTATGGCAGACTTTCAACCCCGACCCAGGCAACGTCAGGTGCTCGCTTACACAGGCGGGCGTATGGGCGTTTCTGCCGTGCCGGGCAGTGGCAAGACGTGGACGCTGTCACTGCTGGCGGCGAAACTGATCGCCGCGGGCAACCTGGGCGACGATCAGGAGGTGCTGATCGTCACCCTGGTCAACTCCGCCGTGAGCAACTTCGCCGGGCGGGTGGCGCGCTTCGTGCAGGAGCGCGGACTCCTGCCGCATGTTGGCTACCGCGTGCGCACGCTCCACGGCCTGGCCCACGATATCGTGCGCGAGCGTCCGGCGCTGGCGGGCCTCGCCGACGACTTCCAGATCATCGACGAGCGGGCGGCGCTCGAGATCCTGCAGAATGCCGCCCAGGCCTGGGTGCACAGCCATCCCGCCGGCCTGGATGCCGTCCTTGCCGCCGATGTGGACGAGTTGCACGCCGCATGGGTGCGGCGTGGGCGCTGGCAGGATTACGTCACCGGCCTGGCGACCAGTTTCATCAAGCAGGCCAAAGATTTGCAGCTCACGCCCGCGGACCTGCGCTACCGGCTGGACAGGTTCCCCGAAGAACTGCCACTGCTGGAAATGGGCTACGCGATCTACACTGACTACCAGCGCGCGCTGGCCTATCGCGGTGCGGTGGACTTCGACGACCTCATCCGCCTGGCGCTGCAAACGCTACGCCTCGATCCGGCGTTCCTGGCGCGGCTGCACGAACGCTGGCCCTATATTCTCGAAGACGAAGCGCAAGACAGCAGCCGTTTGCAAGAAGAAATCCTCAAAACGCTTGTGGGGCCGGACGGCAACTGGGTGCGCGTTGGCGATCCCAACCAGGCGATCTACGAGACATTCACCACCGCCAGCCCGGAATATCTGCGCACATTTATGAAACAGCCGGGCGTTCAGAAACGGGATTTACCGAACTCCGGGCGTTCGATGCAGAGCATCATCGACCTGGCGAACTATCTCATCCGCTGGAGCAACGAATCCCATCCTATCCCCAAGCTCCGTGAGGCGCTCGCCAGGCCCTACATCAAGCCAACGCCGCCGGGCGATCCACAGCCGAACCCGCCTGATGCACCGGAAAACGTCCGCCTCAACGCGCGCGGCGTGTCGCCGCAGCAGGAAATCGAAGCGGTGGCGCGCTCGCTGGAACGCTGGCTGCCGGAGCACAAGGACGAAACCGTCGCCGTGCTCGTCCCGCGCAACGAGCGTGGCTTCGAAGTGGCGAACGCGCTGAAGGCGCGGAATATCCCCTACATCGAGCTGCTCCGCAGTACTCGCTCCACGCGGGAGGCGGCAGGCGCACTGACGCATCTTTGCTATTACCTCGCGGACCCCACGTCGGCCAAAAAGCTGGCGACCGTTTATCGGGTGTGGCAGCGCGCGGCACGTGAGGACCCGACGATGGAAGCCCGTGTGGAGGACGTCGCCAAGCGCCTGCGGCAGATTGCGCGCGTGGAGGATTTTCTCTGGCCGCGCGCGGACCGCGATTGGCTGGCCGAGCAGAATTTGGCGGACGTAGAGCCGCTGCTCTATGACCATTTGCTTGAATTCCGTACCCTGGCGCGCCGCTGGCAAGGGACGACGACCCTGCCCATCGACCAAATCATCCTTACGCTCACGCAGGACCTCTTCACTGCGCCTGCCGACCTTGCCGTCGCCCACAAACTTGCTGTGGTGCTGCGGCAGGCCGCCGCCGCGCATCCCGAATGGCGTCTGCCGGAGCTGACGCAAGAATTGGCCGTCGTCGCCAAAAACGAGCGCAAGTTCCTGGGCTTCACCGACGAGGACACCGGTTTCGATCCCGACGCGCATAAAGGCGAGGTCGTCATCTCCACGATCCACAAGGCGAAGGGGCTGGAGTGGGACAAGGTGTACCTGCTGTCGGTCAACGACTACGACTTCCCCTCTGCGCTGCCGCAGGACAGCTTCATTTCAGAGGCGTGGTTCGTGCGTGATCATCTCAATCTGGAAGCCGAGGTGCTGGCGCAGTTGAAAGCCCTTAAGGACAACCCTGACCTTTTCGTCTACGACGAAGGTTCGCCCACTCTGAAGGCGCGCGAAGATTACGCCGCCGAACGGCTGCGCCTGCTCTACGTCGGCATCACCCGCGCGCGCAAGGCCCTCACGGTGGCGTGGAACACTGGGCGGCGCGGCACCGCGCAGCCGGCTGTCCCTTTCATCGCGTTGCAAACGTGGTGGGAGACGCAGAATCCAGAATCGCGGGCGAGAATTTTGTCAGCAGATTGAGCAGATTTATATCTTTTATTCCATAGTTTGTTCTGTGCTAGGAGGAAAACGATGGCGCGTAAAACGAAACGTGAAACTGTCCCTGAGGCGATGAGGCCGTGCTATGATGAAATTGTGGCGCTGACCGATGTGTTCTGCCAGGAACACCTCAACGCCGAATACATGCAGGTGTGCCGTCAAATGGCCGCGACCCTGGCCCGCAAACGTCCTTCCCCCTTATTGGGCGGCAAGCCAAAAACGTGGGCGGCGGCCATCGTTTATACGGTGGGCAGCGTGAATTTCTTGTTCGACAAGGCACAGACCCCCCACATGCGCGCCGACGAACTGGCTGCGCTTTTTGGGCTGAGCAAGAGTACCGTTGGCACAAAATCGAAGCAAATCAAGGACATACTGAATATCGGCGTCTTCGATCCGGACTGGACACTGCCGAGCAAAATAGGTGAAAACCCTATGGCCTGGATGATTTCCGTCAACGGCTTCATTGTGGATGCACGCTACATGTCACGCTCTATTCAAGAAGAAGCCTACCGCAAGGGATTGATTCCGTACTTACCCGGTTCCGCCGGGGATAACTAAGGGGGAGATGTGACGCTTCCTGCCGATCTCCAGTTCAGCCAGGCCAGCCTGCAAGACTTCGTGGATTGTCCACGGCGGTTTCACCTGCGCTACATGCTGAAGGTGGCATGGCCCGCCGTTGAAGCCGAACCGCTCGAAGAACACGAGCGTCACATGCAGTTGGGGTCGGCTTTCCACCGTATGGTGCAGCAGCAACTTTTGGGACTGCCGGAAGCACGTCTGGCGCGTATGGCCGCCGATCCCGACCTGGAACGTTGGTGGCGCAACTATAGCGTGTACCGGCCGGCGGAGATCATACCGGACGCCCGGCGTTATCCGGAGATCACATTGACGGCAGCGCTGGCGGGACGGCGCTTGCTCGCCAAGTACGATCTGGTGGTGGTCGAGCCTGGTTCCCGGGCTATTATCTTCGATTGGAAAACATCACCGGCGCGGCCCAAACCTCTCACGTTGCAACATCGCTTGCAGACGCGCGTCTATCGCTACCTGTTAACCTGTGCCGGGGCGCATCTCAATGCCGGGCAGCCCTTCGCTCCCGCGCAGATCGCCATGATCTACTGGTTCGCCGAATATCCCGAAGCGCCGGTGCGCCTGCCCTATGACGCGACACAGTATCATGCGGACGAGCATTATCTCGCCGACTTGATCGAACAGATCATGGCGTTGGAGGACTTCGCTCCCACCGACGACGAGCGCCATTGCGTCTATTGCCCCTATCGTTCTTACTGCGACCGGGGCATCCAGGCGGGGAACCTGCATGATGACGAGAACGAGATTGCCGAAGATGTGGTGGAATTGCGCCTGGGGTTTGATTTCGAGCAGATTGCGGAGATTGCATTTTAGCTCTATCGACGGCTTGAAAAATCGCCTGCCGCGGGTACAATAGGACCCATGATTTTAATGAGGAGGCCTTATACTGTGAAACAAGTTGATGCTGAACAAAAAACATATACGTTAACCCTGATTCGCCATGGGGAAAGTGTGTGGAACAAAGCCAACCTTTTTACCGGTTGGACCGATGTCGATCTGTCTGAAAAAGGCATCGCAGAAGCGCACGCCGGAGGAAAGGCCCTGCGCGAAGCCGGCTATGTCTTTGATGTAGCGTATACGTCGGTATTGAAGCGCGCGATTCGCACTTTGTGGATTGTGTTGGATGAGATGGACTTGATGTGGATACCTGTTTATCGTTCCTGGCGGCTCAATGAGCGGCATTACGGCGCGCTTCAGGGCTTGAACAAAGCAGAGACGGCGGCCAGGTATGGCGACGATCAGGTGCTCATCTGGCGACGTAGCTACGATGTCCCGCCACCCGCCCTGGAAAAAGACGACCCCCGCTGGCCCGGCCACGATCCACGCTATCGTGACCTCGACCCTGCCGACATTCCGTTGACCGAATGCTTGAAAGATACCATCCATCGCTTTATGCCGTACTGGTACGACGTGATTGCTCCGGCTGTCAAATCCGGCCAGCGTGTTGTCATCGCGGCGCACGGCAACAGCCTGCGCGCCCTGGTCAAGCACCTGGACCAGATCTCCGACGACGACATCGTCGATCTGAACATCCCAACGGGCATTCCGCTGGTGTATAAGTTGGATGCTGACCTTCGTCCCCTCGGCCACGAGTACCTGGCCGATGAGGAAACCGTGCGCCAGGCGCAACAGGCCGTGGCGAACCAGGGAAAGGCTCGCTAACCTGCGCCATCACCGAAATTCAGCCGTCAGTAGATTGCCTCCACTGACGGCTGATATGTCTTTCAGACCATGAAACAGTGGATAGACCCTCAGCCTGTGGCCGTTCCGGAGGCTCTGCGCGAGTATGTAGGCGGACATCCTCTGATCGCCGAGACGCTGGTGCGACGTGGCATGACCACGGTGGACGCTGCCCGCGCTTTTTTAGACCCCGACGCCTATATCCCGGCTCCTTCCGCCGCGTTGCCGAACCTTACCCATGCTGCCGACCGCATCGAGCAGGCGCTGCGGGCCGCGGAACCCGTCTGCGTGTGGGGCGACTTCGACGTCGATGGGCAGACCGCCACTACCCTTCTCGTCGCCACGCTGCGCGATTTGGGCGCGCAGGTCACCTACCACATCCCGGTGCGCGCGACGGAATCCCACGGCGTGAAGGTCGCCGCTTTACAGCGCGTTGTGGATGAGGGTGCGCGTCTCATTCTGACCTGCGATACCGGTGTCGACGCTGATGAGGCTATCGCCTATGCCGCAGCGCGCGGCGTTGATGTCATCGTCACCGATCACCACGAATTGCCGTCGACGCTTCCTCCCGCTTATGCTATTGTCAACCCCCACCTGCTGCCGTCGTCGCATCCGTTGGCTACATTGCCGGGCGTGGGAGTCGCCTACAAATTAGCGGAAGAACTCTACGCGCGCGCCGGACGTACGGCTGAAGTCGCCAAGTATCTGGATTTGGTCGCCTTGGGCATCGTCGCCGATGTGGCGGTAATAGCCGGCGATACACGTTACCTGTTGCAGCGCGGGCTGACTGCGCTGCGCGCTACCCAGCGGCTCGGCTTGCAAGAGCTGATGAAGCTGGCACGCCTCAATCCCGCGCGCCTCAACGAAGAACACATCGGCTTTGCCCTGGGGCCACGCCTCAACGCGCTGGGACGCCTCGACGACGCCAATGTCATCGTCGAGTTCCTTACGACTACCGATCTGATGCAGGCGCGCATTATCGCTTCGGAGCTGGAAGCGTTGAATGACCGGCGCAAGTTGTTGAGCGATCAGGTTTTTGCTGCCGCTCAGGATCAGATTGCGCAGAACCCTGCATTATTGGAAGATGCCGCCATGGTCCTCGCGGCCCCGGAATGGCCGGTGGGTGTTATCGGCATTGTGGCGAATCGGCTGGCCGAACTTTATCACCGGCCGGCTGTGCTGATCACGATTTCGGCGGATGGGGTGGGGCATGGTTCCGTGCGTTCCGTCGAAGGATGTCACATCACGGAGGCTTTGGCGACGCAGCAAGACCTGCTCTTCAGTTTCGGCGGACACGCCATGGCGGCGGGACTGTCCTTGAGCGTCGATAACATCCCGGCGTTCCGGCGGGGTCTTTCGCGCGCTGTCCTGGCGCAGATCGGTGCCGCTTTGCTCCAACCTGTCTTACCCATTGATGGCTACCTGCCGCTGGCCGACTTTTCGCTTGATCTGGTCGCCGATTTGGAACGATTGGCACCCTTTGGCCCCGGCAATCCGCCGTTGACGCTAGCGACGCGCGCCATTCACATCAAAGCGAGCCGTCCTTTGGGGCGCGATGGAAGACATCTTTTGCTCACCGTTGAGGATGACGCCGGGGTCGAACAACAAGTCGTCTGGTGGCGTTGGGATGGCGCTGCCTTGCCGGAGGGCGCCTTTGATTTGGCCAACACCGTGCGCGTCAATGACTTCCGTGGGCAGCGCGAATTGCAGATCGTGTGGGAGGATGCGCGTCAAGTCACACCAGCGGTTTCTGTCGTTGTTCCGGAGCGTCCGAAACTTGAAATTGTGGACTACCGGCGCGAACCGCATCCTCTGACCTTGTTAAAACCCTTGTTGACGATGGAGGACTTGCAGGTCTGGCGTGAAGGTCCTCTGACGGCGGACATCCCCGGCGGCAATCGCCATGAACTGACGTCGGCGGCAACACTCATTATTTGGATTGCGCCGCCCGGCCCCGACGTTTGGCGTGCGGTGCTGGCGAAAGTTTCCCCGGCGAAAGTTTACCTGTTCGCCGCCGACGCCGGATTGGCGCACCTGGAGCCGTTTTTACGCCATATTGCCGGCGTGACCAGGTATGCTCTCAAACACACTGCCGGGCGCATCGACATTCCCCTGGTAGCAGCCATGACCGCCAATCGTGAATCGGCGGTTCGCTTGGCGCTGGCCTGGCTTGAGGCTCAAGGCCATATCACCATTCTGTCCGATGAGGAAAACTTTGTTCTCGTGCGCGCCGGCGGCGAGCGTGTGGACCCGCATGCCGATCGTATCGCAGCCCAGCTTGGGGCGTTGTTGGATGAAGTGTCAGCCTATCGTCGCTACTATGCGCACGCCGATATGGAGGCGTTGCGGACCCTGATGCTGGAGAATGGGCATTGAGCCGGGTGGAAACCGGCTTGACAAGAAAACTGGCTGTGGTAGAATGGCGACTTGTGTGGCAGATGGTCAGAGGCTGTCTTGACCACAATAAACAGAGCAGCTTGACAAGAAGGCATAGTGTAGTAAACTGTGCTTCACAAAGGCAGCAAAGATACCGGAGGGCAAAGTTGAACCGATAGGTTCACGTTGCTGGGGCCGATGCTAGGGGGTAGGGCATCGGCTTTCGTATCGGGGGACCTT
>DAOOGN010000135.1:0-7571 GCA_035415725.1 Anaerolineae bacterium | reverse complement strand
ATGTGCCCTCCCCAAAGTCCCCTTCGCCACCTGGCAAAGGTGGCTGAATAGTTACTCTCTCGAAATGATTCACTGAGCCTGTACCCGGCGCATCACGTGGAATTTGTAGTGACCGGGAACAAAGTAACTGATGGAATAATCCACAATTTTCTCATCGTAGGTATAAAGTTGCGCGGTGAACTTGAGGAGCGCTGCGCCGCGCTTGACGTTCAGCCGGGCCGCATGGCGTCCTTCGGCCTCCTCTGCAATGATCTCGGTACGCGAGGTAGACAACATCAGATGACTGCGTCTGAGCAACAATTCAAGCACTGACCCATTAAACGTCCCGTCTAGATCCGCCTGCCGCAAGCAGGTTAACGGCGTCACGTCGCGCAGGTCGGCCACGGGTTCGTCCTTCACCGTGATCACGCGATCTACGGCCAGGACTTCTATGGCTTGCGTTTCGGGAAGCCCCAACCCTGTCAATTCTGACGGCGTGGCCCACCGTTCCACGCTCTCCAAATGCGTGACTTTGGTGGTCAATCCCAGGCGCTGCGCCATGTGATCCAGGCTCTCCAGCACTTCGAGGCCGGCTTCGAGGGTGGGGATGCGCGAAGCGACGAACGTGCCGACCCCTTGCCGCCGCACGAGGATGCCGCGCTCGACGAACGTGCGCAGCGCCTCCCGCAGCGTGGCGCGAGAAACCCCCAGGCGCTTCGCCAACGCAGGCTCGGTCGGCAACTGATCACCGGGTTCCATCTGCTCGATCATGCCGGCAATGGCCTCTTCGACCTGTACGTAAGGAAGCCGGATATTCAGTGCTGTGGGTTCGGGTACTGTCATACAAAACCTCGGACTTCATTATATGTCAGTTGTCTGACAATTATCCACGATGTATTTCATATCTGGGGGTGATGATTGTCATACGAGAAGCAAGGTGCGTTTGCATCTCTCAACCTTCGTGGTACAACAGCGAATACGTTGAAAATTATCCAAAAGCTCCCTGCCAATACGCTTGCGCGGGAGTACAATCCCGCGCTGACGTGGCAACGGCGGATTATGATCCGCCGGAAGCGGTTAAGAGAAGCATTACCAGCTAGGTATCAGGTACAACAAAAGGAAACACAGTGAAAGAACCTGCCATAGCACCAGAGTTAAGTCTATCCGTCGTGCTGCCGATCTATAACGAAGCCGGCAATCTCGAAACGTTCATCCCCGAACTCTCCGGCGTACTCCGTGACCTGGGACGCACCTACGAAATCATCGCCGTGGACGACGGCAGTACCGATCCCAGCGTGACGACACTGCGCCGCCTGAAAGAACAGGAGCCAAATCTGCGCATCATCCGCTTCCGGCGCAACTTCGGACAGACCGCCGCCTTTACTGCCGGATTCGATCTTGCACGCGGCGAGTACGTCATCACGATGGATGCCGACGGGCAGAACGACCCTGCCGACATTCCCAGCCTCCTTAGAATTATGGAAGAAGGCGAATACGACATCGTCAGCGGGTGGCGGCAGCAGCGCAAGGAACCGTTCCTCTCGCGTCGCCTGCCGTCGATGATCGCCAATCGCCTCATCGCCAAATCGACCGGCGTGGTCCTGCACGATTACGGCTGCTCGCTCAAAATCTACCACTGGGAAGTCGCCAAGAACGTCAAACTCTACGGCGAACTGCACCGCTTCATCCCGGCCCTGGCTTCCGAAATGGGCGTGCGCATCGTCGAAGCGCCGGTCAACGACCGCCCGCGTCGCTACGGCAAGTCGAAGTATAACCTCAGCAAGACCGTGCGCGTGATCCTGGATCTGCTCACGATCACCTTCCTCTTGAATTACGTGGCCCGCCCGATGCAATTCTTTGGGCTGGCGGGACTTGCCAGTGGAGGCGTGGGGGTTGCGTTGGGCCTCTATCTTACACTCCTCAAGCTCATCACCGGCGCTGACATCGGCGACCGGCCACTGCTCCTGCTGGCGATTCTCTTGATGATCCTGGGCGTGCAGTTCGTGATGATGGGTCTGCTCGGTGAACTGCTGTCGCGCACCTACTTCGAAGTCCAGGGCAAGACGATCTATATGATCCGCGCCGAAGAGTAGCGCCCTTAGCGCAGGCAACGATGCTCCATCCAATGGCTGCGTCCCGTCGGTCTCGCCTTCTTTTACGGCCCTGTTCCCCCTGGACGGTGGCCCTGGCAGTTTTCGTCCTGGCGCTGTTGATACGCCTTGCTCCGCTCCAGCGTTACGTGACCCCCGATGAACCGATCTGGGTGCAGCGCAGTGTGGCCTTCGCCGACGCCGTCGCCGCGCGCGACTGGGCCGCGATCCCCCAAACCGGTCATCCCGGCCTGACGACGATGGCGCTTGGGGCGCTCGGCATCCGCATCACCACATGGCTGCATCCGGCGGAAGCGGCCGCCCACCTCGCGTGGATTCGCAACATCGCCTGGCTCGCGCCGGAGAACGCCGCCGCCTTTGCGCATCTGGCGTTCTTCCTGCCCGTCGCCCGGCTGCTGGTGACGGTGATCACAGCAGCAGGCGTGGCGCTCGTCTATGGGATCGGACGCCGGCGTATCGCTGAGAAGCCGGCGCGCTGGCTGGCATGCTTCCTCGCGCTCGATCCGTTCTTCGGTGGCCTCTCTGGATTGCTCCACACCGATGCACTGCAAGCCACCTTCACCCTGCTGGCTGTCCTCCTCGTCCTTCCACACCGGCAGCCGCCCCCGGTTCGTCTAGATCGCTATGCCCGGCAGGGATCGCTAGATCCCCGCATAGCCGGGGATCTGGCGATCCCCTTCCAGCGCCATTATCTGGATTTGACGCTGGCGGCGCTGTGCCTGGCGCTTGCCGGCATGACGAAGACGCTGGGCCTGCTCATGGCGCCGGGCGTGGCGTTGGCGCTGCTGCTCCTGCCGCACGAACCCTGGTCACAGCGCGTGGGGCGTGTCGCCGTCCTCACCGTCCTGACGACGGGCTTGTATCTGGCGCTCTACCCGCCCTTCTGGGTGGACCCACGCGCCGCGCTGAACACGCTGTTCGGCGCGGCGCGCTATCACGAAGGCATCGGCCTGCGCGACGTGTTTTTCGCCGGGCAACTCACCGTCGATCCCGGCCCGCTGTTCTACCCCGCCGTGTTGCTTTTCCGGCTCACCCCGCCGGTATTGAGCGGACTGGTGTTAGCGCTGCTGGAGCACTTCAGCAAGCGCCATTTGCAGTCGAAGGACGCCTCCCTATGGTGGTTTGCCTTGCCGGCGCTCGTCTACCTTGTTGCCATCACCCTGGCGACGAAAAAATTCGACCGCTATGCGCTCTCGGCCATGACGCTGCTGGCCGGCGTTGCGGCGCCAACGTGGACGCACCATCACCCGCGCTGGAAGTGGGTATTGCTGGCGTCACTGCTGCTGCCGTGGGCGCTGGTTGCGCCGCTGCCGCTGTACTATGCCGATCCCCTTGTCGGCGGGCCATGGCTGGCCCGTCAGGTCATCCCGCTGGGCTGGGGTGAGAGTGACGGGATTGCGGCGACCCGTATAGCGCGCCTGCTGCCCGACGCCTCGACCAAGACGCTGCTCACCGCCAATGTGCCGGGGTCCGCCTCCTACTTCCCCGGGGCAACGTGGCGGCGGAACACCCCGCTCCTGCCTTGCGCCGATGCGCTCGTCGTCGATGGCGACAGGGCGGCGCAACCCGGCTATACCGTCGCCGCTACACTGCATCTGGCGGGGATCCCCCTGGCGACGCTGTACACGCAGACGCTGGCCTTGCCGCCGGACCTGCCGCTCGTGTTGCCCGGCCCGTTGCCCGGCGCCCCCGCCGATGCGATTGCCCCGGCTGCCGATGCTGCAACTTTGCGGGCATGGCTTGAGAAACGCTTTACGCCCGGCGACACCTTTCTCTATGTCCACATGCCGGATTGCTATCCGCTGACCGACGCGCAACTCGTGGCGCTCCTGGCTGCCGCGCCATGCCAACCGGCGGACGAAATCGCCGGGTTGACAGCAGAGCACTGCCTTATGCCGACGGCGTTGCCCGACGCTGCCCCGTTCCGTGCACGCTTTGCCGGGGCGCTGGATCTGGTCGCGGCAGTGTGGCCGCCCACCGTGCAGGCCACCGCTGCGTTGGCCGTTCACCTGCGTTGGCAGGCGCAGGTCCCCCTGGCAGTGTTGAACATCTACCTGACGCTGCGTACCGCCGATGAGAGCCTCTACGCCGAAGGCGGTGATATTCTGGTGGATGAGCGCGCGTGGCGCACGTCGACATGGGAAACCGGCGCGTTTGTCGAGGGGACAGCCTACATCCCCATCGATCTCACGCTGCCGCCGGGCGTCTACACGCTGACGTTGAGCGTCGCCGACAGCCAGGGGTGGACGGGACTGAATCGGCCCGACGGGACATTCGGTGGGACGCGGGTGGAACTAGGGCAGGTGGAAGTCATCGTGCCGCGCTATCCGGCGACGGATTTGGCGGGGATAACACCCCTCAGCGTGCCGGTCGCTGATTTCTCCGGGCTGCGATTGCTCGGCGTGGGGACACTGCCGACGGAAGTATGGGCCGGAGAGCGTGTGCCCTTCCGTCTGGCGTGGGAACGACTGCCCGGTATTCCGCCGGACACCCTGCACTGGTCGCTGGCATGTACGGGAAACGTGAGCCTCGAGGGGGATCTGCCGTTAGCTCCTAGCGCGCCGGTGACATGGCATGAGGGGCATCGCTACATCGCGCAGTACGCCCCGCGCACCGATCCACTGCTGCCCGAAGGTTCCTGTACGCTCACCGTCGCGCCGACGTCCGCGCCGGCGATTGGCGTGGGGAAGGTGACCATCCGCCAACGCGCGCGCTGCTTTACCCTGCCGCAACAACCCACCACAGACCTGGTGGTGACGGTGGACGATTTCGCGCGTTTGCTCGGTGTGGATGCCCCGGTCACGCTCGCGCCGGGCGATACCTTCGCGGTGACGCTGTACTTGCAGGCGACGAAGACCGCCGACCGCGACTACACCGTGTTCGTTCACCTCGTGGGGCCGGACGGGGCAATCTGGGCGCAGTCCGACAGTTGGCCGGAGCACGGCGGCGCGCCGACGACCTCATGGGTGGCGGAACAAATCATCGTTGACGCCCACACGCTGACTCTGTCCCCCACTGCTCCCGTCGGAGACTATACCGTGTACGTGGGTTTGTACGATGCGGAGCGCGGGCCGCGTGTCCCTCTCTACAACGCAACCGGCGCACCGCTCCCCGCGGAGCGCGCACCGGTTCAAGCGGTCACGGTCCAGATGAGATGACCGGCGTGCAAGCCCTGGAACGCAAACATCCTGGCCGGCCGTTGCCGCCCGGCCAAGTTGAACGCCGGGAGTTTGAGTAGTTTTGGGACGACCATCCTGAATGGCAATTCGTAGAGTTCTCGCCAAACGACTTGTTAAGGAATGGCACAGATGGATTTGTGCGTACTCTACTGCGAACCCTTAGCAAGAGAGGGATTTCCTGTCGGAGGCAATCTGAAGAGGAAATTTGGGAACTGATCAAAAGGCGTTCGAATGAATGTATTGTCCTATGGTGACAAAGTCGAGGGTGTGGGTAAAAAGCGCGGAACAGGCGTTTGGACTCCGGGACAAGTATACCCCATACTCAAAAGAGAAACTTATACCGGGGTATGGTGGGCCTATCAGTGGAAAATGGTAAAGAACCCACTCACACGGCGAAAGCATAGAGTTAAACGACCACGCAATGAGTGGGTAGGTGTTCCTGTTCCAGCCATTATCAGTGAAGTTACCTGGAAAATTGCTCAATTACGTTTGACGGCGGGACGACAAATGTCGAAACGTAACCATTCAAGCCATCAGTATCTTATGGCCCGGCGTATGACATGCGCGCATTGCGGGTACCATATTCAAGGGAAATCCTGTTGATCGAAAGGCAAGGTCTATCTCTACTATCACTGCAACGGCAAATCTCGCAGCATCACAGATGGCACATGCAACCTGCCGGGATTTCCCGTTGAGGCCGTCGATAATATCATTTGGCAATGGGTGCGTGATCTGTTCGAGGATATTGAAAAAATGGATCAAGGACTCGAGCAAATACAGCAGAATACAGAGGGGAAATGCAAAGCCCTTTATGCAAGGCTGAAGGCAATAGACGAACTGAGGGAGGATAACACTCGACGGGATGATATGTTACTTGACCTATACCTGGACAAAGCAATCAGCAAGGAAAAACTACAGGCAAGACGCGAACAATACGAGAAAGCGGATGCTGAATTATTGGCTGAGCGTGAGGATATCCTAAAGCAGATAGATCACACAAAACTCACGGATCAACAGATTCGCACGATTAAACAACTTGCTGAGATTATACGCCCCGGGTTGGCTAAGGCCGATCTTGATTTCGCCCTTAAGCAACGGTTTATCCGCGAACTCAGAGTAACGGCAAAACTCGCTCTCGAAGATGGTGAACGCATCATCTATGTGTAATGCATTATCCCTGACAGTGAAACGCGTTTGTCGATTGACCCGGTAACAAGTTGTAATTGCCCATCCCAAAACCAACACTCGTCAGGTAGATGTCCTTCTCTGCGTACTCGCGGATGACCTCAAGAATCGATTCCGGCCCGGTGCGACCCACGTTAGCGACACCATCGGAGCAGAGGATCACCCGGTTGACGGCCTCTGGATTGAAGTATTTTCGCGCCAGACGATAGCCTTCTTCCAGCCCTTCTTCGGCGTTCGTTGAGCCTTCTGCGTCCAGGCGCCGGATAGCGCGCAGGATGGTGCTGGCGTTCTGCACCGGGGTGTGCTCCAGCACCACCCGCGCTCTGCTCCCGTAGACGACAATGCCGATCTCATCCGTAGGGCGCAGTTGCTCGACCAACAGTTCCAGCGCATCCTTCACCAGTCCCAGACGGTTCTCCATATCCATCGAACCGGACACGTCGATGACGAAGGTCAATACCACGGCGGGACGTTCCTCTGCCGGAACCTCATACCCCTTGAGACCCACGCGCACCAGGTGGTAGTTCTCCACGTAGGGTGAGGGCGCGCCATCGATAGTGATGCCAAAGGCATTCTCGGTGGGAATCTCGTAACCCTGCTCGAAGAAGTTGATATACTCCTCGACGCGCACCGAGTCTTTGTCGGGCAGATACCCGTCGCCGATGACCCGCCGCATCACGGTGTATGAGGCCGTGTCCACATCCACGGCAAAGGTAGAAAGGTTGTCGTCCTCGGCGTCGATGCGCGGATTGACGCCGGGGTTCTCGAAGAAGACGTCGCCATAAGGCTGGTCGTTCGGCTCGTCCGTGCCGCCCGTGGAAGCGCCGGGGACAACGCCTTCCACGACTTTTTCGACTTCGACCGTGCTTTCCACAACATACTCGCCTGCTGTGGCTGTGGGCAATGGGCGATTCTCGGCCGGCAAGCGGTAGGCTTCGCGGGTAGCTACGACTTGAGTGGGGTGCGGTGTACAACCCGATACAATCACGGTTGCCAAAACCAATAGTGCTGTTGCGATACGAAACATGCGGTTCATTGTTCTCCTCCTGTTAATCAAATTTGTGGGTATCTATTCAGGCTCGTAAACCTGACGAAGCCACTTATTCCCTATGCCAGG
>DAOOGN010000134.1:0-7600 GCA_035415725.1 Anaerolineae bacterium | reverse complement strand
AGCACCTGCCGAAGGGGTAACCTGTTATGTGCCCTCCCCAAAGTCCCGTTCGCCATCTGGCAAGGGTGGCTGAATAGTTACCGAGTTGATATTCTTATGTTTGTGCTCAAACTGCTTCTTCGCCTTTGGGACTCCTGGACGATTGCCCTCAAGCGTCTGCTCGCGCAGCGTGGACTGGCGTTAGCGATCCTGTTGGGGCTGGTCATTGTCATCGCCCTGGTGATGAGCATCCCTCTCTACGCCGAGGCGACCTATTACCGGATGTTGAGCGCGGGATTGTTCTCCGCTACCCCCCAGTATCGCGGCCTGGCGGTTCGCCCTCCCGTTGCTTTGCTCTTTCGCTACTCGGGTTCGTTCACCGTCCCCCAGCAGTGGGAAGGCATCAGTCCGCTGGATACTTACTTCCAGGCTCAGGTTTATCGCGATCTGGCATTGCAACCTGCACCCAACGTCCCCGGTGCAAGGTTATTCAATACGGGCACTTTTGGCCTCTTCTCCGTCCAGGATGCCGCGAAAGTCACCGAGATACAGCCGGCGTATCGGATTGGCCTGGCCTGTATCGGTCAACCAGAACAGCATATTAAAATCATCGAAGGCGATTTTCCGGCCGACGCCACGACTTCCGCGGGCGCCTTCGACGTGGCGCTCAACCGCTCCATCGCCGACAAGATGGGTGTCCAGTTAGGAGAAACCTATATCGCGTATGATCTCCGTGCGCTACACAGCTATGAGGCCCAACCGGCTCAATTTGAAGTGCGCATCACCGGGATATGGGAGCCTGTCAATCCACGCGCAGAGTTCTGGGAATACAGCCAGCTTCCCCTTGATAACCTCTTGTTCGTGTCGGAAACCACCTTTGCTAACCGCATCAGCCCGGCGCTTGACGACGAGATCTATCAGGCTCTCTGGTACTTGCCGATGGATGCGGAGAAAATCTATGTCGGCGATATAGAGCCATTGTTGAGTCGTATTGAACTTCTGCGGCGCACCGTCACTCACATTCTGGCGGGCACCATCCTGGATATCGATTCGATCAAGATTTTGGAGCAATATCAGGCATCGGCCAACAATTTGACGACGCTCCTCTTTGCCTTCAGCGTCCCCATCATCAGCCTGATCGTGGCCTTTATCGTCCTTGTTGTTACCTTGACCGTCGAGCAACATCGCAACCAGATTGCGGTCCTGCGCAGCCGTGGAGCGACGGTAGCGCAAGTGAGCCGTATCACCGCCTGGGAAAGCGTCACTCTGGGCATCATCGCTCTGGTCGCAGCACTGCCTGTCAGTCTCCTGCTTGCCTATACTATCGGACAAGTGCGCAGCTTTCTGAATTTTTCGCTGGCGACCGACTTGCGGGTGGGGATGACCTGGGCTACAGCGCGTTTCGGCGTCGCGGCGATGATCTTCACCCTCGTCGCCCAGGTCATCCCGACGGTGGGGGCGGCGCGGCACACCATCGTCACGTACAAACAAGAGCGCGCTCGCGCCCTGCGTCCGCCCTGGTGGCAGCGTGTGTGGCTGGATGGATTGCTTCTCATTCCGGCAGGTTACGGCGCGTACCGCCTGCGTCAACAGGGCGGCCTGATGCCTTCGACAGAGGCGCTGGCCTCTGCTCCACTGCAAGATCCGCTCTTGTTCCTGGTTCCCGCCTTGAGCCTCTTCGCCCTGGCGCTCCTCATCATGCGTCTTCTTCCCTGGCTGATGAAAGCGCTGGCCTGGCTAGGCGCACAAACGCGCAGTGTGGGATTCCTGCTCGCTGCTCGTCAGTTGGCGCGCGCTCCCGGCTTCTATACCGCGCCGCTCGGCCTGCTCATCCTCACCTTGAGCCTGGCGACCTATACGGCGTCGCTGTCGGCCACGTTGGAAACCCATCTGCACGATCAGCAGTTCTACGGCGTGGGAGCCGATGTGAGTTTGGTGGATACCGGCGACGCGACCGGCGGCGGGGACATGATGATGGCTTCCTCTCTCAGCACCGCCGGAACGAGCTGGCATTTCCTGCCGGTCAGCGAATATCGCGCTCTCCCCGGTGTGGAGGCGGCGGCGCGCGTTGGACGCTACCGGGCGCTGGTGCAAACGGGCCATGGATTCCAGGCCGGGACATTCATCGGCGTGGATCGCGTGGATTTTCCACAGGTCGCTTTCTGGCGCGCGGACTTTGCCCCTGTAGCGTTAGGAGAACTGATGAACCAACTTGCCATCACCGAGAACGGCGTCCTGCTTCCCCGCGACTTTATGGAAACGTATATTTTCAATGTCGGCGACACCGTCAACGTTACCGTGGTAGGGTATGAAACGTCGGTCGTGCTCTCCCTCAAGATTGTCGGCAGTTTCGATTATTTTCCCACATGGTATCCCGATACCGGCCCGTTGGTGGTGGGCAACCTGGATTACTATTTTATGCAAGCCCAGAGCCAGCTTCCTTATCAGGTGTGGCTGAACACAGAGCCTGATGTGAATGATGAGTCATTGGCCGATGCTATGTGGGCGATGGACCTGGGAGCGCAAGACATGCGGGTCACTTCTCAGCGCATCCTCAAAGCACAGCAGCAGCCGGAACGCCAGGGACTTTTGGGCTTCCTTTCGGTAGGCTTTGGAGCTGCCGCCATACTGACAGCGCTGGGCTTTATCTTGTATGCTCTCTCCTCGTTCCGTCGCCGCGCCGTCGAATTGGGCGTGTTACGCGCCGTGGGTCTCTCCACACGCCACATGACGAGTTTCGTCGCCTGGGAGCTGATCTTTCTCCTCGTCATCGGCAGTGCTGCCGGAACAGGTCTGGGCATCTGGGCCAGCCACACCTTTGTCCCCTATCTGCAGATGGGCGCGGATGCGACCGCCTACACGCCACCTTTCGTCGTCGAAATTGCGTGGCCGGCTATCCTGCGCCTCTACATTCTGTTCGCAGCCTTGTTCGTCATTGCCCTGGGCGTGTTGGTCCGCTCGCTTGTCAAGATGAAGCTGTTCCAGGCCATCAAGATGGGCGAGACGGTGTAAGCTCATTTCGTTCCCCTGACAGAGCGGGACGTTCGCCTCCCGGGGGGTCTATACGACAAAAGGAGCCCTTCTTCAGCCACCCTTGCCAGGTAGTGAAGGGGACTTGGGAGAGGGTGCATAATGGACAGTCTCGCTCATGAAAATGACTGCAAGACTATCCGACTAACGATTATTAGACTATTTTATACGAGGAGGAAGCAAATGAAAATCACCGCTCTAAAATGCGCCATTATCGGCCAAAACCCCGTGGTGCGTATCACCACGGACGAGGGCATTGACGGCTATGGCGAGGCAGAATCCGCCAAACCTTATCTTAAGCCGCATGTCCTCTTCTACCAACAGTGGCTTATCGGGGCCGACCCCACCAACGTCGAGAGTGTGATGCTGCGTATTCGGCGGATGGGGAGCTTCAAGCCGTGGGGCAGCGCCGTTAGCGCCATCGAGATGGCTCTGTGGGACATCGCCGGCAAGGCTGCCGGCGTGCCGGTCTACAAATTGCTCGGCGGCAAGGTGCGCGATAAGGTGCGCGTCTACAACGGCGGCGTGCGCTTCCCGATGAACGGCTATACGCCGGAGGATTACGCCGAGAACATGGCGAAGATGAAGGCAGCGGCGGAAAACTTCAGCATCATCAAGCAGAGCGTTGGCTTTCACAGCCCGATGCCCGGCCACGTGCCCAACTTTTTCTACGGAGACGTGCAGCCCGGCGCCCCCCATTCCAACCGCGGCCTGCTGACCGAACGTGGACTGAAACACGTCATCGCCTGCGTCGAGGCGATGAAAGACGTGCTCGGCGACGAAGTGGGCCTCGCGCTGGACTGCGGCCCCGGCTGGATGCCCACCGACGTCATCCGCCTGGCGCGCGCGTTGGAACCGCTCAACATCATGTGGCTCGAAGACACGATCAACGGCGACTACAACCCCTACGTGCTGGCCGACGTCTACCGCGACATTACGATGAGCACGTCCACCCCCATCCACACCGGCGAACAAATCTACCTGCGCCACAACTTCAAGGAGCTGATTGAGAAACAGGCCGTCAATATCATCGGGCCGGATCCGGCGGACGTGGGCGGCATTGCCGAACTGAAGTGGATTGCCGAATACGCCGACCTGCACGGCATCCTGATGGCCCCGCACGGCACATTCGACGGGCTTATCGGCTTAGCGGCGCTCGTCCACGCGGCGGCGGTCATGCCGCAGAACTACATTGCCTTCGAGTATCCCACCGGCAATCCAAAATGGTGGTATGACATCGTCGCAGGACTGCCGGATCCTATCGTCAAAGACAGTCTTATCGAAGTGTGGGACCGTCCCGGCCTGGGGGTGAGTTTCAAGATCGACGAGGCGCAGAAGCATCTCTCTGAGGAAGACCAGGACTTCTTTGCTAGCTGACCGCCAGCACCTTCTGCAAAAACTGTCCCGTATAACTTTCCTTGACCTGCGTGATCGCCTCCGGTGGGCCTGCGGCGATGATGTAGCCGCCCGCCTCCCCACCTTCCGGGCCGAGGTCGATGACCCAATCGGCCGTCTTGACCACGTCCAGGTTGTGTTCGATGACGATGACGGTGTTACCCGCGTCGGTGAGCCGGTGCAGTACATCCAGCAACTTCTGGATGTCGGCGAAGTGCAAGCCCGTCGTCGGTTCGTCGAGGATGTACACGGTGCGGCCGGTGGCGACCCGGCTCAGTTCCTTCGCCAGCTTGACGCGCTGCGCTTCCCCGCCGCTCAACGTCGTTGCGGCTTGTCCTAGCTTGATGTAATCCAGTCCAACATCATGCAGGGTCTGCAACTGCCGCGAGAGGCGGGGGTGGTTGGCGAAAAAGTTCAACGCCTCCTGCACGTCCATCTCCAGCACCTCGGCGATGTTCTTGCCTCTGTAGCGGATTTGCAGTGTCTCGTGGTTGAAGCGCATGCCCTGGCACTCTTTGCACGTCACCCACACATCGGGCAAGAAGTGCATCTCGATGCGACGCAGACCGTGCCCCTTGCATGCCTCACAGCGTCCCCCCTTCATGTTGAAGCTGAACCGTCCGACCCCGTAGCCGCGCATTTTCGCCTCCGGTGTGGATGCAAACACATGTCGGATTTCATCGAACACGCCCACGTAGGTCGCTGGATTCGAGCGCGGGGTACGCCCGATGGGTTCCTGCGTGATGTCGATGACTTTGTCCAGATGTTCCAGTCCTTCAAGGCTGTCGTAGGGGCCGGGGCGCGTCTCGGCGTGGTTGAGATCACGAGCCAGCGCGGGATAGAGCGTCTCGGCGACCAGACTGCTCTTGCCGCTGCCGCTGACACCGGTGACGCAGGTAAAGACGCCCAGCGGGAAACGCGCCTCCACGTGTTTGAGATTGTGCAACGTCGCGCCGCGCAATGTCAGGCTGCCGTTCTGCGGGGTCCGTCGTCCGCCGTTGGGCGAGACCACTGCCAGTTCCCCGCTCAGATAGCGCCCGGTGAGCGAGTGCGGATTCGTGGCGATTTCCGCCGGTGTCCCGTCCGCCACCACATGCCCGCCAAGCACCCCCGCACCCGGCCCCAGATCGACGATCCAGTCGGCGTCGGTCATCGTCTCGTGATCGTGCTCCACTACCAGCACCGTGTTGCCCATATCGCGCAGTTGCAGCAACGTATCGAGCAGTGCGCGGTTATCGCGGGCGTGCAGGCCGATCGACGGTTCGTCGAGGATGTAGAGTACGCCCACTAACCCACAGCCGATCTGACTCGCCAGCCGGATGCGCTGTGATTCGCCGCCGGAGAGTGACGGCGCCGGTCGGTCCAACGTCAGATAGTGTAGACCCACATTGAGCATGAACTGTAAGCGGTCGCGGATCTCCTTGAGCACTTCACCGCCGATTGCCCATTGCTCATCGTCGAACTGCTCGTAGAGCGATTGCACCCAGGCGTGGGCTTCATCGATGGGCAGTGCACTCACGTCTATGATCGACTTGCCGCCCACGAGCACCCCACGCGCCTCTGCCCGTAGACGCGCGCCGCCGCAGAGCGGGCACGGCTGCTCGCTCATAAAGCTGTTGTACCAGCGGCGGGTGTAGTCAGACTTGGTTTGGTGGAACAGGCGATTGATGTGAAAGATGATGCCCTGGGTGGGCCGGTTGCTCTCGTTCGACCACGAGCTGTCTGCGTCCCCAACGCGAAACTCGAAATGGATTTTCTCGTCGCCGGAACCGTAAATGAGAGCATCCCGGAACTTCTCCGGCAAATCCTGCCACGGCGTTTCCAAATCCACACCGTAGTGGCGGGCGATGGCTTGCAACTGGTGGATCTGCCATTGGCTGTTCTTTTTGCGGACGTTGCCGTACCACCGCAGCGCCCCATCCAGAATCGAGAGTGTCGGGTCGTGAATAATCAACTGCGGATCGACTTCCAGCTTGGTGCCCAGGCCGTTGCACTCCGGGCACATGCCGAGCGGCGAGTTGAAGCTGAACAGTTGCGGGCTGAGTTCCGGGAAGCTGATGCCGCAATGCGGGCAGGCGTACTGTTCGCTGAGCAGCAGTTCCTCGCCGTCCACAATATCAACTACGACCGTCCCCTCACCCGCGCGCAGTGCCGTCTCCACCGAATCCATCAACCGTGTGGTGAAGTCACGCCACGGATCGTCGCCGGAGCCGTTTGGATGGACCGGGACGGCCAACCGGTCCACAATTAGTTCGATGGTGTGGTTTTTCGTCTTTGCCAGCTTGATCTCGCGGTTCAGTTCCGTGGGCACACCGTCGATGCGCGCGCGCTCGTAGCCTTCCTGTCGGGCCTGCGCCAGCACTTCGGCGTGCGTACCCTTGCGCTGTCGGACGACGGGGGCGAGCAGTTGAAAGCGCGTGCCGGCGGGTAGTGCCGCGAGCTGGTCGGTGATCTGCTGGGCGTTCTGCGAAGCCACCTTACGTCCACACTGTGGGCAGTGCGGCTCCCCCACACGGGCGAAGAGCACACGCAGGTAGTCCATCACTTCGGTGACAGTTCCTACCGTCGAACGGGGATTCTTGCTCACCGCCTTTTGCTGGATGGCGATGGCGGGGCTGAGGCCGCCGATGTAATCCACTTTCGGCTTCTCCATCTGCCCCAGGAACTGCCGCGCAAACGATGACAGACTTTCGACATAACGACGCTGTCCTTCCGCGTAGATCGTATCGAAGGCCAGTGACGACTTGCCGCTGCCGCTTACTCCGGTAAGCACCACCAGCTTGTTACGTGGAATCGTCACATCGATGTGTTTAAGATTGTGCTGCTGCGCACCGCGGATAATGATAAAGCCAGGTTCCATATCCCCCTCGAAGCGAAATTAGAAAGTAGAGAGTAGAAATGAGAAATGGGTGAATCAGACATCCAACATCCAGTATCGAGCAATCGGCGATTATACCATAAAAGACCAATGGAACAAATTTTCTATTCAGGCTCAGTCTAGCGGTGGAATATGACAAAGAGCGACATATAGCCGCGTTGAACAACAAATTTGCGTATTTATAGGACTGACGCCAGCCTGGCTCGAACCAAGCGGGGGGGTGTAGTAACGCCTTCAGGCGTCTCTGCTGAATAGTTACCGTGTTTCGTATCTATTCAGGCTCGTAAACCTGACGAAGCCACTTATTCCCTATGCCAG
>DAOOGN010000133.1:0-7784 GCA_035415725.1 Anaerolineae bacterium | reverse complement strand
CCCCCTTCTTCCCCGCTTGCGGGGGAGAAGGGGGTTGGGGGATGAGAGGGTCAGCGCCTATAGCCGAAGTGTCAACCCAGGATGCACCATCCCCAAAGTCCCATTCCGATCTGGCAAGGGTAGCTGAATAGTGACACTTGGGGTAAGGCAGCACAAAAGCAGCGGGGACAATGCCCCGCTGCTGTGATAAAGCCGCCCTCAAGGGGTTACTACTTATTGCGCCCGGGTCTGCAAAGCGTTGATCTGTTGCATCAGCCGGGACTTGAGACGCGCCGCCTTATTGGGATGGATCACATTTTTCTTGGCAGCCTTGTCCAGTTGACTGGCAGCCTTAGGCATGAGCGCTTGCGCTTCGGCGACGTTGCCGCTGGCAATCGCTTCGCGCACCATTTGCACCGCCCCGCGCATTTGCCCTTTGACGTGTCGGTTACGCAACCACTTGCGATATGAACTACGGACCTGCTTTTGGGCTGAGTGAGTATTTGCCACGCTTGTTCCTCCAAAACTCCTCACGAACTGAATCTTCCGTTACCGAACGAAAGTATACCTTATATTCGTTTTTTGTCCAGTTGGAGTCAAATTCCCCTAAAACTGCCTGGCAGCCTGGCGGAGAACTCCAGGAGGAGTCCCCAATTTGTGGGGCAGTTTTGAGTTGCTAGACATTCCATGATCCCCTGGCCGGCTGTTGAAATTTCGATGACTCCGACTATACTTAGCATATCAGGTGAACTGAGGACCTTAGTCTGTTGGCTCTTGGGGGCCTGGCGTGGCGCTTGCAGACGGCTTTTAGTTTTGGCCACAAATTTCGCTTGTCCCTCTCTCGGCCGGCGGAGGACTTCATTATGGTAAAAATTCTCCATGTGGAGGATAATGCAATCCAGCGCGAGTTGATGCAGCGGCTCCTTGAGATTGAAATCCAGGGGTGTGAAATGCAATTTGCCGACAATGGCATGGAGGGTGTCGAGCACGCTCAAAGCTGGCAGCCGGACATTATCCTAATGGATTTGCGTATGCCGCAGATGGATGGTTTTGAAACCATACAATCGCTCAAAACCACGCCGGCAACCGCGCATATCCCTATCATCGCTATTTCCGCCTGGGCAAACTTGAAAAACGAAGAACGCGCTCTGGCTCTGGGAGCAAGCCGCTGTATCGTGAAACCCTACGACTTCGACGATCTTTTGTCCGCCATCCGAGCCTGTCTTAGCGAGAGCCAACGTCCATGAAACATATTTGCCTGTTTTACGTAACCTTCCTATAATGGGAAACAGATTAAGGAGAGAGAAATGATAGATGGACTTTTAAATCTCGCTTCGGCGTTTGGGTTGTCTACCTCGGCGGGATTGAATGCCTATATTCCCATGCTGGTTTTAGCACTTTTGGCGCGTTTCACATCGCTGGTGGAACTGGGAGAGCCGTGGTCGGCTTTGACGAGCGGGTGGATTATCGGGCTGTTGGTGATTCTGCTCCTCGTGGAGATTTTGGCCGACAAAATCCCCGCCGTTGATACCGCGAATGATGTCATCCAAACGATTGTTCGCCCTGCGGCCGGCGCGATTGTATTCGCCGCCACGACCCAAAATACCATTCACCTGCACCCCGTTTTGGCTTTTGCCTGCGGCGTTGTTCTGGCAGGCGGAGTCCACATGGTGAAGGCCGGTGGGCGGCCGGTGGTCACCGCCACAACCGGCGGGGTGGGCAATCCGATCGTCAGTACGCTTGAAGATATCACAGCGACAGTGACATCGCTGGCTGCCGTCATCTTCCCCTATTTGATGCTGGCATGGTTGTTCCTGCTGGTACTTTTGTTCTATCTGTTCGTGCGCCGGCGGCGTCAGCGGGCAGAGGCGCGCGCTACAGCTAGCCGGGCTGTGGCACGTCCTATGCAACGCTAAAAATAGCGTCATTGGCAAAATTCTCTATCGGATTGACCATTAGACTCATGACTATCAGACTATTTTAACCAGGAGGATAATATGACCCAGGATCCTTTTTCTGAACCTGATACCCAGACAAACTATCAGACTCCATCGGCACCTAAGAAAAAGAACAAAACACTGATTATTATTATCGTGATAGCGGTGGTTTTGCTCTTGTGCTGTCTTGGGGGTGCGGCCGTCTACCTGCTCTGGACTTATGGCGACCAGATTCTCCAGGAGCTGGGGTTTAGTTCGTTGTTGACATTGATCCATTGAAAGGAGAAAAACCTGTGACTGACGATTTTGTCGTACCCGATCCCGAAGCTCTGAAACCCGAATCTGACATGGAATTGCCGTCGCCTTTTGACGCCGTTCCGCCGCCTTTGCCGCCTGAGGTCATTGAATCTGCTGACCTTGAATCTGGCACACCACCCCCCCTGCCCGCCGAAGTCCTTGCCGCCGGCTATCCCGATGGGGAGCCTGCCGCGCCACGGGCAGCAGAGTTCATAGAAACGCCGCCCTCTGGTGCGGAACCACCGGCCACGCCGCCGTCTTTTGTGACGGCTCCGCCCCCATCATCCTACCAGTTCGGACCCTCAGCCGACACACCCGCCGCAGCTCAGGCTGTGCCCAAGAAGAACAACCAGACGTTGATCATTATTTTGATCGTGATTGCGATCCTGCTGTTGCTATGTTGCTGCTGCGCCTTGCCGGTTGGCCTGGTCATTGTCAACTGGGACAGCATCAGCTACGAAATGGAGGGCTATTTGCTGTCGTTGCTTTAGAAAAATTTGGGCTCCATCATTGAACCGCTACATCATTTTGCTCCCCAGGCTAAATCCCAGGCCTGGGGAGTTTGCTGTATAATAAGAGCGTGAAACATGCAGAAAAAATCCAACAGAAGCTCGCCACATTGCCTACCGCTCCCGGCGTGTACCTCATGCACAACAGCCGGGATCAGGTCATCTATGTAGGCAAAGCGATCAACCTTGCCAACCGCGTGCGCTCATATTTCCACGCTTCGGCCCAGGAGAACGCCAAGACGCGCCGTCTTGTGGCGGAAATCGCCGACATCGAGTGGATCATCACCGCATCGGAAGTCGAAGCGCTGATCCTGGAAGCCAATCTCATCAAGAAATACCGACCGCACTTCAACGTTCGTCTCAAGGATGATAAGCGCTACCCGTATCTCAAAGTCACGAACGACGAATTTCCTAAAGTCCTCATCACCCGCCGGATGCGCCGCGACGATGGACACTATTTTGGCCCGTATACCTCCACCGGCGCACTGCGCGAGACGCTGGACCTGCTGCGCCGCCTGTTTCCCTATCGCACGTGCGACCGCGACATCACCGGCGCGGACCGGCGTGCCTGCCTCTATCACGACTTGAAGCTCTGCAGCGGACCTTGCATCGGCGCCGTGGACCACGAGCAGTACATGGTCACCATCAACCAACTGCTCCAGTTTATGGGCGGCGAGACCGAAGCGGTCATGGAGGACTTGAAGCAGCAAGTTCAGACAGCAGCCGCAGCGCTACAATTCGAGCGGGCGGTGCAGTTACGCGACCGTTATCAGGCATTGCAGCAGGTGATGGAACGCCAGCGCATCATCACGACCGCCGCGACCAACCAGGACGTCATTGCCCTGGCGCGTGACAACGGCAATGTCTGCGTCGAAGTGTTCTTCGTGCGCAACGGCAAGCTGCTGGGCCGCGAGTTCTTTATGATGGAAGGCGGCAACGATGAGGAGGAGCAAGCGATTGTAGCAGCTTTTCTCCAGCAGTTTTACACCGAGGCGGCGATGGTGCCGCCGGAGATTTTGTTGCCGTCTCAAGTGACCGAGGCCGCCGTGCTGGAGTCGTGGCTACGTACCAAACGCGGCGATGTCGTTTATCTCAACGTCCCCCACGAAGGCGCCGAACGCGACTTGCTCGATCTGGCAACGAAGAACGCAACGGAAACCTTGCGCACGATGAAGGCGCAATGGGAAATGGACACCCACCGCAGTGAGCAGGCGTTGACCGATTTGCAAACGACGCTCGACCTGCCTGGGCCGCCGGTGCGCATGGAGTGTTACGATATTTCCACTACCCAGGGCGTCGAGGTCGTCGGCAGCATGGTCGTGTTCGAGCACGGTGTCGCCAAGAAGAGCGACTACCGCCGCTTCAAAGTCAAGACGGTCGAAGGACAGGATGACTTCGCCAGCATGCGCGAGGTGCTCACACGGCGTTTTGATCGCTGGCGGCGCATGGAAAACGGCGAACTCAAAGGAATGCGCGGCAGTCAGGCATGGGCCAAACTTCCCGATCTGTTGATCGTCGACGGCGGGAAAGGCCAATTGGGAGTAGCGGTGGAAGTACTGCAAGCCTTCGATTTGCAGGAGAAAGTCCCGGTAGTGGGCCTGGCCAAGCGCGAGGAGGAAATCTTCAAGCCGGGACGCAACACGTCGATCCGCTTTGATCCGGCGGCGCCGGCCATTCTGCTGCTGCGCCGCATCCGCGACGAGGCGCACCGCTTCGCCATCACCTATCACCGGCAGAGACGCACCCAACGCGGCCTGGCCTCGCAAATCGACGTCATCCCCGGCATCGGCCCGGTGAAGCGACGCGCGCTGCTCAAGCATTTCGGCTCACTGGACGCGATTCAGAAGGCCGGCGTTGCCGAGCTGATGGTGGTGCCGGGCATTTCCCAGGGATTGGCAACGCAAATCCGCGAACATTTCGCCCGCCTGGAGCAGGAACAGGAAAACGAAGAGTGATACTATCTCAATCGCTGTCGCCGGTCTCCGCGACTGCGTCCTGAAACCTGGGGCGTTGAGGTTTGACTTTTCTACCAGGGCTGGATATATTTGTATGTGGTAACTATTCAGCCGTCCTTGCCAGGTGGCGAATGAGACTTTGGGGAGGGTGCATAATGGGTTGATACTTCGGCCATCGGCAATGACCCTCTCATCCCCCTGACCCCCTTCTCCCCCGCAAGCGGGGAAGAAAGGGGCGAACAAGCAGGGGGGATGAGCCTATGGAAACATGCCTATCGCGTCATCCCAAAAGCACCTGGCACACCAAAATCCACGCCAACCCTGATATAGAGAATCAGTTGTTGCGCCAGGTTGACTGGCCTGAACAGATACAAACTATAAATATGGCCGTCGATGAGACGACACTCACATACTTGCAGACAAACAGAATCGCTGCGCAAGAGCGCCTTTTGGCGTGGTTTGCCCAATACGCCCGCGACCTGCCCTGGCGACACGACCGCACACCGTACCGGGTGTGGGTGGCCGAGGTGATGCTCCAGCAAACGCAGGCCACGAAGGTTCGGGACTACTATACACGCTTCATCACACATTTTCCTACCATCGCGGCGTTAGCCGAAGCCTCCCTCGACGACGTACTCAAGCAGTGGGAAGGACTGGGCTATTACAGCCGGGCGCGGGCGTTGCACCGCGCCGCGCAGGAAGTTGTGGCCCGACATCACGGTGAACTCCCCGCCGACGTTGAAACCTTACGCCGCTTGCCCGGCGTTGGTGCGTACACGGCGGGGGCGATTGCCAGCATCGCCTTTGGCATCCCGACGCCGGCGGTGGATGGGAACGTGCGGCGCGTGTTCGCACGGCTGTTGGCGTGGCCCATACCCGATACCGCCGCTCTCGAAGCTGCCGTGAGTACCTGGTTGCCCGCCGACGCGCCCGGCGCGTTCACCGAGGCGTTGATGGAATTAGGGGCGACGCTCTGCCGCCCTCAATCGCCGCAGTGTCCGCTGTGTCCCTGGCGCGATCTCTGCCAGGCGCAGGCGTTGGGACAAGCGAAGGCTTTCCCCGCGCCACGGCCCCGCAAGCCTATTCCGCACTACGACGTTGTGGCTGCCGTCACCGTACGCGACGATGGGCGCGTGCTCGTGGCACGCCGTCGCCAGGACGACATGCTCGGTGGATTATGGGAATTCCCCGGCGGCAAGCGCGAGGACGGCGAGACACTGCCCGCAGCACTGTGCCGTGAAATGCAGGAAGAGATGGGCATCGAGGTGGCGGTCGGTGAACAGCTTGCCGTCGTGCAGCACGCCTATACACACTTTCGCCTCACGCTGTATGCGTTTGCTTGCCGCCTCGTGGCGGGGGAGCCGATATGTATCGAGTGTGACGACTTCCGCTGGGCGACGCCTGAAGAGATCGCCACACTGCCCATGGCCGTCACCGACCGTAAAATTGCAAATCAATGTGTAGTCGCAGTGTAGTAGCGACTTCAGTCGCTTCTGTAGTAGCGGTGTCGCTTCTGTAGTAGTTGCTTCTACGGCAACGCCTAAAGTCGTCACTACGCGCTTACGAGGTCTGGAAAATCAGGATGCGGGGCGGCGGGACCTTCGCGCAGCACGCGCAGCATCTCGGCGTGGATCAGACCGTTGCTGACGAGGACTTCGCGCCCGGAGAAAAGATACGCCGTCCCCCCGGTGTAATCGGAACAGCGCCCGCCGGCTTCCTGCACGAGCAGCACCCCGCCGGCCAGATCCCACGGACTGAGCGCCGACTCCCAATAGCCGTCGAAGCGCCCGCCGGCGACGTAAGCCATATCCAGCGCCGCCGAACCGGCACGACGCACGCCCTGGGAACGCCGCAAAAAATAGTCCAGCATCCGCGTGTTGTTGTCGGCGGCGACGCGGCGATTGTAGCCAAAGCCGGTCGCCAGGAAGGCATCCGCCAACCGCGCCACCGACGTTACGTGAATGGGATGGCCGTTGAGCGTCGCACCCGCACCGCGCCGGGCGGCGAATAGCTCATCCCGCAGCGGATCGTAGACGACGCCGATTTGAGGTTCGCCCCCTACCATCATCCCCAACGAAACGCAAAAGTGGGGGAAGCCATGCGCAAAGTTATTCGTGCCATCCAGTGGATCGACGAGCCAGAGCGGACCGGGAACATTCCATGGACTGCCGCCGGTTTCTTCCCCCAGAATGGCGTGATCGGGAAAGGCAGTGCGCAGCCGGGCGAGGATCAGCGCCTCGGCGGCAGTGTCGGTGTCAGTGACGGGGTTCACAGCCCCCTTGAAGTTAAGGCGCTGGACTTTGCCGAAGCCCTGGCGCACGATGGCACCAGCTTCGCGGGCGATGGCGATGGCCGTTATAAAGGTATCGGGCGTCATGGATTTCCCATCAGGGCGCGCCACCAGCGCTGCCAGAAAGGCAACGGCGTGGGCGTCGGCGTAGAAGTGGGGACGGCGGTCGGGCGCGGCGTAGGTGTGGTCGTCAAGGCGACCGGCACAACCAGCGTTTCATCGGGTTGCGTCATCCCGGCATGGACACGCGACCACTCCTCGACGTAAGTATCGCTCTGTACATAGTCGAGTCGGGCCTGCAAAGTGGCCTGCTCTTCCCCGGCAGCCGTCAACATCGGCTGCAACGTGGCGACTTCCGCCTTGAGGGTCCGGTTCGTCTCCCAGGCGCGGGAGAAGGCCGAGGCCAGCAGGATGACCAGCGCCGCCAATCCGCACCAGATGATCCACGTTAGGCGCTTGATCGTCGTATTTTGCTCGTCTTTTTTCGTCATCATACCCCCACAATAGCTAAACACCTTAGGACTTACGCAAATTTCCGTTTGTCATCCGTGACAAAAGCCAAAGCCGTTTTTCCATCACCACGCCAAGTCCCAAAGAACCCAGAATTTCTTAACTGACATTGATTTTATCACAGAATCGTTTTGTCGGGTTGACGATCCCCGTGCAATGTGCCGAAATAAAGTCTAAATCGTTCACTTCAGTAGGGCGAATTGGCAATTCGCCCTACCCCCTGAGGCCAGAGGGGATGGGCGTATAGAAACACGGTAACTATTCAGCCACCTTTGCCAGGTGGCGAACGGGACTTTGGGGAGGGCAC
>DAOOGN010000132.1:0-7957 GCA_035415725.1 Anaerolineae bacterium | reverse complement strand
ATGATAAACCGATACCCAAGTTTACAACCGCGCTAATTTAACATTGTCGAGATAGATACCAAGGAGAAAAGTATGTTAGTGAAAAACTGCATGACCATCAATCCGGTGACGATCGGTCCTGATATGCCGGTCGCCGAAGCCTTGAGCTTTATGCGGCAGCATAACGTGCGACGCTTGCCGATCCTCAACAAGAAGCGCAAACTTGTCGGTATTATCTCAGAAAAGGACTTGCTCTATGCCTCGCCATCGCCGGCGACCAGTCTCAGTGTCTACGAAGTGGGTTACCTGCTTTCCAAGCTAAAAGTCGAAGAGATTATGACCAAAGAAGTCGTCACCGTCTCGCCCGATGCACCGTTAGAAGAGGCTGCCCGGATGATGGCCGACGGTAAGATCGGCGGCCTCCCGGTCATGGATGGCGACTGCCTGGTCGGCATCATTACGGAAACCGACGTTTTCAAGACGATCTTGGAGATGATGGGAGCGCGCCAGGCCGGTGTGCGTCTGACTCTGTACCTCGTCGATGAACCGGGTGCGCTCAGCCGGATTGCGGGCAGTATTGCCGCCCGCGGTGGCGACATCGTCGCCCTCGGCACGTTCCATCAGCCAGATGGGGGTGGAGCCTTGATGGTCAAGGTGCGCGGGGTCGCGCAGGGCGAGCTGGTCGCTGCGATGGAAGCCATCGGGGTACAGGTGGTGGATGCGCGCGAAAACTAGGGTGCGAGCCTGGCGGAAATGGAATGAAACACGCTCATGCACATCGGCCTGATCTCGGACACCCACGACAACGAACCAACTCTCCGTGCCGCCGTGGCGCGCTTCCGTCAGGCGCAGGTGCAGACTGTGTTTCACGCCGGCGATGTCACCCGTGCGTCCACCCTGCAATTATTAGCCGGCTTTGATGTGTGGATCGCCAGAGGCAACATGGATCACGACCCCCATCTGGCATTGGCGGCGGCGGAACGCTTCGGCGGCGAACGGCTGGCTCGCGTTCACGAACTTCGCTTCGACGGCATGCGGATTGCTCTGACGCACGGGGATAGCTGGCAGCGACTCGAAACGCTCATCCGCGCTACGACTTACGATTACGTGATCCACGGGCATACCCATGTCCCCAGGGATGAAACTGTCGGAAAAACGCGGATTATCAATCCCGGCGCGCTTGGTCACAGTCGTTGGCGTTGTGCCACTTGCGCCATCATCGACCTGACCACAGGCAATCTTCAATGGATCGAGTTATAAGCTAACGTGGGAGGATCAAAGTGCATCTACAAGAAAGTAAACGCATCCTGAGACAATCTAATCTCTTCTGCGACCTCAACGACATTCATCTCGATCTGGTCTTGATGGTTTGCGAAGAAATCAGCTATCGTGAGGGAGAGTACATCTTCCATCAAAACGATCCGGGTGATGCACTTTACATCATAGTGCGCGGCGAAGTGGATATTCTCGTGGAGCCGTCAGACAACAGTGATGCCGCGCCAATCAGGGTCGCCACCAGCAAAGAAAATGACACCTTCGGCGAGATTCTCCTGGTGGACCAGGGCGAGCGCTCTGCATCCGCGCGTTGTAAGACGGACACACAACTCCTCCGCATCTCCCGCGACCGCCTGCTGAAACTCTGCTACGACTATCCCGAAATCGGTTTCCACATTATGCACCGCATCGCGGCGGAACTGGCGCTCAAGTTGCGTTCCAGCAATCAGGGACTCCGTCAGCAATTGTTTCCTCAGTCCTGACGGGTTTGGGAAACCGCTCAGGTCTTAGGGGGGCCCCCTTACAAAAAGCCTTCCCCTTTAAGTAAAGCTCATCAACACAACGACTATGGGAATAGCCGGTAGATAGAACCGATCATACGCGATAGGCCCAGGCAGTAGCAGCATGTAGGCGACAGTCCCTACCAATACCGGTAGCGCCCACGGGCGATGACGTAAACGCCACGCGCCGCGCCATCCCAAGACCCACACCGCGATACGGGCGGCGGTCAATCCCCACCACAACAACGCCGCCGGCAGCGGTGGACGCACTATCCGCTCGAGCCACAGCGCGCGCAGTGCATCCCCTACTGCGCCCCGTTCCAGCGACCACATCATTCGCGCCCCCATGTCGGCGACGACGCCGGTGCTTTCCCAATCCGCACCGGTTAGCACAGAATACCACAGGCGATGGCCGGGATCCACAATGCTCGTCAGAACACCCCGCAGATGGGCGCGCAAGTAGGGAAACAGATGAGCGCGCACGACCTCACGGGACACCTGTGCTATCTCGATCTGGCGTTGCTGCAATTCCATGCATCCATCCCCGTTGGCTGAGCGTGCGGGCCAGTCATAGCGTGCGCGCACGTCGGCAACAAGGCGCTCGTAGTAGTATTCCCACGTTTCTGTCCACGGTTCGGCGCGCACGCCTTCGATTTCGGCCAGCGTTGCCACGGCGCTCACCCGCGCCAGGTTTTCCTCGAAAGCGGTGGAGAGCATCCAGCGGTTGAAGACGAGGCGGTTGCGCAACAGCCAGGGGAACAAAACGACGGCGAGGACCAGCCAGAAGGCCAGGAACATGAAACGTGGTGATACGTGATGCGTGATCTGGGTCTGGAGCGGCGAGTTTCGGGTTGTGGGGGACGGCAGTTCTCGACATTCAATGTGCTGATGGGCTGATTCGCCAATTCGCTGATTCGCTATTCGCCCACTAAGCAGCCCCCCGACGAAGAGAGCCAGGAATTGCACGTTGGGTTTGGTCAGTATCGACAATCCCCAAAAGAGTCCGGCAAGTGCGGATTTCTTCAACGTAGGATGGCGCAGACAGCGCAGTGTCATCCACACGGATGCCGTCAACAACGGCAGAAGCAACGTCTCAGACAGGAGATAACCGGTGTAACGCTGCGTTGTGCCGTTGCACGCATACAGCACGCCGGCCCACCATCCTGTGCGCTTGCCGCCGAGATCGCGCCCCAAACGCATCACCAGCGCCGTCGTCAGCACTTCCCACAGCAACTGGACCGGCAGCACGCGCACAGGATCACGCCCCATCAGCGCATAGATGCCGGCCACGAATAGCGGGTACAACGGTGTGCGCACCATCGTCGGACAGAAGGGCGGCTCCCAATAGAGAGCAAACCCATGACCGGCAAGCATGTTCAGGGCGAGCAGGTGATACCCCTCCGCATCCACCGGGGCGATAGGATCGGTGGGGAACAACGCCAGCCACGCCACGCGCACGAGCAGCGTCAGCAGAAGTATCCCGACGGCCGGGCTTAGGACTGCGGGTTTAACATGGAGGGTTGAGGGTGAAGGGTGGAGGGTCATTCGCCGCTACCCTGATTTGCCATTTGCTATGTGCCATTCTTGTTGCGCCGCGCGATCAGGCGAATCCCATCCAGCGTCAGCCATTCGTCTACGGCCGTAAAACAGGATGTCAACGGCGCAATCAGCCGCGCCAGGCCGCCGGTTGCCAGCGCCTGCGCTTCCACCCCCATCTGCGTTCGGAAACGGGCGATGAGGCTTTCTACCATTCCCACATATCCCAGAACGATGCCGGATTGGATGGAGTGGACGGTATTCGTGCCAATAGGGCGCGGCGGTGCGCTCAGCCGGATCTGCGGCAGTTGTGCCGTACCTCCCGCCAGTGCTGACATCGCCATATTGACACCCGGCGCGATGGCAACGCCCAGAAACGTCGCGTCTGCCGCCACCGCCGAAAACGTCGTCGCCGTCCCGAAATCCACCACGATGCACGCCTTGTGCACGCGGTCGTAAGCGGCGACCGCATCGGCGATTAAATCCGCCCCTAGCTCCGCCGGGTTGTCCAACGCGAAGGTCAATCCTGTGTTTACTGCTGTGCTGATGATCAACGGCGTCATTCCCATGTGCGCGATAAGCATCTCCTCCATCCGATCGGTAATCGGAGGGACGACACTGCTGATGGCAGCTTGATCGAGCGCCGCCGGCGTCACTCCTGCCTCATACAAAAAGTCATGGAAAAGCATACCATACTCGTCGGGCATCTTATCGCGCACCGTCCGCACGCGCCAATGACGCAGCCACTTTTCACCATCGTGAATACCCAGGACAATATTCGTATTCCCCACATTGACTGCTAAAAGCATACATTCCTCCCGCTTGTCATTCGTGAAGTTGTTCTTGCTAATACTGCGCGGTAGAAATTTCACATCCCTTAGCCATACTCGGAGCGGATCGCCAGATCCGCGATTCTGGCGCCCTACGCCTGGATCTGACGATTCCTGCTCAGCATTCACTGAGAAACTATTGGTGCCGCGCAGGACTAGTGTAATCACTTTCCAGCAGACGACAATTCGGCTTGGGTGTGTTTCATGCGCGCTAGGGCGAATGGCCCACCATGGCAGGGCGTCATAGCGGCTTGAGTCGCTTTTGCTCCAGAAACGGCTGAAGTCGTCGCTCTACATACTACACACCCTGTTCGGTTGGAGGATGGATAAGCCCTGGGGGTGTCCCCAGCGGCTCAACTCCCTGATGAATTCCTGTGGTATAATAGCAGCTATGAAAAAGCGCAGCCTGCAAATCATTGCTACCCTGGTACTGAGTGCCCTGGCCCTCTATGCCGCACTGCATGGGGTGAACTTCACCGATGTTGGCACAGCCTTCCAACAGGTGCAATGGGGCTGGCTCGCGCTGACTCTTGCGTTGATTCTGGTGACGCTCGTCATCCGCGCCCAGCGTTGGCGGATTTTGTTGGGGCGTAAACTCTCCTTGCGTGATACCTTTGGCCTGATCAACATCGGCTATCTTGTCAGCGGCGTGCTTCCCTTGCGGGCCGGCGATCCCGCCCGCGCCGTGGCTGCCAGCACACGCGGGCCGGTCTCCATCATCGCGGCGCTCTCGACGGTGGTGGTCGAGCGAGTGCTGGACATGTTCCTCATCATCATCATGCTTGTGGCGACACTGCCTTTTTTGCCTGGACTGCGGACCTACCTCGCCGGCGGACAATTGGCCGGTTCACTTTCTTTTCAAGGGGTCATCGGGCTGTGCGGCGTGTTGGCCTTAGGACTGTTGATCGTGTTCATACTGGTAGCGCTGTATCCCCAGAAAGTCGAGGCGCTGGTGCGACGCCTCTTGGAAATGCTGCACGTCCACAATCCCGAACGCTGGCTGAAACCGGTCCGCCATGCCCTGGATGGGTTGATCGCGCTGCGCTCGGTCCGCGAGGGAGCAGTGCTACTGCTGTGGTCGGCGGCGCTGTGGATTGTCACCCCTTTGTATTTTTGGACAGCGCTTCAGGCTTGCCGGGCCTTTCTGCCCGTGGATGACGGCTTCCTCAAAGCTGTAGTCGTCACGTGGGCCAGCGCCTTCGGCATGGTCTTCCCGGCGACCGGCGGCCTGGGATCGTTCCACTTCGCGGTGCGCGAAGCGCTCTTTTGGGGCTTCGCTATGACCCGCGAAGCCGGTTTTACCTATGCGGTCATCGTGCATGCACTGCCTTACCTCACTGGTATCGTCTTGGGTGCGCTTACGCTCTTGAGCTGGGGCATTTCCTTCAAGAGCCTCGTCAACAACGCCCAGCGCGT
Source organism: Anaerolineae bacterium (assembly GCA_035415725.1). Classification (GTDB taxonomy): domain Bacteria; phylum Chloroflexota; class Anaerolineae; order B4-G1; family SLSP01; genus DSWT01. Next base: position 2,421 of record DAOOGN010000132.1, on the reverse strand, counting down.
TGAAACTACACCGTCGCCAGGTTCTGCGGATCCCTCGTGACACCAAGATTTCTACCATGCATTATTTGATTACCGGCGGTGCCGGCTTCATCGGCTCGAATTATGTTCATCGGCTCCTGGGGCGGGGAGAGCGTGTGACCATCTATGACAATCTCTCGCGCCACGGGGCGATGGCTAACCTCGACTGGCTGCGGGAGACGCATGGTGACAATGCCTTCGCCCTCATCTGTGGTGACGTGCGTGACGCCGCCCTCCTGGCCGCTGCCACCCGCGATGTCGATGTCATCGTTCACCTGGCCTCGCAGGTTGCCGTCACCACCTCGGTTTTGCACCCCCGCGAAGACTTCGAGATCAATGTTACCGGCACGCTCAACGTGCTGGAAGCAGCGCGCCTGGTGGGCAATCATCCGGCGCTCCTCTTTGCCTCGACGAACAAGGTGTATGGGGGGATGGAATCACTCATCGTAGAGGAACACGAGACCCGCTACGCCTACCGCGACTACCCTTACGGCATCCCCGAAACGTATCCGCTCGACTTCCACTCGCCCTACGGGTGTTCAAAAGGCGCCGGCGACCAGTATGTGCGTGATTACGCGCGCATCTACGACCTCCCCACCGTTGTTTTCCGCCAAAGCTGCATCTATGGCCCGCGCCAGTTTGGTGTGGAAGATCAAGGATGGGTAGCATGGTTTATCATCGCGGCGCTGCTGGAGCGGCCGATCACCATCTACGGCGATGGCAAGCAGGTCCGTGATCTGCTCTATATCGAGGATCTGCTCAACGCCTACGACGCCGCCATCGCCAACATCAAGCGGGTGGGAGGACAAATCTACAACGTCGGTGGTGGAGCGGCCAATCAGCTTTCAGTCTGGCGAGAATTCGGCCCGCTGCTGGAACGACTGACCGGACGGGAGATCCCGGTCCGTTGGTGCAACTGGCGGCCCGGCGATCAGCGCATCTTCGTCGCCGACATCCGCAAAGCAGCCGAGCAACTGGGATGGCGCCCCCACGTCGGAGTGGAAGAGGGCATCACGCGCCTCTATCACTGGGTACAGGAAAATCGCTCTCTCTTCACCCCCTAAAAACTCAACCGGATACATATCACGGAGACCCTCATGCGCGTTCTCATCGTTCTGACATACTACCGGCCCCATACCAGCGGATTGACCATCTACGCCGAGCGTCTGGCCAAGGGTTTGGCCCGACGCGGACATGAAGTCACGATCCTCACTTCGCATTACAGCCGTGATTTGGCGCGCCGTGAGGCCATAGACGGCGTGCAGGTGGTGCGGGCGCCGGTGCTTTTCCGCCTCAGCAAAGGCGTGATCATGCCTACATTCGGCTTCCTGGCATGGAAACTCGTCACCCGGGCCGACGTCATCAGCCTGCACCTGCCGCAATTCGACGCCGCCGGGGTGGCCTTGCGCGGACGATGGCTCAAAAAGCCCACGGTCCTCACGTATCACTGTGATCTGCAACTGCCTCCCGGCATTTTCAACCGCTGCGTGAACGGGGTCATCAATGGGATGAACGACCTGGCAGGAAAGTTCTCCCACAAGATTGTTGCCTACACCCAGGATTTCGCCGATCATTCCCCCTATCTCCAAAAATTCGGCGCCAAGCTCCACGTCATTCCTCCCCCGGTGGAACTGCCGCCGATGACGCCTTCTGGCATCGCCGCCTTTGCCAAGATGCACAATCCACAACACGCGCATCCGGTCATCGGCATGGCGGCGCGCCTCGCCTCGGAGAAAGGCGTAGAAGTGCTGCTCCATGCCTTCCCGCGCCTTCTGGAACGCTATCCGCATGCACGCATCCTCTTTGCCGGACAATATCGCAACGTTTTGGCGGAGGAGACTTACGCCCGCAAGCTGGAACCCATAATCCGCCATTACGAAGACCTGGATCAGTGGAAGTTCCTGGATGTGCTGGACCCGGTCCAGATGGCGGCTTTCTATCCCAACTTGGACTTGCTGGTGGTGCCGAGTCTCAACTCCACCGAATCGTTCGGGCTGGTGCAGGTGGAAGCGATGCTGTGCGGCGTTCCGTGTGTTGCCAGCGATTTGCCCGGCGTGCGCCAGCCCATCCAACAGACCGGTATGGGTGAAATCGCCCCCATTGGCGATGCCGATGGCCTGGCGCAAGCGATGCTTCAGGTCCTTGACCACCCCGGTGCCTACATCCGCCCGCGCGAAGAAATCGCCGCACGCTTTTCCACCGAGCGCACGGCGGCGGACTATGAAGCCCTGTTCGAGCAGTTGCTGTCTACGCTAGGTTGAGTGGCCTGAATAGATACAAAAAATGTAACTATTCAGCCACCTTTGCCAGGTGGCGAACGGGACTTTGGGGAGGGCACATAATAGGTGACCCCTGCGGCAGGTGCTGACCCTCTCATCCCCCAACCCCCTTCTCCCCCGCCAG
>DAOOGN010000131.1:0-7970 GCA_035415725.1 Anaerolineae bacterium | reverse complement strand
TTTGCCCCCTTCTTCCCCGCTTGCGGGGGAGAAGGGGGTTGGGGGATGAGAGGGTTATCACCTGCCGAAGGGGTAACCTATTATGTACTCTCCCCACAGTCCCGTTCGCCACCTGGCAAGGGTGGCTGAATAGTTACTCTCAAGCAGCGCCTTTGTACATCTCTAAAACAAGGGTATAATGGAACATGAGCAAGGCCAAAGTGTAGTACGGGAAAGACCTTATCATTCACGTTACTCACGTTTTACATTTGAATCACTGCGTGAGAGGAAGGTACAAGGGCGATGGACGTTGAGATCCGTAAAGCGCACTTGAGTGACGCCGAAACCATTGCGAATTTTGTCAACAGCGCTTGTCCGGCGCGTCTGCTAACCCAACTGGATGTCGCCGAGCGTTTCAGTCAAGTGGGGTTTTTGCTGGCGGAACAAGGAAAACGCATCGTGGGGTTGATCGGTTGGCGTGTCGAAAACCTGGTTGTCTGCGTGACCGATTTCCTGATCGCTCCTGGTGTGGATCGTGTCACGACGGGGCGCGCGCTCGTCGCCGCGATGGAAAAGGAAGGCGAATTCTTACAGGCAGAAGCGGTGCTCCTTTTCCTCCCTGCCAGCCCAAGCCAGGCATTGCTCGATTACTGGCATGGACTCTCGTATACGCGCAAAGCGTTAGCCGATCTACCCAAAGCGTGGCGTGAAGCAGCAATGGAGTGGAACGCCACGGCGACAGAAGCCATGGTCCGGCAGATCCGTGAAGAATTGGTGCGCCGGCCAATGTAGGCGGCAACCAGGAAACCCGGCGAAGGTTAGGGGAACTCTTGGGTGGACTGACTATAACTTTCAAGGAGACGCCATGGGCTGTGGTGTACACGCCGCAAGCGTGAAAATGGCTATCCGACTACAAAACTCACGACTATAAGACTATTTTCGGAAGGAGATTGTCATTTATGGACAAGATAAAGCAATTCGTCAATGCGCATCCCCAATGGACATCATGGATCGTGCTTTCCATCGGTATGGTTATCATTTTGATCTGGTCGGCGCGAGATGTGGGACTTTTGGCGGGCCAGTGGGCTGCTTTGATCGTCGCTACCATCGCCGTTGCCGGCCTGGCCGTGTGGATCATCGGCTGGGAAGATGAAGAAGAAGAGGGTGAAGCGGCCGCTCCTCCCAATGAGAAAGCGCCCAAAGAGGCATAGCCCGCGTATCTTTCTAGGGATCCAGCGACACCCCTGGTTATACCGGGGGTGTCGCTTTTAAGTTGCACCTTCCTGGAGATACGTTATAATCTCTCGGCAAACTAGATAATGGCTGCAAGGGTGGGTCTGGAGGCGCGAAATTGGTCGAAGAACTTACGGATGTCGCTATAGAGACACGAGCGGAAGAAGAAAAGGAAAAAGAAGAGGAAAAAGAAGAGGAAAAAGAAGAGGAAAAAGAAGAGGGTGAGCCTTCTTTAAGTCGCTCTTTCGGCATCCGTTCCTGGTTACAAGATGTTTTGGAGACACTGCTGTTGGCAGTGATTCTCTTTCTGGTTATTAACACATTGACCGGACGTTATCAAGTGCACGGGCAAAGCATGGAACCCAGCTTACACGATGGACAATATCTCATCGCCAGCAAAGCGGTGTACTGGATCCATCCTCCGGAGCGTGGCGACGTTATTGTCCTTGATCCGCCCGGAGAACAGAGCACCGTGCCGTACATCAAGCGCGTGATCGGTTTGCCGGGTGACATCGTGGAAGTCCGCGAGCAGCGTGTATGGGTCAACGGTGTCGCGCTCAACGAACCCTACATCGCGGCCCCCCCCAATTATACCGGTAATTGGGTCGTCACGGAGGATCAATACTTTGTCCTCGGCGATAATCGCAACAACTCCAGCGATTCGCATGCCTGGGGGTTGCTCCCACGGGAGCTGGTTCTGGGTAAGGCCATCTTCAGTTATTGGCCACCGGAGATGTGGGGAGCCATTCCTCATTATACCTTCCCGGAACTGCAAAATGTGCAATAAGGAAAAGACCTGCTTTACAGGAAAGAAACCATGTGGACTGATCAAACGACTGTGCCGGGTGTAGAAACAAACACCCCAGGGCATGCTGTTGCGTCAAAGACCGAGGGCGCGACAAGCGTGTGGGCCTGGTTCCGTGATTTACTGGAGACATTGGCGCTGGCGGCGATCATCTTTCTGGTGGTCAACACCTTCACCGGTCGCTACGAAGTTCAATCGATCAGCATGGAACCGACCTTGCACGAAGGACAATATCTCATCGTCAGCAAGGTCGCCTACTGGTTTCATGCGCCCGAACGCGGCGACATTGTGGTCCTCGATCCGCCCCGCCAGCAAAGTGACATTCCCTACATCAAGCGGGTCATCGGTCTGCCCGGCGAAAGAGTGGAGATCCGCGATGGGCGAGTCTGGATCAATGGAATCGCGTTGAATGAGCCTTACATCAGCGGCCCGCCGTCCTATTCCGAAAGTCAAGTCCTGGGCGACAATGAATATCTGGTTTTGGGCGATAATCGCAACAACTCCAGCGACTCCCATGTCTGGGGGGTCTTGCCGCGTGACCATATCATCGGTAAATCGATCTTTCGTTACTGGCCACCGGAGAAGGTGGGCTTGATCCCGCACTATACTTTTCCAGAGTTGGAGAGCAATCCGTGAGACGGCAGGCCCGGGGGTGTGATAAGGACGGCGCATGAGCTATTCCTGTCCTGTTTGCAATGTTGGCAATCTCCAACCGGTCAAGATCACCTATGCGCGGCCATGGGGGGCACAGCTCGTCGTCATACCGGACTTTGCGGCGTGGCGTTGTGATTCCTGTGGCTTCACGCGCTATGATGTCGTGGCGCTGGCTCAAGTTCGCCTGTTGCTTGGCCCTGATGAGGAGGAGTTGGCCGAACCCTACCGCCGCCGTTCCCCCCAGACTGAAGGCCCCGGCGAGATCGGCCCCCGGCGCTGGATGCCGTAAGCGCTTTGCCGCTGAACTTGACAAATCCGGCGCCTACGTTAGAATGCAACCGTGATGCCGAGATAGCTCAGCACGGTAGAGCAGGGGACTGAAAATCCCTGTGTCCTCGGTTCAATTCCGAGTCTCGGCACCAAAAAACGGGGTCGCGTAAGGCGATCCCGTTTTGTATGGGCCATTTTGCATTCCAGAAGTGCCCGCCGGTGAGGTGTTTGGCGTCGAAATGCCCGAAAAAAGCTCACTCGCCGATCTAGTGGAGCGGCTGGGAATCCGCGCGAACGAGATAAAAGTGATGTTCGTCAACGGGAGGGCGCGCGCTGAGATGTACCGCCTGCCAGAGAGCGACGAAGTCGGCATCTTCCCGCCGGTCGGCGGCGGATAGCTAGCCCCACTCTGGGCGAAAAACGCGTGGATTGTCGGACAGATAGACGATCCTGAGCGTGTCGCCAACGTGCAGTTGTTTATAGAGGGCCGGTTTGATGCTATGACGGATTTTCTGTCCATCCGGCAAAGTATAGGCGACATAGTATGTGGTACCCTCTTCACCGGACGAGGTAAAAAGACCGCGCACCGTCGTCGTGGTGGGGATACCCTCAACGTCCAGACGCACGGCCTTCTGGAAGCGACGATAAAACGGTATCGTCATCAGCGCATCGACAAGTCCCAAAATGCCGCCCAGGCAAATGGGCAGATAACTCACCGCCCCGGGTTCGTAATTCGCCATGATCCGTGCCACTTTGGGATCGCTGCGCGCGTAGATAATCTCGATGCGCTCCCCTTTCTCCACCCGGGCGAAAATCTCGTGGGGCACACTTTCCTGACGTTTGATCTGTTGCGGCCCGGCATCTAATGACTGAGCAGTGAAAGTATAGGTCACATAATAAGTCTCATTGCCTTCATCGTCCTCTGAGATATATTTTTCTGCGACCGTCGCCCGCGTGGTCATACCCTCGTTCTGCAAAAGCCTGGCGCTGCGGATGGTGCGATATTGGAAAAATCCTCCTAACCCGAAACTCAACAGCGCAGAGCACACGAAAATCAGCCACACCAGCCGCGTGGTGTTGACCTGACCCACCGGTGCGACAACAGGGAACGCATTCGCCGGGTGGGCTTCTGCTGCACGGAGGCCAGCCGCTTTAAGCCCCTCTAATCCACCGGCGGCCTTGATGTTTTTTTTCGCCGTGGAAAACATCCTGAAGGCGACAAACGTGATGATGATCGCGCTGGCGCCTATGATGACAAAGATAACGACGGCCGTCAGTATCGTCAAATCTCCTTCACCTCCGCGACGGCGGCAGGCGGTTCAAAGGCACCGCGCCGTATGAACAAAATCAGCATCACGACAGCGAAGCCTGCCGCGCCGACAAAACCCACCGGCAATGGCCCCAGGAGGGGATTCGGCTTCCCCTTGACGAACAGCGCTCCCAGAGCGGCGATTCCGTTGATCGCCCCATGCCCGATGACGGCCGGCCACACACTGCCGGCGCGCAGCGTCAGCCAGCCGAGCAACGTCCCCACCGCCAGCGTGAACCAGACCATCATGGCCATACCGCCCCATGGCGCGCCCGGATAGTCCAGCCCGTAGTTGTGCCCCATCGCAATGAGGGGCCAGTGCCACACCCCCCAGATGACGCCCATCAGCAGCATCGTCGCCCGCCCGCCGAGTGGCAGCAGCTTGGGTTGCAGGTACGCGCGCCAGCCAAATTCCTCGCCGAAGGTGGCGAAAGCGTTGAGCAGCGGCGCCAGGATCAACGCTATCGCCGTTTGGTTGATGATGATCAACCACGGCCGGGTATCCGGGACCGGCTTCCCGGTCAGATTGGCCTGCGTTTCGAGCATCTGTTTGACCGGGGTTAAGTCGGCGTCGTAATACTGCGGGAACAGCGCAAAGAAGACGATCATCCCGACGATGGTAAGGACGCCCGGTGCAAACCACGCGGCCACCCAGTACGGCCACTCGTGGTGCAACCGGGGTCGAAGATAGAGGTGGCCCCAGCCTTCGTGGGTGATGAGGCGGGTCAGGATGTGGGCAATGGTAGGCGCGCCCATATACACGACGGTGAGGATCAAGTAGGTGAACGGGCTATTTGCCAATCCGCCGGTGAGGTAGATCACCAGCGCGCCAACCCAGGCCAGCCCAAAAGCGAACGCCAGAAAAACGAGAATACGGCGACGGTCGAGTAAGGAATTCATCGGTGACTCCTCGTATAAAACAGTCTGATAGTCGTTAGTCAAGTAGTCCTGGGACCATTTCCATGAGCGGGGCTGTACCGAAGATTCGGCTATACCCCTGAATGTTCCAACGGTGACTAGATGTGATCGGTAAAGCGTGAATCGTCGATTTGCTCGCGCAGTTTTTCCTCGTGGTTGAGGACGGGGTGGGGCGCAGAGGCCATGTGCGCCGCATATTCCGCAGCTTCAGCTTCCATCAACGCCTCGCGGCTGGCCCGGTGCACCCTACTCCACTTGCCACAGTGGGGGCAACGATCATATCTGCCCACAAAACTGAGGTTGATGCTCCCCAGGTGCATCGCGAAGGGACGCCCACACTTCGGGCATACCACGCCGCCGAGCGCGCCGTAATGGCGCGGCTCACCGGGCGTGTACGAGGCGGGGTCATACGCCGCCGATTTTTTGCGCCCGCTCAACAATGGGAAAAGTCCCGTGGCCACGGTGGCGACCACCACCAGAATGAGAATCGGCAGGATAAGCTGCAGCGTACTTTTTCCGGCGGCATCGGCGGAGACGAACTGGTAGCTCAACGTGCGCGCGGTCAAGGTTTGCCCCCCGCTCGTTGTCCCCACAGCCGTGATTTCGTGCCAGCCAGGCGCGTACGCATCGGTCTTGAACGACAGTTCAAAGGGCGCAGCCGTCGCTGCACCAAGCGTCTCCCCGTCGAGCAAAAAGGTGACGGCGGCCAAATCCTCCGGCCCGCGTACCTTGATTTTGAACGTCCCCTGAATCTGACTGCCCAGGTTGTAGCCGAATTGCTTGCTTATCGAGATCGTCAACCCGCTCTCCTGGGCTAACGCTGGCACCACCCCTAAGGCACCTACAACTAATATGACCAGCATCCTGACGCAAAACCGGTACACCCATTCGCTGATTGGCTGATTCACTGATTTGCTCATTCTCTCACTTCCACTTCGTCAAAATCGTCTCGCGCTGAAATACGCGCACGCCCAGGTAAACCAATCCAGCGTCGATCGCTACCATGATGACCGCCGCCAGTTGCATCACCTGCGCGTTGACCAGCAACACGCCGGCAATCTGCGCGAAGAAGAGGCCGAGTAGCGGCAATATCAACATCATCGAGGTTTGCTCGGCGGTACGCGGGTCGCTGACACGCGAAGACACCATCAGCGTCACGTTGATGCCGGCCAGCGCCAACAGAGGGCCTAGAAGACCAACAGCAATAATCCACATCGGGTCGAGGATGCGCCGCAGCAGTTCAGGGGATTGCACCAGGATATAGGCGACGACGGCAAAGACGCCGAAGCTCAACCACGTCGCCAGCACGCCGGGGATGAGCGCCGCCAGGCTTTTGCCGACGAGCAACTCCGCCGTTGTGATCGGCGTGGCGAGCAATGGCTCCAGGCAGTGGGTGGTTTTCTCCCCCACGATGCTGTAAGCCGCAATCGTCACCGGGATGATCAGCGGCATCATCATGAACAGCAGCAAAAATTGGTTGACCATCATCAAAGTGAAGCAGGCCGAGCCGGTCAAATCGCCGCACATCTCCAGGTAGGAGGCCGGCATGTCCGTAGCGTCGCCCATATCAGCCTGCGAACTGCCGATGGCGACCATGATCAACGGCAGCGCCGTAAACAGAATCGGCATGAAGATCACGGTGAACAGCACCAGGCGGTTTTTGAACACCTCGGCCCATTCTTTATCAACGATTGTCCATATCTTAGGCATGGTTATCCTCCGTTGCTCCGACGAGCGACAGGTATACATCTTCCAACGAATGGCGCAACTCGCCGACGAATTGAATGTCCGCTCCGGCTTCCACCAACAGCCGCACCAACGTCGGATTGTGTGTTTCGGGATCGTCCAGCCCGATGATGAGCTTGCCATCCACCCGCTGTGCCTCTTTGACGAACGGCAGCGCGCGCACGCGGGTCAGCAGGGCATCATCGGCTTCGCGCAGGTGGAAGACCACCTTGCGCCCGTAGAGCTTCTTCCGCAGGTTGGCGGGCGTGTCCACGGTGATCAACCGTTGCTTCATCACGCCGATACGATCACAGAGCCGGTCGGCTTCGTCGAGATTGTGCGTACAGAGGAAGATCGTGCGCCCCTGCGTCTTGATCTCCTCGATGAAATCGTGCACCAGTCGCGCGGCCTCCGGGTCCAGGCCGGCGGTCGGTTCGTCGAGGAAGACCATCGCCGGCTCGTGCAGCAGCGCGCGGCAGATGGCGAGCTTCTGCTTCATCCCCTTGGAGAAGTTGCCGACGAGGTCATCGCGGCGATCCCACAAGCCCAACAGGCGCAGGTACTTCTCCACCTGGCCCTTCACGTCCGCCACTTCGTAGAGATGGGCGAAAATGGTCAGGTTTTTCTCCGCGCTCAGCCGGTCGTACATACCGGGCGTCTCGGTGAGAATGCCGGTGCAGCGGCGGATGGCGGTATCATCCTGTCCCACGCGGAAACCGTTGACCGTCGCCGTGCCCGCGGTGGGGCCGATGAGCGTCGTCAACATGCGTACCGTCGTCGTCTTGCCCGCGCCGTTGGGACCGAGGAAGCCGAAGACTTCGCCCGCGGCCACATCCAACGTCAAGGATTCCACGGCGGTGCGGTCGCCGAATTTTTTGGTCAGGTTTTCGGTATGGATCATGGTGCCTCTCAGAAATTCCAAAGGATAGAACGGGAATACGGCTATATTTTACTACAGGGTAACTATTCAGCCACCTTTGCCAGGTGGCGAACGGGACTTTGGGGAGGGCACATAACAGGTTACCCCTTCGGCAGGTGCTGACCCTCTCATTCCCCAACCCCCTTCTCCCCCGCCAG
>DAOOGN010000130.1:0-8039 GCA_035415725.1 Anaerolineae bacterium | reverse complement strand
GAAGAAGGGGGCAAAAGGGGGTGTGGCGGGCGGCGAAGCCGCCCGCCACACCCCCCACCCAAAATCCCCCTTCCCTGGGGAAGGGGGGCAGAGGGGATGGGCTTATAGAAACACGCATATCTCGTCATCCACAAGCACCAGGCATACCGAAATCCACGCCCAACCTGGCATAGGGAATAAGTGGCTTCGTCAGGTTTACTAGCCCGAATAGATACTAAACGTTTAAGTGAATAAAGAACATTCTAGTACAGGGTAGGGAAACATGCAAACACAGTTTTATCACCCGAAGTGTGGCTCATGGACGTTCCGGCGCCTTCATTTTCCCTCCCCTAGCGGTGTGAGCAGACGCTCGGCGTTGCGGTGACAGATGTTGGCGGTCGTCAGTTACAGCGTAAAATAGCATGGGTTGATGAATAGATTCAGTTGGCATCATAAAACTACATCTCACACCGCGGCGCGATTCAGCACTTTCTCATACGCCGCGTATGTCTCTCGCGCCGTCGTCTGCCACGCGAAGCGCGCCGCCTGACGCAACGCACGCTGCCGCAATTCGGCGTGGAAGGCGTCATCGGTCAACAGTCGCATGAGCGCGTCCGCCATGCCCGTCACATCGGCGGGGTCTACGAGGACGCCCGCGTCGCCCACCACCTCCGGCAAGCTGGACGTGTTACTGCCCACGACCGGCGTCCCGCATGCCAGTGCTTCCAGCGGCGGCAGGCCAAACCCTTCGTAGAGCGAGGGGAAGATAAAAGCCCGTGCGCCGCGATAGAGCGCCGGCTTGGCGGATTCGGGAACACAGTCCACAAACTGGACACGCGCTTCGGGAATGCCAGCCTCGCGCGCCAGGCGACGCGGATCCGGCGCAAACTCCGAGTCCACCGCCGGCGGTTTCCCCGCGATGACCAAATGCGCCTCCGGCACAGTCTGAGCCACATGCGCAAACGCCGTACACACCCCGTGCACGTTCTTCCGCACGTCGAACCCACCCAGGTAAAGGACATATCCCGGCTGCACCCCCAGCGGTTCGAGGACAGACCTGTCAAATTGCGGAAAACCTGACAGGTCTGTATACGTCTTGTCCACCGCCAGATAAACCGTTTGCACACGGTCGGGTGAGACGTGGAGATGCGCGACGATGTCCCGCCGCGAGGCCGCCGAATCCGTCAGCAGCAGCGTCGCGCGCGGCGAGGTCGCCCTGACAAAGGCCGTGTACAACCGCACCAAGGCTCCACCGCGATAGGGTTTGAGCAATAAGGGGATGAGATCATGGACGGTGACTACAGTAGGCAGGGCAGCATACAGCGGCGGCGCCCAATACGGCACGTGGAGCACATCCACTCCAAGCTGACGAGCCGCCCTGGGGAGTATGACCTGCTCCCACCACACCTTACCGAGGTTTGTCTTCTTCCCTGGAACTACGACGAATTCGACATTGGGTGCGCAAACCACCTCCGCTACAGGGGATGTTGGTGTCAACACCATAAACTGCGACGCAGGCATATGCTCGGCAAGCGCTGCAACCAGGTAGCGCAAATACTGCCCGCTCCCTGTCTCAGGGCGATCCCCAAACCACCCGCTCAAGGCTACGCGCATCGAATCGTTTCTCATTCTTTATCAGCAGATTAAGCTGATTTAGCAGATTGTCTACCTTTTGGCAACGAAATCTGCCTCATCTGCTCAATCTGCTGATGAAAAACAAACAATTCACTCGCGCAGATGGACATTGATGGCCTGGGGTCCACGCTCCGTGTTAACCACCTCGTACCACACCGGCGCGTTTTCGCGCATGACCTGCTCCGGGTCGCCCTCTATCGCACTGTAATGAAAGAAGACGTCACTGCCGTCGTGCTGGGTGATAAAACCAAAGTGCTTGTCCTCACGAAACCATTTGACAACGCCGGCCCGCAGCCCCGGCGCAGTCGCCTCTAGCTTGCGACATTCCGCACACTGTCGCGGCGTCTCAGCCGCAAAACCAAGCGCAGCCTGCTGGCGCTGTTCTTCAATGCGATAGACAAACGTTTTGCCACAAGTTTCACACGTCAATAGTTCATCACGATAGGTCATAGGTTCTCTCCTGATTCAACTTTCAGTCTGAGTTTCGATACGTTCGATTTGAAAAACAACATTCGCCACAGCATCTTTACCCTGCAAGGCGATGATGGATTCGCCGCGCGTCGCTCTTCCCTGCTCGGGTACCGCCCGTCCTGTTACCGTTTTGGATGCACCGCGCTGCGTCACCGGCATCAAACGGCTCGCAGTGGTCATGATCCCCACTGTCGCCACATGCTCGCCCGGCGTCAGTTTGGCAATCTGCACCCCTTTACCACTGCGTTTCTGAACCGGGAAATCACTGAGGGAGGTGCGCTTGGCAAACCCCATGTCGGTGATGGTAAAAAACGCCGCACGCGGCTGCACGACGGCCAGTCCCACGACCGCGTCGCCCGACTCGACACGAATGCCGCTCATCCCCCCGGCCCTGGCGCCCGTGGGACGCACTTCACCCACAGCGAAACGAATCCCTTGCCCCAGCGCCGTCCCCAGAATCACCTGATCGGACTCCACAACCCAAGCTACGCCAACCAACGTGTCGCCTTCATCCACACGAATGACCGGGGTAAGTTCGCGCCCCACGCCGGGCAGTTCCTCCGGCGCCAGGCGCTTTACCTGTCCCGTCGCCGTGGCGAAAAACAACGTCCTGTCCTCAGGCAAATTCGTCGGCAAAGCCAGCGCCGCCGCCAGACGACGACCGTTATCAATCCGCAGCAGCGTGGACCAGGACACGCCGCCGCCTTCCCAGGCCACACCCTCCGGGATTTGATGCACGGGCAGGGCAATCGCCTCACCCGTTGCCGTGAACAGGTACAGCACGTTGCGGGTCGAAGCCCCCAGCAGCGCCAGCGGCGCCTCTTCAGGGTGGGCCACAACGCGCGGCGGGGTCTTGCCATCGTCAGGGATACGGCCGAGACGCCCGGCGCGGCTCAACGTGACCCACACCGGCTGATCGGGCGTCAGGGATTCGGCCACCATTTTCGCGCCTTTCACCTCCAGAACGTGGGTACGGCGTCCATCCACATAGTGGGTGCGCACATCCGCCAGTTCGACGCGGATCGCGGCACGCTGTTTGACCGGCGATTTCAACAAGGCTTCCAATTCCTTGATGGTTGCCAGCAGTTCATGGTACTCATCCTGAAGTTTTTTGCGCTCCAGGGCCGCCAGACGGCGCAATTGCATCTCCAGAATCGCCTGGGCCTGCACTTCGGTGAGTTTGAAGTTCTTCTGGAGATTCTGTCGTGCCGTTTCAACGGTGCGCGAACGGCGGATAGTGTCAATGACGGCATCGAGATTATCCAAGGCGATCAGCAGCCCCTCAAGGATGTGCGCGCGCTGGCGGGCGTGTTCAAGGTCGAAGCGCGAGCGGCGCTGCAAAACATCCAGGCGGTGATCGAGAAACAACGTGAGGGCGCGCTTGAGCGACAGCCGGCGTGGTTCCCCGTCCACCAACGCCAACAAGATGATACTGTAGCGCGTCTCCAACGGCGTGCGGCGATACAGATCGTTCAACACCTTGTCGGGATCGGCGCCCTGGGTAAGTTCGACCACAATGCGCATCCCCTGGCGATCCGATTCATCCCGCAGATCGGCGATGCCCTCCAGGTGTCCGGCGCGCACATCTTCGGCGATGCCCTCGATGAGCGTGGTTTTGTTCACCTGATAAGGGATTTCGGTGATGATCAGGCGCTGCCGCCCCCGCAGCGCTTCTTCGACGTGGGCGCGCGCCCGGATGGTAACACTTCCGCGTCCGGTAGCATACGCTTTGAGCAGCAGATCCTCGCCGTCGGCCGTTTCTTTCCGGTAGACCAGGCCGCCGGTGGGGAAATCCGGCCCCTGGATAAATTTCATCAGCTCGGCCACATCCACATCGTCGATTTTTTGCCAGTTATCGAGCAGATAGATGAGCGCATCCACCACCTCGCCCAGGTTATGGGGCGGGATATTGGTGGACATCCCCACCGCGATGCCGGACGCGCCGTTCACCAAGAGATTCGGCACCCGCGAGGGTAAAACCAGCGGCTCTTTGAGTGTGCCATCGAAGTTGTCGGTCCATTCCACGGTATCTTTTTCGATGTCCGCCAGAACCTCCAGCGACAGCGGCATCAGGCGAGCCTCAGTATAACGCATCGCGGCAGGTGCATCGCCATCAATGGAACCGAAGTTGCCCTGCCCATCCACCAGCGGATAACGCACCGAGAAATCCTGCGCCATACGCGCCATCGCGTCGTAAACCGCCGTATCGCCGTGGGGATGATATTTACCCAGCACTTCACCGACAATACGCGCCGATTTCTTGTACGGCAAATCGGGTTTCAATCCCATATCGTACATCGCGTACAGGATGCGACGCTGGACAGGTTTAAGGCCGTCGCGGGCATCGGGCAAGGCGCGCGCGACAATCACACTCATCGCGTAATCGAGGTAGGCACGCTGCACTTGCGCGTTAATATCGACTTGTCTGACCATTCCGATTTCCATACAAACTCTCCTCCGAAAATAGCCACAGAGCACCCCGAGTTTACAGAGAAAAACACACCTTCTTTGTGTCCTGCGTGCCCTTCGTGGTGAAAAGTTTTCATCCGACCGTGGGTAAACCGCCGGTTCATGATGAATTCCTCCCTAACTATAAAGGATGAGTGCAGTTTTAGCAAGTGACCCGGCACATAAAGTATACCCGGTAGATCGGCTTTTGGGGTGGGTTTTTCTCCCCCTCCCCAGCGAGAACGCTGGGGAGGGGGCAGGGGGAGGGGCGAAAGCTACAGGGCACCAAGGTTCCTCCATGGCCATCTGGAGAGTTAGCGCCAGGCTGAGCCGTTACGTTAAAAGAACCACTGAAAGGATTACTACGGCAGTTCACTCCGGCTTGATTTTTCTCTTTTCCCGATTAAACTTGGACGAATGAAAAGTGTATTTCATCTTAGTCAAAAACACGCCCCCAAGGGCTGAATTGCGACCATCCAACTCATTTGCAATATACCCGAATGAAAAAATTCACGCTGAAGTCATGGCTCGATAGGTGGAACATTGCCGTTCTGCTGGCGCTTCTGGCCTTGGCCCTGCGGGGTCAAGGGGCGCCGCAGGATCTGCGCTATCGCCTGAATATCGCCACCAGCCGCCAGACCTTCAATTTTGTATCCTGGGAAATTGAGACCCTCGCCCGGAAAGTGGCTCTGGGTATCCTGGCGCCGCAGCGTTTTATGGAGGAAGAGGAACGTACCCGCTTCGTACTGGACTATCTGGATCAAGTGCGCCAGGCAGGCGAACTCTCCGACGAGATCAACCGCGCCTACAGTGACCCGGGAATCACCGCTCCGGCAGAGACAACGCGCGAGCAGCAGACAGCGATGGCAGAATTGCGCGCGCGCATGCGCCGCAGTGGATTGGTCGCCGAGGCCATCCTGGGCGAACAGGTGAGCATCGTCTTGCACCAGGGGGGATTCGGCATTCTGGCGCAAATCCTCCCGCCGGTCAGTGGGACGTTTACCCCTCTCCCCTACATGCTCATCGTCTCGCCGCGCGAGGTCATCCAAAGTGTCTACCAGCGACCGCTTGTGGCCGGCTTGACAGCAGCGGAGCAAAATACCATCGAGCAAAACCTCGAAACTCAGTTCCCCGATAAGTCCGCTTATGTCACCGCCATCGGTGGACTGGCCACCTATCCTGCCATGTTCCTGGAGAGCAATTCTATCGACTGGATCAGCGATGTCATCGCCCACGAGTGGGCCCACCATTATCTGACCTTCTACCCCCTGGGCTTCGCCTATGGCCAATCCGATGAGACACGCGCGATGAATGAGACGGCGGCCTCGCTGGTCGGCGAATGGGCCGGACAGGAGGTTATCCTGCGTTTCTACGCCGCCTACCTCAACCGCGACAAAGCCCTGCCCAATGCACTCACGTCAACAACAGAAGAAGCTGGCGTTGGTGAGGTGCGCTTCAACTCCTTCGACTTCAATGCAGAGATGCACCACACGCGCGTTATCGTCGATCAGATGTTAGCTGAAGGCAAAATCAAAGAGGCCGAATGGTATATGGAAGCGCAACGCCGGTATTTTGTCGCCAATGGCTATCCCCTGCGACGACTGAACCAGGCCTATTTTGCTTTCCACGGCGCCTACGACAGTTCGCCGGCCGGTGGCGCGGCCGGCGAGGGTGTGACAAGCGAGGATTTGACCGGCAAGGAGCCTGTCGGCCCGACCCTACGGCAGGTGTGGGCACTCAGCGCCACGCCGCATGACTTCCTGCGCACCATCGCTCCGTGCACCTCATTGGCCGCGCTGGAGGCACGCTAGCGGGGGAAGGTGCATTTCCATTCAAGGGTCAAAGCTAAACACAGATACATTTGCACTATATGCCGGCGGAAATAGAACATTGCGGCTCTGCCGGGCTATGGTATAATCGAGGCGAGAATAACAACCGATGAGAACACTAATCGAGGATACACTTGCTTAATCCTATAGACGCACTATTAGGGTTATTTTCCCTGGACATAGGCATTGATCTGGGCACAGCCAACACGCTGGTTTACGTGCGCGGCAAGGGCATTATCAGCAACGAACCTTCGTGGGTGGCGATGGACAGTAACCAACGCGAGGTGCTGGCTGTTGGTGCTGAAGCCAAGGAGATGGTAGGGAAAACACCCCCCAACATCGTCGCCATTCGCCCCCTCCGCGATGGCGTGATCTCCGAATTCAACGTCACCGAAGCCATGCTACGGTATTTCATCAAACAGGCACACCGCCAGCTCTTCATCCCCTTTCCCCGTCCCCGTGTGGTGATCGGCATTCCCAGCGGCGTCACAGAAGTCGAAAAACGTGCCGTGCAGGATGCCGCCCTGGAAGCCGGTGCGCGTGAAGCCTATCTCATCGAAGAACCCATGGCCGCAGCGATTGGCGCCGGCCTGCCTGTCACCGAAGCGCAGGGCAGTATGATTGTCGACGTCGGCGGCGGAACGACGGAAGTAGCCGTCTTCGCCCTGAAAGGCATCGTCGTCAGCAAAAGCCTCCGCATCGCCGGCGATGAACTAGACGAGGATATCGTGCAATACGCCCGTCAGAAGTACAACCTGGCCATCAGCGAACGTACCGCCGAACGCATCAAAATCAATATCGGGTCGGCCTACCCCCTGCCCGAAGAGCGCACCATGGCGATGCGTGGACGTAACCTGATCACCGGCCTGCCGGAAGAGATCGAAATCAGCAGTATCGAAATCCGCGAGGCCCTGAGCCGCTCGAACAACATCATCATCGATCTCGTCCGCGACACCTTGGACGAGACACCGCCCGAATTGGTATCGGATTTGATGGAGACCGGCATTTGCCTCACAGGTGGCGGGGGGCTGCTAAAAGGTATGGCCGAACGGATCGCCGAAGAGACGCACATCCGCGCCTGGGTGGCACAAGATGCACTGACATGCGTGGCGCGAGGCGCCGGGATGGTCCTGGAGAATTTCGCCGTACTCAGAGCCACCCTATCCAGCGATGACCGCCGCCACCCCGGAGGCTCTGCGACGTAACATTACAGGACTTACGCCAATTTCCGTGGGTCACTACAAACCCTCCGCCGCCAGATTCGAGCCAGGCTTGGGTAAGTCCTGATGGTTCTCTGGGACTTGGTGTGGTGATGGAAAAACGGCTTTAGTTTTTGCCACAGATGACACGAATTGCGCTGCTTTTTATACTTTGCGTGTAGTAACTATTCAGCCACCCTTGCCAGGTGGCGAACGGGACTTGGGGGAGGGTGCATAATAGGTTGACACTTCGGCTATAGGCGCTGGCCCTCTCATCCCCCAACCCCCTTCTCCCCCGCCAGCGGGGAAGAAGGGGGCAAAAGGGGGGTGTGGCGGGCGGCGAAGCCGCCCGCCACACCCCCCACCCAAAATCCCCCTTCCTGGGGGGCAGGGGAGATGGGCTTATAGAAACACGCATATCTTGTCATCCACAAGCACCAGGCATACCGAAATCCACGCCCAACCTGGCATAGGGAAT
>DAOOGN010000129.1:0-8208 GCA_035415725.1 Anaerolineae bacterium | reverse complement strand
CCCGCTTGCGGGGGAGAAGGGGGTTGGGGGATGAGAGGGTCAGCACCTGCCGAAGAGGTAACCTATTATGTGCCCTCCCCAAAGTCCCATTTGCCACCTGGTAAGGGTGGCTGAATAGTTGCCAAAATAGTATACAATAAGGGCACGTAGTAAGTCTGCTCCACGCACGCCGAGAACTCCACTATTGTCAGCAGACAACACAGGACTTACGCAAGCCCGTGGTGGAGGATTGGTAGTGACAAACGCAGATTTACGTAAGTCCTAAACCTAAGCTATGCTTTTTACCAGGCAGAAAAATTTCTCGGAAGGAGGGCAATGGAATCTACAGTGCAGCTACGCTAATGGAAATGATCACAGGACGATCCAACTCATGATTACCGGACAGACTATTTTTCAGAAACTATTTCCAAAGGAATTTCACATGAACTGGCGTTTACCAGCGGTTGACTGAAAACTTTTCACCCTGAAGGACACAAGGAATTGGTGTTTTTCTCTGTGAACTCTGTGTGCTCTGTTCTTACTTAAAGGAGGCTATGATGTCAAATGAATGGGTGAATCACAGTGTATCCACCACGAAGTGGACCGCCGTCTTCAGTTTTGCCATCATCGGGGTGTTGTTCATCGTCGGCTTAGTCTTGCCGCAGGAATCGGAGGCCGGCGCGGTCATGCCAAAACCGCTGCTCTTTGAAAGCCCCATTGGCAATCCGGCGCTCACCGTCGACAAAACCGCGGATCATACCGCGCCACAACCCGGCGACATCGTGAATTACACTATCGCCTACACCAACACCAACCCCGGCTCGCAAGCCTTCAACGTGCGTTTGTACGATTTTTTACCTGCCGGTGTGCAATTCATTTCCGCGTCGCCTGCGCCGGCGTCCGTCTCTGATGGGACTCTGCTATTCACTGCGCCCTCGGTTGGACCTGATACCGCGGGGCACGCTATCACGGTGCAAGTGCGTGTCCTTTCCGGCCATGCCTCATGGCTCAACCAGACACTCGTCACCGCCGATGGCATCACTCCCGCCACAGACGCCCTCCTGATCACAGTCACCCCGGCGACCGATCATTTGCAGTTGATCAAGGAAGGCGATATGGCCGCGTTGCTCCATGGCGAGCTAGAATACACTCTGCACTGTGAGAACAACGGGCTTGTAGCCTACCACAACGTTGAAGTCTTCGACGTACTGCCCACCGGCGTGACGTTGGTCAGCGCCTCCGTCCCGCCCGCGACGGTCATCCCTCCATTGCTTAAATGGACAATCGGCACATTGCCCCCGGGCGCAGGATGGGAAGTTGACCTGGTTGCCGTCGCGCCGGCAAACGCGGAGATCATCACCAACACCGCGGTGCTGAATGCGCCAACGCACACATCGGTACAAGCGTTGTGGGCCACCCACGTCATCACCGAGGGCGCCATTCTGAGCGTGGATAAAGCGGGCAGCGACGATGCAGTCTATCCAGGCGATACCCTGGTCTACACTCTGACATACGGAAATAAAGGCTCCATAACGGCCAGCAACATTATCCTCACCGACACCCTTCCTGCAGACGTGGTCGTCGGCGACGCCCTGCCCGCCCCGGATTATGTCGACGGTCAGCAGTGGGTATGGGAAGTTGATGCCTTAGGGGCCGGCGACACAGCCACCATCGTCATCACCACAACGGTCGCCTCAAGTGCTGCGGGGATGTTACACAACCGTGTCGTCATCAGTGCCCCCGGAGCGTGGGGCGACACCGACAGCCTTTACACGACGGTGCAAGCGCGCGCGATTTACCTGCCATTGGTATTGCGGACGTACAACCCTTAAGCCGATCCTCATAGCGCGGAAACAGCATCACCGGCTATAGCGCTCTGCGGGAATAAGAGACCTGCCGCTTGCCCTGCCCTCACCTCAGAGAACGCCAAGTCACAAAAACGGATTTCCCGGTAGACCTGGCGTTCTCCGGGGGTGAACTAATATAGCATGGTTATCCTCTTTTTTGCAATATCTGAACCATGACCCCATTGCCGAAAAGCCTATTGACAGTGTGAAAAAATTGTGCTATAGTGTGGGTTAGTCTCGATAACGATACCGGTATCGTTATCGACACTTTTACAAAACACTATAGACTACAAGGGTGACACGATAAACCGTTTGCACCTTGATTTTTAGTTGAACCCAGACGGTCAAGACTCAACGGCAGATTTTTTGGGAAAGGAGGTCCGGTTCAAACCAAAAACCCGTAAAAAACAACACTTAACCATTTTCTATCTCAAAAATACACAAAATAATCTCAGGAGGAAATAGATATGTCTCGCATTACACGTTCTTTGATAACGATTCTCATTTTGGCAATGCTCTTGACAAGCTTTGCCGGCTGCGAGGGCGGCGGAAAAACCAAGATAGGCCTGTCGTTCTCCGACTTTGCCGTCGAGCGGTGGAAGAACGAGGAAGTCCTGATGCGGAAGTTGCTGGAGGAAAAAGGCTACGAGGTGATTTCCCAGGAGGCTAACCACGACGTGAAGCTGCAAAACGACCAGATTGACAACATGGTCACGCAGGGCGTCAAGGCCCTCATCATCATCGCCGAAGACGGCGACGCTGCCGCTACGGCTGCCAGCAATGCCGCCAAGAAAGGTGTCATCGTCCTTGCCTACGACCGCCTGATCAAAACCCCTGACATTTCCGCCTACATCTCCTTCAACAATGTCGAAGTAGGGCGTCAGCAGGCTTTGGGCGTAATGGCGGCCATTGATGCCGAAAACTGGGACGTGGCGGCCAATGGCCCGGCCCGCGTCGTCAAGATGGGCGGCAGCCCCACCGATAACAACGCCATCCTGGTGCGCCAGGGGCAGGACTCGGTTCTCGATCCGCTGGAAGAGGCAGGCAAGATCGAAATCGTCGCCGATCAGTGGGTGGACAACTGGGATCCCAAGAACGCCCTCACGTTGATGGAGAACATCCTGACCGCGGCAGGCAACGACATTGACGCAGTGGTCGCTTCCAACGACGGCACTGCCCTGGGTGCCCTGCAGGCGATGAAGGCTCAAGGCCTGGCCGGCAAAGTCCCCATCTCGGGACAGGACGCGACGGCAGACGGCTGTAACAGCATCGTCAAGGGGGAACTGACCGTCTCCGTTTTTAAAGACATCCGCGAACTGTCCCCTCTGGCCGTCGATCTGGTGGACAAACTGCTGAAGGGTGAGAAACCCGATCTCCAGATGTACCCTCTGGCCGAACTCACCAACGATTCCTCCAAGACGGGCGAAGTACCCTGCAAATTCCTGCCCGTTGTCCAGGTCAACAAGGATAATGTTTACGATATCGTCGTCAAGAGCGGCTTCCAGCCCTACGACGACGTTTACCGCGACATCCCTGAGGCTCAGCGTCCGCCGAAGCCCTAAGGGTGGAAGTATGTAAAGTAGGGTGGTAAGCAGATTGTGCCTTCTTGTAGTAAGGTATATAACTGGCTTGCTATGAGAAGGCACTTTTTGCAACAGTGACGGGGTTCTTTATGAATATCGTTTCGCGGTGGAGGAGCACGTGTAATGAATGATGATAGTGCTGTAATGAGCGCCGGTGTCAGCGATGGTCTGAGCACCATGGCTGATCCCGACGACAAAGACATTATCCTGGATTTTCGCCACGTCACCAAACAATTTCCCGGTGTCGTAGCCTTGCGCGATGTCTCCCTCCAGATCCGACGGGGTGAAATCCACGGTATCTGCGGCGAGAACGGCGCGGGTAAATCAACCCTGATGAAAATCCTGTCCGGCGTCTACCCCCGGGGAACGTATGAGGGTCAGGTCTTTTTCGAAGGGCGGGAGTTGAAGCTGGAAAGCAGCTCGATCCGGCAAGCTATCGAAGCCGGCATCGCCATTGTCTACCAGGAACTCACGCTAGTGCCGGGTATCACCGTGGGAGAAAACATCTTCCTGGGCAAAGAGCCGCTCGAACATAAAGCCATCAACTGGGATAAGCTTTATGCAGACACACAAGAGCTTTTGCAAGAGTACAAACTCGATATCCACCCTCAGGCCTTCATCAAGAATCTCGGCGTCGGCAAGATGCAGATGACGGAAATCGCCAAGGCCCTCGCGGAAAATGCCCGCCTTCTCATCCTCGATGAGCCGACCAGCGCCCTGACGGAGGCCGAAATCGAGCAGTTGATGGAAATCCTGCATACGCTCAAGGAGCACGGCGTCACCTGCATCTACATCAGCCACAAGTTGAACGAATTTTTCTCCATCGCCGATACCGTGACCGTGCTGCGCGATGGCCGCCTTGTCACCACCCAACCCACCCAGAACCTGACGATCGAGAAACTCATCAACTACATGGTGGGGCGCGAGATAACAGATCGTTTCCCTACAAGCCAGCGTCAGCCCGGCGAAGTGATTCTCGAAGTCGAGGACCTGCACGCCGTCGATCCCGAAGAGAGCACACGCGAAGTGCTCAAGGGCGTCAGTTTTAACCTGCGCCAGGGCGAGGTGCTGGGCATTGCCGGATTGATGGGGTCGGGGCGCACAGAACTGGCGATGACGCTCTTTGGTGAGTACGGAAAAATTACCCAGGGCACGGTGAAATTGGAAGGACAGATACGCAATATCACCAACTCGCATGACGCCATGATGCAAGGTCTGAGCCTCGTACCCGAAGATCGCAAGCGTCACGGTTTGGTGCTGATACAATCTGTCCTGCGGAACATCTCGTTGCCCAACCTGGATCGCTTTGCGACGTGGTACAAAATTGACGACAACGCTGAATTGCAAACCAGCCGCACTTTCGCCCAAAAGCTGGCCATCAAAGCGCCGCATCTGAACGTGTTGTGCGAAACCCTGTCGGGCGGTAACCAGCAAAAGGTCGTCATCGCCAAATGGCTGATGTCTAACCCTAAAGTGCTGATTATGGACGACCCTACACGCGGCATCGACGTAGGTGCCAAATACGAGATCTACAACTTGATCAACGACCTCACGGCCCAGGGCATTGCCATCATTATGATCTCCAGCGACCTAGAGGAAGTTCTGGGAATGAGCGACCGGGTTCTGGTGATGCACGCGGGTCGTTCTGCCGGCACCTTGGACATTGCCGAGGCGACCCGAGAGCGTGTGATGTCACTCGCTACCGGCGTTGCTTGAAACAACATCCTGACTAAAGAAGGTAAAGGTATGAACAAAACCTCCCATAACGGCTCAGTACAAGGTGTGGTTTCCACTCTCACCAGGCAATTCCGCACCAATATCCAAACGTATGCCATCATTATGGCGATGATTTTCATCTGGATCCTCTTCACCATTGCGACGGGGGGCCTGTACTTATCACCGCAAAACATCTCCAACCTGATTCGCCAAATGACCGTGACTTCCTTCCTGGCCTGTGGCATGGTGCTGGTCATCGTCACCGGAGGCATCGACCTGGGTGTTGGCAAAGTGGCCGGTTTTGTCTCGGTCATTGTCGCCCAACTCCAGGCCAATATCTGGCACACGATTTTACCCGATCAGGAACTGCTGACCACAATCCTTTCAGTTATCGCGGGTTTGTCGGTGGGCACCCTGGTGGGCGCGATCGAGGGTTACATCGTTTCGTATCTTGCCGTACCTGCCTTTATCGTCACCCTCGGTTCCCAATGGGCATTCAACGGCGGCATTCTGATCGTGACCCAGGGAAAGACCATCCCCGCCAATCAGCCCCTCTTTTCATGGATCGGGCAAGGATACCTGAATCCAGCGACCGGTTGGATTGTCGCGGCCGGGGTGATTGCGCTGTTGTTTTACACGATGTTCAACGGCCGCCAGAAGAAACGCCGTTACGGTTTCGAACTTTCACCTCTCTATATGGACATTCTTAAGACAGCCCTTTATTCTGTGCTGATAGTGGCCTACGTGGCCATTGTCAATTCCTTCAATGGCGTGTCGATTCCCGTGCTGCTGTTGGCGATTGTTGCCGTCGTGATGAGCTACGTCTCGAACAACACCCGCTTTGGACGTTATGCCTACGCTATCGGTGGCAACCGCGAGGCGGCGCGGCTTTCCGGCGTCAACATCAAGAAAAACATTTTCACCATTTTTGTGGTGATGGGGCTCCTGTGCGGCGTGTCCGGCGTGGTGCTGGCTTCCTATATCGGCTACGGAACGGTTGCCGCCGGTCAAGGCTACGAACTGGACGCCATCGCCAGTTGTATTCTGGGTGGCACCTCGACACTCGGCGGCGAAGGTACCGTCTTTGGCGCCATGATTGGTTCGCTGATTATGGCCAGCCTCACCAATGGCCTGCAAATCTTGAACGTTCCCTCGTCCTGGCAATATGTTGTGAAGGGCATTGTGCTGATTTTGGCCGTTTACATGGATGTCTACTTTAAGAAGAACCGCTAGACCGGCGACAGGCTTCATCATGTCAACGCCGCTCCGCTTTGTGCAGGGCGGCGTTGACGTACCAGAAGCCCACACCCCCATTTTGCCGCTCCCTTCTTCCCCGCTTGCAAGGGAATTCATCATGAAGGGGACGGTTCACCGGCGGTGGAATGAAAACTTTTCACCCCGCAGGCCACAAAGAATTTGAGTTTTTCTCTGTGAACTCGGGGTGCTCTGGGGCTATTTTCAGAGGAGTTGGGGAGATGAGAAGGTCGTCGCCTATGGCTGAAGTGTCAACCCATGACTGGTTGTAACGCTACAAACGGCCATGGGTGTAAGTTCTATTGAAGTGATGGTTGCGGCTTCCACAGCAGCATCAACACCGCCGCGATCAGGGACAGCGCCGCGCCAAAGAAAAACGGCGCCGAAGCGCCAAAACCCTTCCAGTTTCCCAGACCCTGCCACAAAATCCCGGCGATGAGCGACGCCGGGAAATCTAGAATGCCCAACACTGCGTTATAGGTCCCGTAAGCCGTGCCGCGCAGCGCCTCCGGCACGAGGTCGGCGACCATGGCTTTCGTCGTCCCATAAGTCAGACCGTAATAAATCCCGTAGATGGCGTACAGCACCCACACGTGCCAGCCTTTCCCGGCCACGGCAAACCCCAGGTAGATAGCCGTGTAGACTAACCACCCGCCGACGATGATGCGCCGTCGCCCGATCTTATCGGAGAACGCGCCGGCCGGTACACTCACCAGCGTGTAGACGGCATTGAACGTGATGAGCATCCCCAAAATGCCGCTGAGACTCAATCCACGCTCCTGGGCGCGCAACACCAGAAAGGCATCCGATGAATTGCCGAGATCGAACAAACCCACGATCACCATAAAGACCAGAAAAGGCTTGCCCAATCCCCGAAACGAGATACGCGGGCGCTCATGGACTTGGGTCACGGCTACATCCTGCGATCCGACGGCGAGCGCGATGACGGCCAACACCGCCGGAATCAAACTGATCAGCACCACCGTTTGGAACGTGGCCCGGCTCAATTCGCCGACGCCACGCTGCGCGAGCCAGATCACCAGTAACGCAATCATCAATCCCACCATCGCGCCGGCGGTATCTGCGGCACGATGAACGCCGAAGGCTATTCCCCGCTGCTCTTCCCCAATACTGTCAGCCACCAAGGCGTCGCGCGGCGCCGTGCGCACCCCCTTGCCGACCCGGTCGGCCCAGCGCACGCCGGCCACCAGCTCCCACGTATTGGCAATGTAGAAGAACGGCTTGGCGAGCGCCGAAATCCCATAGCCGACTACCGCCAGCCACTTCCGCGCATGCAGTTTATCCGACAGCCAGCCAGAAAACACTTTGAGGATGCTGGCCGTCGCCTCGGCAATGCCCTCAATCAGGCCGATGATGTTGGTCTTGACGCCCAACACATTCGACAAAAACAGCGGCAGGATGTTGATAACCATTTCACTGGAAATATCCATGAAGAAACTGGTCAGACTGACCGCCCACACGTTGCGTGGCAAACCACGCATCCTGTCCTTGAATGATACCGGTCTGCTATTCATAAATAATTTCTCCTTGCCAGTTGTGAGTCAAGTCGTCGTTAGTCCGATAACACTTCGTTGACGAGGTCGCGCAATTGGACACGCGCTTCGGCCAGAGCTTCAGCGCCTTGCAGCGTGATCATATAATAACGGCGCTGCCGTCCCGCGACGACACGCTTCTCACTGCGCAGGTAACCTCCGTTATCGACATCCGACATGATAACACGGAAAAGCTCGTTGTCAACAGGGAGTAACTCCAGCTAGGGCTTATCAACGCTCATACCGACCGCAGCCAGGCTAACCCGCGATCCGGTT
>DAOOGN010000128.1:0-8213 GCA_035415725.1 Anaerolineae bacterium | reverse complement strand
CGGATGTAGTTCCCGGTGGCTAAGTCCAGGACGACCTGGCGTTTGAGGCTGGGATCGTAGGTGAAGTCGGAATCCTCCAAGGTCTTGACCGTGCGCCGATCCAGGCCCAGCATGGCCGCGACCTGGCGGTTACTCGGTTCAGTTTGTAAGTACCGTAACAATTCACGTAGTTCCATCGTTGCTATTCTCCTGCCTGACATGAGGGCCTCCCGGTTAGTGTGTGCATCACCGGAAGGATAGCCGCAGTGCCCGACAGGTCAATTCACTGGTACATCATGGGCGTAAATGGGTGGTACATTATGGCCGTAAACTCCTGGTACATCATGGGTGTAAAGCCCTGGTACATTATCGCATGTAAAGTGACGCGGGCCACATCTCTATTGCCCCGTTTGTCAGACTCAAGTATAATGAGGGTAGGGAGGATACCTATGAGTGAGACCTTGACCGTCGCTTTACAAGTGCCGCGTGATTTGTTGGGGGCGTTAGATGTACCGCAAGTCCAGTTGGAACCACGGCTGCGCGAACTGATCGCTTTGGAATTGTTCCGGGAAGGGCGGATTTCGTCCGGCAAAGGGGCTGAACTCCTGGGCATTTCTAAACTGGCTTTCGTTCAACTGTTAGCGCAGAACGCCATTAACTACTTCACCGAATCACCGGAAGAATTACAGGCCGAAATGTCGGTACTAGACCAGCTTCTGGATGAGCGCGCATGATTGTCGTTTCTAACGCCGGTCCCTTGATTGCTCTGGCGCGGATTGGACAATTCAACCTGTTGCGGGCGCTGTATGGTGAATGATCCATACCTGTAGCTGTCCAAGCGGAAGTAGCGGCTTCTGGTTACAAACGACCGCGGGGTGAAGCACTCCGTGCGGCAACCTGGATCCACATTGTTGAAGTCTCTAATGTGGCAGCGATTCCATTGCTCCAAGAACGTCTGGATGCCGGTGAGAGCGAAGCCATCGCTCTCGCGCTTCAACTGAGCGCTGATTTGCTGCTTATGGATGAAGGACGCGGACGGCGGGTGGCAGAAGCACGCGGCCTTCATAAGACTGGCACGATCGGTACATTGATCGCGGCAAAGAAACGCGGGCTTGTGCCTGAAGTAACGTCATTGTTAGATGCTCTCTGGGCTGCCGGTTTCCGTATGAGTGAAAATCTATACCGAACAGCCCAGAGATTGGCGGGCGAGGCTTGATCTGATATGTATTTCAAAGCTGTGGCGCGGTCTGGAGACCGGCCACAGCTTTTGGGAAACGCGCTATGGAAAGCGCGACTACAACTCCCCGTTCTGGCTGACTGCTGACGGCTGATAGCTGTCAGCTAATCGCTAATCGTAAACAGTTCCCCCGCACTACGCCCTTGCACATCCGGGAAGTACATCTCGCTCGCATGGGCGGGCAGTACACGATACTCGCCGGGGATGGCCGCGCGCAGGAAGTAGCGCACCTGGTATGTCCCCGCCGACAACTGCCGGGCGTAGAAGACGGCGCGTTCATCCCGCAGTTCCTCGTGATCGAAGGTGGGCCACCACCACACGTTGCCGGTGTTGATCCGCCGCGTCTCAGGTTCCGTCCCCTCCTGGACTTCGGTGTTGAGCGTGGGGTCCACCGGCTCCATCCCTGCCGGATAGAAGTCTTCGAGGATGAAATAGTTGCGCATCCGCGGGAGGGTGAGCGTCAGGCGCACCTCCACCAGGTCGCCGGGTCGCGCGGAATGGACGGGCGCGCAGTCCCCGAAGTCCTCGTCCCACGCCAGGACGTCGAGCGCGCCTTCGACGGCGCAGTATTGGCGTTGCACGGTCATGCCGCGGCTCTCGGCTTCGAGTTGCTCTACCGGACGGTAGAGCGCCAGGTTGGCACTGTAGTACAGCGTACCGTGGCCCGCGCCGCGCGAGATTTCCACCGCGTTCGGCCACTCGCGCAGCAGTTCGCTCACCGGCACGGTGATCTCGACCGGTTCGCGCAGGTTCTCCGGCGTGACTTGCCCTTCGCCGCGCGGTGCGGTGTTGATCACCATGCCCCAGGCATAGTCGGCCTGGAGTTCGCCGGTGGCGAGCATCACATCCGTCAGCGCGATGATGGCCCAGGCGGTCTCCTGCGTCGTCTCCCAGCGGTCGGCGCTGCGGGCGACCATCAGCCAGCGGGTGGCCTGCGGGATCAGCGGATCGCCGGGCGCGAGCCGGGTCAGCGCATCCAGAACGATGGACGTCGCCCGCGTCCATGTCACCCAGTATTCGGAGGCGATGCTCTCCCAGTGCGCGCCACTGGCGGTGATGGCGGCGTCGGCGCGGAGGTCGTCCAGCAGCGTCGCCACGCGCGGGTCGGTGGGGTCTTTCAGCCCCAGGGCCAGCGCCAGGTAAGCACGCCCGGTCACTTCGAGCTGATCCCGTGCCTCGAACAGCGCCGTATCTGCGCCCTCAGGCCATTCGTGGCCGCCTTCGACCAACACGTACAGCGCGAAGGATTGCAACAACGTGTGTGCGTCGCCTCTCAATCCCCGCTCGAGCGAGTTTTCCAGATAATTCAGGGCACGCTGTAGCCGGTCCGCGCTGATGTCGAACCCGGCGCGCTGTGTCTGGATCAGCGCGAAGGCGACGTAGGCCGTGACCTGTATGTGACTGTTGTCCTTCCACCAGCCCCAGCCGTCATCTCCGTTCTGCCGGGCGTAGAGTTCTTCCAGCGCCTCGGCAACCAGGCGTTCCAGCCTGGCTTCCAGTTCAGGATTCGAGACGCCTAGCGATTTGAGCGCACGATAGCTCACCACGTTAGGCAGGAAGCGGCTGACCAGTTGCTCGGTGCAGGCATAGGGGAAGTACTCCAGGTACGTGAGGCCCTCGGTCATCCCGGCCGCCAGCGTCGGCTCCAGGCGCACAGTAAGATAGCTATCCGGCCCGGCGTCCGGCGGGATGACGACGGCTTCTAGCCGTGTCCCGGCCTCGGTCAGCGCCCCCGATGTGCCAAAAACGTCCGGTGTCTCGTAGCGGTAGATGGGCAGCGCGTGATCGGATTCACGACCCACCGTGGGACGCGCCGCGTCGCGGTAGCCGCCGCCCGCGGCGCTGAAGGTGAATTCCGCCGCCTCCACATCGGTGGGCACTTCCACGTTCCAGCTCACCCGCACTCTCCCATGCGCCGGCACGCTCACTCGCTGATTCACCGATTCTCCGATTTGCTCATTCGCTGATTCGCTGATTCTGTCATCCGCTGAGTCGCTGATTCGCAGATTCGTCTCCAAATCCACCGCCACGTCCAGGTCTGCGTCCGTGTTGTTGTGGATGACCGCCGCGACTTCGGTGCGATCTCCGGCGACCAGGAAGCGCGGTGTGACCGGGCGCACGAACAACGCTTTGCTGACGACGAATTCCGTCGTGGTCTGCCCCACCCGCGTGTCGGCGGTGACGGCGCGCGCGTCGGCGACCCAGGTGGTGAGCGAGTCGGGCAGGTCGAGGCTCACTTGCGCTGCGCCGTTGGCGTCGGTTTTCAGGTGCGCTTCCCACAGCGCGGTGTCGGGATAGTCCTGGCGCACGTCGGCCAGATACCCGGCCTCACCGCCTCCGCCGCCGATGCCGCCCATCATCATCTCTTTCGCCATGCGGTCGGCGGTCTGCTGCAAGGCTTCGACGTTAGCCGTGATGCGGTTGAAGAGCGCGATCAGCCCGTCGCCAGTGAAGACACCCAACGGGCGCGGCTGGTAGAAAGCTTCCACCAGCGTCGGCGCGTTGGGATCGGCCAGCGCGAGCACGGCCTTGTCGACGACGGCCAATGCGACTTCGGCCTGCACCGGCCGCCCGCGATAGTCCAGGGTGCACACGGTGAGCGTGGCCCGGTCGCCGGGTGCGTAGGCTGTGTCACGGTCGAGCGTCACTTCGACGGTGAGCGTTTTCTCGACCGATTCGACTTTAAGTTCCACCATTCCGACGCGCACATCGGGCGTCGGGTTGGTGTCGTCCACGCCTTTGACGACGACGAAGGAGACGACGATGTTGGGCACGTGGATGTCCACGATGGGGATTTCGATGAGCGGATTGGTTTCCGTGGCGGTGAAGCGCTGCACGGAGATGATCCCGCCGCGCTCCATCGTCATCAGTACCTCGTAGGGCGCGGTGAAGGGGGTGGGGACAAGCACGCGCGCCGTGTCACCGACGCGGTAGGACTGCGCATCCGCCACGGGCTTGATCTGCCCTGCGGGCATTTGCCAGGCGGCGGCTTCCGGCCCACTCACCCACAGGTAGGTTTCGCTGCGCACGGTTTTGCCGGCGCTGTCCTGACTCTCGGCGAGGACGACGTAGGGGCCGCTGCGCGGGGGTGTGAGCGTGATTTCGGCCTTGCCCGCGTCGTCGGTGGTGACGGTGAGCGTGTCCACGATCTCGTCGGTGTATGTCCACGTAAAGCTGCTGCCGTAAGGCTTTGTCGACGGGATGGATTTCCACGTGCGTCGCGCCAGGGAGATCATCACATTTTGCCCGCCGACGGGCTGTTCATCCCCATCCAGTGCCAGCAGATCAACGTGGGTTTCCTGTCCGGCCGGCGACACCCAGGAACGTGGCTTGAGGCCGAGGTAGAAGTGTGTCGCGTGGACGGTCAGCGCGCCTTCGCCGGTTACAGGAAAACCCGTTTCATCGGTGACGGTGGCCGCGACGCTCCAGCTTTGCGAACCGATGGTCGTGGCCGTGTCGCTGAGTGCGGCCAGGGTAGCGGGCAGTTCCAGCAGGAAGCGGCCCGCGTCGTCGGTCACGGCGTCGCCCTCGGCAATCACCTTTGGCTCGTAGTACCCCATCCAGCCGACGTCGCCCGCGCTCCAGCTCCACCAGCCGTCGACGTGAGGGGAGAAGTTGAACGGCGTAGCGCGCACGATCCAGTGGATGCTGGCGTGGCTTGCCGGGCCGCCGGAGTAGTATTGCGCCTCGATCAGCGTGCGCAGCAATTCACCATCGAAAATTTGCGTCTGTTCCGGCGTCACCGTCACCTCGAACTCCGGCTTGCGGTAGGCCGCCACGGTGAAGTTGAGGTTCCATGTGCGGTCCGGCTCGTCGGGCATGCTGGCTTGCAGCGTGTACATCCCGATCGGCGCGTCCGCCGCCAGCGTGATTTCGCCGGAGAACGTTCCCATGTCGTTGACCGTCATCTGCGTTTGGGTGATGATGTCCCAATTGGGGTTGCGCACGGCGATGTTGACGGTCTGGCCGACGGGCGGGAGCGAGTAGCGCGCGTCGTTATCGGTGCGCAGCACGCCGCGTACATGGACTACGTGGGCGGGGCGGTAGATGGGCCGGTCGGTTTGCAGGTACATCTGGAACGTCGATGGGCGTTGATAATCGGCCTGGAGGTCAAAATCCCACGCGGAGACGCCCTCATTCCAGTCCTTGCGGGCGACGCCGAAGCCCGGCTGGCCCGGCGTTCCGGTGACGGCCGTGTAGTTGTCCCATGGCTCCTTCTGTAGAGGGATGGAGAAACGGGCCACACCGTCGGCGTCCGTCACTCCGGCGCCGACTTCGCTCCCCAGGCGGTCGAGCAGGCGAACCGGCGCGCCGGCGATGGGCTGCGCACTGCGCAGGTCCGTGACCCAGATGAGGGCCTCGGCGGCGCTCATCTTGAGCGTGACGTGGCGATCCACGACGGCAACGCTCAATTGGGCGTTCCACCCTGGCTCTACGTCGGGTATCTTCCACGCGACGAGGTAGTAACCTGTCGGTAAGGGACTGCCATCTGCGGTCAGATCCACAGGAATGGCGGCAACGGCGTTGGCCTGTGTGTCCGGCGTCACCGTCCAGCGGCGGAGAACGGTCCCGGCTACGCCCTCGTAGTCCATAAAACCCACTTCGGGCATGGTCGAAAGGGTGAAGTTGGCGCGGGGCGTGTTCACGGCGACGAAGTAGAGCCGCGCTGCCTCCGCCGCATCGAGGGCGATGGTGGTCTGGCGCGTCGCGGCCATAAACATCGCTGGCATGTCGCCGCCGGTGAAGCAGGTGGTGGTTTCGTCGTTGATGGTGTTACCGTAAAGGTCGGCGATGCCGGGCAGCACGGTGAGGCAGTATTCCGCGCCGGGAGTTTTGTCCCATTGAATGAAAGCGGAGTTGCTGTTCTCGTAATTGTCCCACCAGAAGGTCACTGCGGCAGGAGTGCCGTTTTCGGTCAGCCGAAAATGCCCGTCGAGCGTATCCGGGTCGATCAAGCCACGGAACTGGACACGGAGGGACTCGTAGTAGCTCAACGTGTTCCCGCTCGTGCTCTCATCCGTGCCTTTGATGCTCACAACGCCGGGGTAGGGAGCTGTTTTGAAGGTGGCGTCCTGGCCTGTCTTTATGGCTCCGCCGTTGACGGCCTGCGCCTGGTCGGTGACGCGGATAACATAGTTGGTATCCAGCGCCAGGTTTTGCGTCGGGGTGAACACCAGCGTCGCGTTGTTATCCTCCCAGGTGATGTTGCCGGGGACGGCGGCGCCGCCGGGAGCACTCAGACTGAAGGCGGCAGCGGTGGCCGGCGCGTCCATCGGCGTGTTGAAGATGACACGCACGCCGGTCTCAAGCGGAGTATTCGTACTCCAGGCGGCCGGTTCGATGCGGATGATTTTAGCCGGTGCGGTGGTGAATGTCCGGGTGATGGCCTCGTCCAGCGTGGCTCCGGCGATGGAAGTCACGCCGGCGGGAAGTTGTAGCGTGTACGTCGTCCCGGCGTCCCAGGCGGGCAGTGGATCGAAGCGATAGGCGCTGGTGTTGATCCACGTTCCCTGTCCTACTACGCCCGGGTTGAAGGTCAGCGGTAGTACCGGACAGCCGGCAGCGTCATCGGCGACCTGTCCCGTGCAGTTGATGGGCACCATGGGGTAGTTGAAAACGACGAGCACCGGCACGTCACCGCGCAAGTCAGTGCTGCCATCGACGGGCGTTATGTGGGTCACGGTCAGCGTGTCAAGGGTGGAGAAGCTGAAGGCCAGGTCGCCGGTGAGGGGCAGGCCGTTGTCGGCCTGAGCCGTCACGTCCAGCGAGACGTTGTAGCGGGTTCCTGCTGTGAGGACTTTGGGCTTAAAAATGACGGTGCGGTCGTCTTGCCAGGTGAACGTCCCTGCGACTTCCGGCGTGACGCGCAGTGCGGTTTCGACGCTGGCGCGGTTCATCGCGCGGCTGAAGCGCAGGAGGATGCCGGCCTGCGTGTTGACTTCCTCGCCGGGGCGGGGCACGGCCGCAGCGACGGCGGGAGGTAGATCGGCGGCGAAGGCTGGTTCGGGTTCGGCGGTGGGAGCGGCGGGTGTCGCCGTTGCAGGAGTAGAGGTCGCTGCGGACTGTGATGTGGAGGTGGGCAGGGTCTGAGCGACCTCGGATGTACCTGCCGGGAGCTTCTCTCCGCCGGGCCAGAGCGCATGGGTGGCCAGGGTGACCACCAAAAGGATGGCGACCGCTGCGCTAAGCCAGCCCCACAGGGGCGCACGGCGCGGCGCGGGGGCCGACCGTAGCTGGCGTGCACGGCGCAACTGCATAGCGAGCCGGGTCACGAAGTTGGGGTCCGGGTTGATCCTGGCGACTTTGCGTTGCAGTGCTTCTTCCACCGGATCGTTGAGCGGGTTGATAGGTTGATTCTCCATTTTATTCATGATGTCACACATCTTTCTCTCAAATCTGAGATAGCACGCGAAATAAGCATTTTAAGTGCGGCTTCACTGCGTTGCATCACTTTAGCAGCTTCCCGCGTACTCAATCCACCCCAGTAGCGCAGGTGTAGCGCTTCCAGTCGGTCGGGGCTGAGCTGCGCAAGCAGGTGTTCCACACATTCCAAAATACTGTCGCGGAACAGACGTTCTTCGGTGTTCTCTAAATCCGGGTCGGCGGGTTCAACCTCCCCGAGAGGCTCTTGACGCATGGCATAGGCTTGCCGGTAGTGGTCGGCGCATTTGTGCCGCGCAATGCCGAAGAGCCAGGCAGGGAAGTTATGCTGTCCCCGGAGGCGGTGGATAGATTCCAGCATTGCCAGAAACGTTTGCGCCGTCAGATCCTCGGCGTCGGCGACGTTGTCGGTGCGGGCGTAACAATACCGGTAAATGGGCGTCACATAGCGATAGTAAAGAACCTCGAAGGCGTCATGGTCTTCATGCGCTAACTGTGCCAGGTCGTTATCTTCAAGTTCCGCATATTTACGTTCCACGAGTGCTCCTTCGGTCTATGACCGGTATCTATTCAGGCTCGTAAACCTGACGAAGCCACTTATTCCCTATGCCAGGTT
>DAOOGN010000127.1:0-8313 GCA_035415725.1 Anaerolineae bacterium | reverse complement strand
CACGGCGACAATGAAAGTTGTTTGCTTGGGTGCACTGAGTTTCATGGTTAACCTCCATAAATGTAATACAAGACAGATGACCTTCCCGGCTCCATGACCATCAGGCCAGTCATAGAAGATCCTAAAACACCTCCTGTACTTAGAGAATAGATTGATACACGGATCCCCTCAGTCAATCAATCACAATTTCAATTCTACACCGCTATAGCTTTAATGGCAACATTGATCGTGATGATCCAGGTTGCTTAGTGGTGTTCGGCGGCTTCGGCTTCTTCTTTCGTCTTGTGGACGGTCCCGTCGGGATGTTCCGGCGGGGTATAGATGGTATATAGTTTGAGCTTCTTGGTTGAAGAGGTATTGATGACGTTGTGATAAGTGCCCGCCGGCACGACCACGGCATCTCCTGCGCTGACCAGATGTTCCTCAGTATTGTTGATGACGAACTTGGCGCTGCCCTTTTCGATCCGGAAGAACTGGTCAACGTCCTCATGAACCTCGTTGCCGATCTCTTCCTCCGGTGGCAAGCACATCACCACGAGTTGCAAGTGCTTGCCGGTGAACAACACTTGGCGAAAGTTTTTATTCTTTTCGGTGAGTTTTTCGATAGGCCCAACATAAGCGGTCATTTCCTTTACCTCCTGATTGTGGATTAAATGCTGTACTTTTGGTGTAGTTTTTGCCACGGATGCCACGGATCTTCACTGATTTTTGTATCTATTCAGGCTCGTAAACCCCACAGGGAAAGGGGATTTTTGTAGGGGGTGTGGCGGGCGGCTTCGCCGCCCGCCACACCCCCATTTTTCCGCCCCCTTCTTCCCCGCTTGCGAAGAAAAAGGGAGTTGGAGGGATGGAGAGGGTCATCGCCTATGGCCATAGAAATGGTTGCGTCCGGCATAAAATCACCTCTCTTTCTATTGCATACTCTTGATGAGGATGATAACGCAACTTACGGGCCTGTCAATTTACCCGCCTTCAATCATCGGCAGGAAGCACAGAACGCTATCGGCTTGGACGGGGGCATATAGTCTCAGCCGGGTGATGACGCCGTCGACGGACACAGCGAGGCTACGCGCGAGTTGATCGCCGTCGCACAGACGCGCCTTCGCGCCCGGGTAGGCCGCATCCAGCGCATCGATAACCTGCGCCACCGTCCGCCCGGTCACGTTAACCTGCTCACGACCTCCCGTGAGATCGCGCATCAACACCGGAATGTAGACCGTCGCCACATGACCTCCGGCCATTCTCTTCATTCCCCACTACCAAATTTCCCATGATCCAATTTTCGCCAACTTTTAGTCGTGTGAACGTAGCATTTTTTCAATGGCTTACCCCCTGCCTCCTCCCCAGCGTTTTCGCTGGGGAGGAGGCAGGGGAAGAGGAAATCTTCTCACCGCACACAGTCCTCACAGAACTAAACGGTTACCAATTTTCAATCGCTTAATCTCCAATCACTCCGAGTTTCTCCAACAGGTGCGCGGGCGTCATCGGCAGGTGATCGGGGCGCACGCCGACCGCGCGATAGATGGCGTTGGCGATGGCGGCGGGCGGCGGCACGATAGGCGGCTCACCCACGCCACGCACCCCGAACGGGTGCGGGGGATACGGCACTTCGACGATCACCGTCTCGATCCCCGGCACATCGAGTGCCGTGGGCATCTTGTAATCGAGGAAGTTGGCGTTGAGCATCTGTCCCTTGTCGTTGTAGGCGTATCCTTCGTAGAGCGCCCATCCGATGCCCTGCACCGCGCCGCCCTGCATCTGTCCTTCGACCATGGCGGGGTGAACGGCCTTGCCCACGTCCTGCACCACCGTGTAGCGCAGCAGCGTCACCTTGCCCGTTTCAGGATCGACTTCCACGTCGGCGATCTGCGTGCTGAACCCTGCACCCCATTCCGGCACATCTACGTTGGCGACGCCGGTGATGGCGCCCCCGGCTTCTGTGACCTGACGCGCCAGGGCGGCAAAAGTGAAACGCAGCTCGTCGCCGGCGGCGAAGACGCCATGCGCGTAAGTTACGCTTTCCACCGGAACATCCCACAGCGCGGCGGCGCGCGCCCGCATCTGCGCAATGACGCTCTCCGCCGCTTTGATAGCCGCGATGCCCGTGGCATACGTCGTGCGACTGCCGGCGCTCACGTCGGCGTAGCCGGTGGAGTCCGTGTCGCCCACATTCGGCTTGATCCATTCCGGCGGGAGTTCCAGGGCCTCGGCGGCCTGCATGGCGATGGTCGTGCGCGTGCCGCTCAAATCCACAGAGCTGGTGAGCAGGCTCACCGTTCCATCTCCATTGACGTTGAGGATACAACTCGACCGTCCACCCCAGTTGCCCCAATAGGCGTGTGCCACGCCGCGTCCGCGGTGGGAGCCGGTCAACGGTGCGTTGTAGTGTGCGCATGCCCGCGCCGCTTCGAGCACTTCGATGCCGCCGATGCTGCCGTGCGTTTCACCGTTGATCTGCGTGTCACCCTCGCGGACGTGGTTACGCAGGCGGAATTCGATGGGATCAAGGCCCAGTTTTTCGGCCAGCTCGTCGATCAGCGTTTCGATGGCAAAGTTGGCCGGCGTGCCGCCCGGCGCGCGGTATGAACCGACGCGCGGGCCGTTCGTCACCACGTCATAGCCGTCGACTTGCCCGTTGGGGATGACGTAAGGTCCGCACATCACACCCGCGCCGGAGCCAACGGGCGATCCCGGGTACGCACCGGCGGCGTAGAACAATTCGGCCTGCAGCGCCGTGATGTGTCCATCGCGCTTGGCGCCCATCTTCACACGAAAAACGGCCCCGGAACTCGGCCCGCTGGCCAGAAAAACATCCGCGCGGGACATGGTCACTTTGACCGGATGCCGGGCCTTGCGGGCCAGCAGCGCCGCAACGACATCCACGTAGCTGGAGTTCTTGCCGCCGAACGCCCCGCCGACCTCCATGGGCACGATGCGGACGTTGGACATCGGCAGGCGCAACAGCCCGACGACGTGGTCGCGCACCGAAAACGAACCTTGCGTGGTCGTGTAAATCGTCAGCACACCGTCGTCGCCCCAGACCGCCGTGGCGGCATGGCTCTCGATGTAGCCCTGATGGACGGTGGCGGTGTGGAATTCGCGCTCGACGATGACATCGGCTTCGGCGAAGCCCCGCGCCGGGTCGCCCTTGAGCTGTCGGAAATGGCTGGCGACGTTGCTCGGCTTGTCGCCGCGTCCGGCAAGCGATTGCGTGCGCATATCGTCGTGGAGGATAGGAGCGTCGTCGCGCAGCGCCTCCAGGACGTCCGTTACGGCGGGCAGCACTTCGTATTCGACAGCGATGAGCCGGGCGGCTTCCTCGGCAAGTGCCGGTGTGCGCGCCGCAACGGCGGCGACGGGGTGTCCCACGTACAGCACCTTGTCGCTGGCGAGAGTGTTGTCGCGGGCGTATTGGCGCCACGTGTCTTCCGTCTCAGGCGGCAGATCCGCCGCCGTCACCACAGCGTAGACGCCCGGCAACGCCTCGGCGCGGCTGACATCCATGGACAGAAGGCGCGCATGGGCGTGCGGACTGCGCAGGACAAAGCCATACGCCATCCCCGGCAGTCGGACATCCACTCCATAAATCGCTGCGCCGGTGACTTTGTCCGCGCCATCGTAACGGGGCAGGCGAGTCCCGACGACGTTGTACTTGGTTGAGTCGTTCATGCTTCCACCTCCCTGGATGCGGCATTGAGTTGACGGGACGCGGCTTGCACGGCGCGGACGATCTTATCGTAGCCGGTGCAGCGGCAGAGATTACCCGATAGCCATGTGCGGATTTGCTCCTCGGTGGGGTCCGGCTGACGGTCCAGCAGCGCTTTCGTGGCGATAATCATGCCCGGGGTGCAGAAACCGCACTGGAAACCGTCCTCGTCCAGAAACGCCTGCTGAATCGGATGCAGGCCATGCCAATCGGCCAGCCCTTCGACAGTGGTGACGGCGCGCCCGGCGATTTCGACACCGAGGACAAGGCAGGAATTGACCAACTGTCCGTCGAGCAAGACGCTACACGCGCCGCAGTTGCCGTCGTTGCAGCCTTCCTTCGTGCCGGTCAGCCCCAGGATGTCACGCAAACATTCCAGCAGGCTCTGCTGCGGTTCGCAGAGAAACTCAACGGGTTCACCGTTGACCGTTGCGGAAACCAGGGTTTTAGTCATGGATCGTCTCTCCTTGCGCACGTTGGAGTGCGCCGTACAGGACACGTCGGGTGAGGACACCGACCAGATGACGCCGCTGCGCCGCCGTGCCGCGCACATCGCTGATGGGACGGGCGGCTTCCTGGGCGATGGCGGCCGCTTCTGCGAAGGCTTCCGCGGTGGGCGTCTTGCCGACGAGCGCCGCGCCCGCGGCTTCCACAAACAGCGGCGTGGGAGCGACGGCGGAGAGGGCGACGCGCGCCGCGGTAATCGTGCTGCCATCGTCGCTCAACGCGAGCCATGCCCCTGCACCCGCCACAGCAATATCCATTTCGCCGCGTGGGATGAAGCGCAGGTAGCGCGCGCCGCTGTGGGGCGCCGGAACGGGGAAATGAATGGAGATCAACAGTTCGCCGGGACCGAGCACAGTCTTTCCCGGCGCCGTGCAGAAGTCGGCGATGGGCACGCTGCGGGTGCCTTGCGGTCCGGCGATAGTCGCCGTCGCGCCGAGGACGATCATCGCCGGGATGGAATCGCCGCTGGGTGCAGCATTGCAAAGGTTGCCGCCGAGAGTAGCGCGCCGCTGGATGGCGGCCCCGCCGATGCGGGACGCTGCATCGATCAGTCCAGGGTAGGCGCGTTGCACGCTCGGATGGTCGCACAGCCACGCACATGAGACCGCCGCACCGAGGGTCAATCCTGCGCCGGAGTCGCAGGTGAGGCGATTCAACTCGGGGATGCGCTTGACGTCTACGAGCATTCCCGGCATGAACAGGCCGCGACGCATTTGCACCAGCAGGTCGGTGCCGCCGGCGAAAGGCCGCGCTCTATGAGCCGGGTCTACCAGCAGCGCCACCGCTTCACCGACGGATGTGGGCGCTTGATAGACAAAGGGTTGCATAGTTCCTCCTTAAAATTGTAAATGGCAAATGGCACATTTCTCATTACTCCGTAAGCAGCGCCTGGAATTTCTTGTTGCCCCGGACGTGCTCGAAGTCCGTGTCGCTTTGCGCCAGAGCGCGATAGCGTGGATTGAGTTGGATGGCCCGCTCCAGCCAGGTGCAGGCGACGCTGGCATTGTTCATCAGACCGGCGGCGCAGGCAGCGTTGTAGTAAGCAGTGGCGTACTGCGGATTGGCGATGGCGGCCTGGCGGTATTCGGTGATGGCCTGTGCATACTGCCCCAGACGCACATAGCACAGTCCGCGGTTGTTGTAGGCCACGGCGTAGTTCGGATCAAGGGTCAGGGCCTGGGTATAGTCTTCCAGCGCACGCGCATATTGCTGCAAGCGAGCATAAGCCTGTCCGCGATAGTTGTAGGCGATGGCGCTTTCGGGATTGAGGACGATGGCCTGATTGTAATCGGCGATGGCGCGCTGGTATTCTTCGATGGCGGCGTGGGCCAATCCGCGGTTGAGATAGGCGTCGGCATACATGGGATCGTGCTGGATGGCCTGATCGTAATCGGCGATGGCCTGCGTGTAGTTTTGGGTGTTGTAATGGACGTTGCCACGGCTGTTGTAGATCACAGGAGCATGAGGCTGGAGAGCGAGGGCATGGTCATAGTCGGCCAAAGCCTGCTCAAAGGCGTTCTGCCGCGCGTAAACCAACCCCCGGTTATAGTAGGCGTCCGCGTGTTGCGGGTTGAGGGCAATCACCTGGCTGAAGTCGGCGCTAGCCTCCGCGTAGTGCTGCTGCCGCGCGTGAGCCAGGCCGCGGTCATAGTAGGCGGGGACGTATGTGGGATCATGGGTCAACGCTTTGTTAAACTCCTGGATGGCCTTATCGTACTCGCCCATGTTCAGATAGATGGTTGCGCGGTGGTGGTAATCGGAGGCCAGCGTAGGAAAGGGCGCGACGGGAGGAAGCGTTTCCGCTTCCACCGGCATCTCTGATGGCCTCTCTGGCTCTTCCGCTGCGCCGGTTGCTTCTGCTGCTGATTTTGCGGGCGTTTCAGTTTCCCCCACTATGGCCGCTACTTCCGGGGCAGAGGGAGCTGCGGTGACAGAGAGCTCTTCCGGTATCTGCGGTTTTGCAGGCATTTCCCCTTCTGCTGCGGCTGCCGGCCCAGCTTCCGGAACGGCCTTCACTTTCAGTTCGCCGGCTTTCGGCGTGACAGCTTCCGGCGGCACGGTGATGTTGTCCTTCAGCGGCGCTTCTTTGATTTGCAGGCGGGGCAGAGGCGTAGTTTTCGCCGCGGCTTCTACCGCCGGCAGAGGTTCCGCCATGAGATCAGGCAACGATACGCCCCCCTCGTGCTTGAGTTCTGCAGCTTTGACGGGTGTTTCCTTGGGGGCGCCTTCCGGCAGTTCCGCTTCCGGCACGACCGTCTCGGCGACGGGGGCTTCTTCAACACCGACGGGCAGCACCGCCGCCGTGGTTGCCTGCGGCGTCGTCTCTTCAGGCGCGGGGGCAAAACGGCCCAAGCGGCTCAGGACGATCTGGCGGATGTTGTGGATCTCGCGTTGCGCCGTCTCGCTGATGTCCTCATGCTGGGCACAGGTTTCGCCGAGCGCCAGAACGGCGTCCCAGTCATGCCGTTCGAGCGCTTGCCATACCGTGTATAGAAGGTTGCCCCATTCGGTGACGGGATTTGCCATCAACTGTGCCTCGGTAGCCTCCAGCCATGTCGCGGCGATTTCACCGGCAAACGGGTAGTAGAGGCGTAGAGCCGTGAAGAAGATTTCCACACCTTCCTGGATCGTCGGCACGTCTGTGAGGATCAACCCGTGATACAGTGCTTCGAGCTTATCGGCACGCCATGAGGCGTCGCGGTATGCGGCCACGCCGCCTTCGCCGGCACTGCGACGGCAGTAATAGCTGTGCAGTCGAGTGTGAGCCGTCTGCATGAGGGCGGGCGTTTGTTGTTGGGCGAAAGCGAGCAGACGCCGGCGCAGTTCCGGGTGATAACGAGGGTAGTCTGTTTCTGGCGTTACCAGGGGGGAGGCGAGCAGCCAGGATGTCAGGTCGGCATCGGCGCTATCTGTTGCCGTCTGGATGATATCGGCATCCAAACGGCGCGCGGCAGCGCACTGGAGGACGGCGTCGCGGCGCTGCGGTGGTTCGAGCCATTTGAGATAACGATCCACGGGCGTGAGGGCCAGGTCTCCGGCGCGCCCGCCGTCCGCGCTTGCCAGCAGTCGCACCAGCGCCGGCAATCCGGCGGAGAAGGTCACGATGTCGGTGACACGGTCGGGATCGGCGATGCCGGCAGCGGAGAGATAGGCGCGGGTTTCATCCTCGGTGAACATGGGAAGGGTAAAGGTCGCCGTCACCGGGCGGAAGGCCGTCCATGTCTCATCGAGGGGGCGCGCGCCTGCCAGAACGAGCCAGATATTAGTGCGCATCTCATAGCGGGTCAGCAGGTCCTGGAGCCACGCCTGTAAATGAGGACCGAGATGCTCCCAATCATCGAAGCCCATCACGATGGGACGCACCGTTGCCCAGGTGTTCATGTCTTTGACGAAAATCTGCGTCAGCGTTTCGACCGGGGTTTTGACCAGCGCTATCTTGGTCGGATTGCCAAAACGCTCGAACAGATACTTGTCCCAGGCCTCTGGCCGCCTCTCCCGCATTTCGGCGATGTCGCCGAACAAATCAAACCCGCCGCTAGGCGTATTGAAGTCCTCGGCCACTATGCGCGTGCAGGCCGTGTATTCTTCGTAACGTTCTTCAAAAGCG
Source organism: Anaerolineae bacterium (assembly GCA_035415725.1). Classification (GTDB taxonomy): domain Bacteria; phylum Chloroflexota; class Anaerolineae; order B4-G1; family SLSP01; genus DSWT01. The sequence goes on along the minus strand of DAOOGN010000127.1, from coordinate 493 downwards.
ATGAACGGCGTCCCGGCTGCGGAGAACTGCTGCGCCATCCTGAGCATCGTCTGCAAGATGGTTTGCTCCCGCACCGCCGTGGCTTGCGTTTCGTCAACGCGGACCGTTACCGCGTTGTGTTCATGCGCGCTGGTGCAATACTGCGCCAGCAGTGTGCTCTTGCCCACGCCGTCCGGCCCATGCAAGGCGAAAATCAAATAAGCTGGGACTTGATACAAAAAGTTCAGCCGAAACAGCTCTTGCTCACGTTCACGCCCGATGAAGAGCGAGCCGTGACGTTGCGCCAAAAGGGTTTGCCAAGTGGCAGCTTTACCGATCATAAGACCTCCTCGTATAAAATAGTCCGGTAGTCTTTAGTCCAGTAGTTGGATAATCATTTTCATTCAACCGCCGGTGAATGATAAATTCTTCGTATCTATTCAGGCTAGTAAACCTGATGAAGCCACTTATTCCCTATGCCAGGTTTGGCGTAGACTTTGGTAGGCCAGGTGCT
>DAOOGN010000126.1:0-8330 GCA_035415725.1 Anaerolineae bacterium | reverse complement strand
TGGCATAGGGAATAAGTGGCTTCGTCAGGTTTACGAGCCTGAATAGATACCAAAATTCATCAGATTAGCCCCCTTATTCAAGTGGTATGTCGGTTTGCGAGTCACGCCGGTTAGCGCAGCACATAGAGGCCGGGCCGCGTGAGTCGGTTCAAACCGCGCTGGGTGATGTGCGTGCACCCGCCGACATTGAGGTAGGCCAGGTTCTTGAGACGGGTCAAGTGCAGCAATCCCTTGTCGGTGATGGACTGGCAGTGGGAGAGATCAAGGTAGAGCAAGCTGAGGATGTCGCCGATATGACGCAGCCCGGCGTCGGTGATGGTGGTCCACGCCAGGTTCAGCGTGGAAAGACGCGGCAAGTCACACAGCGTCGCCACACCTTTATCCTCGATTTGACCATTTCGGGACAGGTCAAGATACGAGAGGTTCGGCAGGTCGCGCAGGTAAACGATTCCCTGGCGGGTCACTTGAGGACAACGGGAAAGGTCGAGCTTGGTCAAGTTCCTGAGAGTACTGATATAGGGCAGACCTCCATCGGTGAGCTGGGTCGCACCGGCCAGATCCACGGCGACAAGATTACGTGCACCTTTCAAGGAGGCGAAGCCGGTACCCGTGATGTGCTTACATTCGCGCAGTTCCAGAACGGCCAGCCGGGGCAGAGAGGCCAGGTACTGCAACGCGGCGTCGGAAATACCTGACCAGGGCAAGCTCAGGGTGACTAAATCCGGCAGCAAACGCAAGTAGGCCCATCCGGCATCGTTGATGCCGGTGGTCCAGGCAAAGTTAAGGGTCTTCAGATGCGGCAGGTAGACCAACTGGGCCATCCCGGCGTTAGTCACCCGCTCGGCATTGTCGGCTTCCAGATAGGTCAAATGGGAGAAGACGCGCAGGGCAGACATGCCGGCGTCGCTGATTGTGCCATTCAAATCCAGCGAGATCACGTTGTCCGGGTTTTGCACTTCGCCGATCCAGGTTCCGAGTTCCCTGGCGGTGAAGTTGAAAAAGCGCAGGCCCAGCACGTGATCCTGCGGCACATCGATGCTGCCGGGTGTCACGCCGAGTCTCTGCCACTTGCCATCGGGAGAACGACGCGGGCGACTGTAAACCTCGATGGTGTGGCTCGACACGAAGGACGTTGAGGGAGATGACGCCGGGAGCGGCGGCGGGGTCGGCTCAGAGATGGCGGGCGCCGGTTCAGAGAACGGCGGGGTCGGGCGCTTCTCCACTGCTGGGACGGCGACAGACGGCGGGGTCGTCGGTTCGCCGTTGCCCAGGCGCAGTGCATACGCCCACGCCTCTACGGCCCACCGCGCTGCATCTTCAGCCAGGGCGCGATTATCCACCAATCGTTGGGTCAGTTGTGCCGTTAACACCGGCAGTGGGATATTGCCTGTGCCCTCCTGTAAATCGCCGGCGACACGCTCTTCCTGCGCGATATTCAGCACAAAGATTTCACGGCGATGCTGACCGCAGTAATCAAGCAGCAACGCCCTACAGCGTCGAGGATCATCCACGACGCTCTGACCATACTTATCCACGATAGCACGGAGTTTTTGTCGAGCTTCGTCGTTCACTTCAAAGCGTCAAAAGTCTAAAATTTAAGGGCGAGAGTCGCAATGCAGGCTGGCGACAGCACGCCGGCGTCAGGCGCTATAAATGATTGCGTGCTGCATCCTACGTGAGCGACATTCACGCAATGGGCAGCAGCACGCAACACAGCAGGGAACGCACAGGCCAGGGCTACGCAGGGCCTAATCATCGTAAAAGATATTCGGCAGTTTCTTACTTGGCTCGCGTGGGCTTTCTTCTTCCTTAATGCGCTCAATCTTAGGCTTGGGCGGCGGCTCTACGGGAAGCGCCTCAGACGGTTGCACTCCTGCAGCCGCTTTCTCTCCCTCAGGGAGCACGGCAAGAGGCCGGGATTCTTCCCCCTGTTGGGACTGCGTTGCATCCGATGCCACAGCGACTGCCGGCGGAGCCTGCGGTTGCAGCGGTTCCTGATCCTGTACCGGCCATGCTTGATCCAAGGCCGCTGGTTCTTTCTCCGCTTGCTTGATGACTTCCGGTGTACGCGCCGGCGTGCTCTTTCTCTTGCGAGGCGCAGGACGCGGCGGTTTCTCCACCCCAACCGCGGGGGTTGGCCTGGTCGAGGGCAAAATTTCGGCCGGGAAGATGAGACCCAACGTGATGTCGTCGCCACTTCCGGCCTTCGATGCATCCGTCAGCCACGTTTCCAGACTTTGTTCGACGACTTCAAGTCCGTCGGTGCGCAAAATATCCAGGATGTCGCTCCCTACCTTGATGAAAGCCGCATCGTTGACAAACGAGTTGGCATAGCCATCGCTCGAAAGCACAATCAGCGCCGGATGTGGACCGTAGAGCGCCTGAAATTTGATCTGCACTTCCCGCCAGGCTTCATCCATGCACAGCGAGGTCGTTTCGTTGGCGATGAGCCGGGGGTCGCGGGTCATGGGGCGCATCACCTCGCCGGTTTCCGCTACGGTCAGAATATCGCCATCTCCTAATTGCAGGTACAGGATATACCCGGCGGTGATCAACACGCTCAACAAGGTCGCGCCATAGGCGATGGACGGCTCTTTTTCGATAGCCCGCCGCGCTTGGAGATCGCGGCGCTTCTCCAGGGTCTCCCACTCCTGCGGGGTAATCGGGTTATCCTGGAGATGCCGGGTCACAGCCGCACGCCAGCGACGGGTTAGCTCGCCCGGAATCCGTTCCTCGGCTATGCGCTTGATCGTGGAGAGTCGAGTCGGATCGGGTTGGCCGGTTGATAGCAACTCGCGCATCAGATTCGTCATCTCTTCGACGGCGAAGCGTGCTCCCACGTCGCTGCGGAAATTCCGCGGGCTGCCATGTCCATCCGACACCGAAAGGATCAACGGCGGGCCTACGCCGGAGGCGGGGAACCATTGGATTGCATCCTGATTGGGCATGCCGGCGCGGATATGCGAGGCACCCTGAACCGACCGTCCGATCACATGCCAGACGCCGGCGGGCCACGGCGGTGTTTTTCCCATAGTGGCCCCCTGAGTTTTTACCAGACGTCGTCGGCAGTTATGTTCGCATCGTCAACAGGCGGCGGTACGGCAGGAATAGGGATGTTGGTGGGTGTGACCGGTTGAGCCGGGGGCGTCTGATCGACAGGGGTGGCCGGTGTCGACGGCGCCGCTGTGGGAATCGGCGGCGGTGTGGCAACGCCGGCAGGTGTCACCGCTCCGGTGGGTGCGGCGACGGCGGCCTGGCTTGCCGGGGAGGAAGCGGATTTCAGCACTGCCGTGGACACCCATTTGATGTAGTTGACGAGCGCCTCGGGATTGTTGGCCTGCAACGGCTTGATCTCGCTGTGGCCGATGAATTTTTGCAGTACGCTATGGTCCGCATCCTGGCCGATGGCAATGGCGATGCGCACGGCTTTCTTGCCCCATGGCTCATCCATCAACTTCTGTAAACCCTTCTCGAAACTGTCGGTCGGCTGCCCGTCGGAGATCAACACCAGCACCGGCGGAAGGGCGCGGTCGGTCATGGGCGGGATCTTGAGTTGATCGGCAACCATCGAGAGCGCCTTGCCCATATCGGTGACGCCGTCGGCCTTCAAATCCACCCATTTGAAATCCTCCACCGGCGTGGGTTGCGAGATGTGCCACTGCGCACCGCTGGAGAATTTGATCGCCCGCACCAGGACCTGCGCATTGGGGTTCTCCGCAGCGACTTTCTGCATGTGAGGAATTGCCTCACGAATCGCCATATTGAGGGCCTGAATTTTTCCATCGTCCTTCATGGAACCGGATGCGTCTGCGATCCAGATGAAGTGCAACGGGCGGGTTGCCAATTGACCACCGGGTCTTTTACTCATTCCTTAACCTCCTTATCTCATGCATCATTGAATGCTTGGACCTGAAACTTCCGGCATAAAGCGCACAACTTACGTTTAATACGTACAAATCATCCCCCCGTTGTGTTGTGTAGAGGGTATCCACAGGACTGACGCAAATTTCCGTGTGTAGTGACGGTTTTAGCCGTTCTTAGCTCCTAAGAGACGCCTGAAGGCGTCACTACAAATCCTCCGCCGCTGGATTCGAGCCAGGCTTGCGTAAATCCTATCCATTCACAAGTATAATGCAGGGTGTGATGAAGTCAAAGGCTTTAGTGCAGCACCCCGCCGCTGTAGTGTAACTGGTAGACGGCTACATCCTGGTAGCTGATGATTTCTATGCCCCAAAAGCGTTCCAGGTCGCCGTGGATGGCGTTGCTGTAGACGAGATCGCCTTCCTCCCAAAGGGCAGGACCGCGATAGGGATGCTCTGCCGGTGCGTGGCGCAACGCGGCCTGCAAGAAAGCATATACCTGCGGCATCTCCACAGCCAAACGGATGCTACACAGCATATTTTTCAACCTGCCCCCGGCGTAGACCATCGACCAGACAGGCGATGTGTCATAATAGACGGTCTCCTGTCCGGCAAAATAGTCGCTGCCGAAGTAGACGTCCCGATACGCAAGTCGCCCGGCGCGGTATTCCAGTTGGCGCGAACCGGGCAACAGTGGCGTCACCGCCGCGTCCGCACCGCCCTGTGCGGCATAGGTGTGCTGTTTCGCCGCGAGCAGAAAGGCGACGAAAAGCTCACGGTTGAGGGGAAGATTGGGCCTCGTCATGGATGCCTCCTGGCAGTCAGTCTGATAGTCATGAGTCTCATAGTCATTCGTCTGAACGGTCAGTTGTCGAGATTCGCTTATCTGCTGGCCTCAAGACACTGGATATTGTCCATATTCTCGCACAGTTTCGTAGAGCGCCAAGAGGTTCGCTACCGGCGACAGCGGCTGGACGTTATGAATCGTGTTGAAGACGAAGCCGCCGCCCGGCGCGAAGATACGCAGCCGCTCGCGGACTTCGCGGCGCACAGCGTCGGGCGTACCGAAGGGCAGTGTCTTCTGCGTATCCACGCCGCCGCCCCAAAAAGTGATGCGGTCGCCGAACGCCCGCTTGAGCGCGGCGGGGTCCATGTGTGCCGCCGAGCACTGCACCGGGTTCAGGATGTCGAAGCCGGCAGCGATGAAGTCGGGGATAAGCGCGTAGACGGAACCGCAGGAGTGGATGAACGTTTTCCAGGGAGTGTGCGTGTGCATCCACGTGTTGACGCGGATGTGGAACGGTTGGTACAGCGAGCGATAGGTCTGCGGGGAAATGAACGGTCCGCTCTGCGCGCCGAAATCCGTACCCGTGACCATCACCACGGACACACGGTCGCCGACGACGGCGTAGAGCTTCTCCAGGTTCGCCAGCGCGATCTCGCACTGTCGCTCGAAGATCGCCCATACATAATCGCGACGCGCTACCGTACTGACGTACCACTCTTCGATGTCGCGGATGCCTTGGGGATATTTAAGCTGTGTCGCCGGGACGAGGGCGATGTCGCCGAAAGCCGTCCCGCCGAAGTTGGCAAGGATGGCCTTGTCGGTCTGAGTGTAGAGGCGGTCGGCCTCGCGTGCGAAGTGGGCCAGGACGTCGTCGGCGATAGGGCCGAACTCCTCCAGGTTGTCTTCGACGTGGAGATGGGCTTCATCGATGGGTGGCTGGCGGACGATGGCATCGAAGTACCAACCGCCGGACGGCATCCGCCCGCTAGGTGGTGCGGATGGGTCGCCCTCGGGATACATCAGCAGATCGCCGTTGGGTTCCGGCGTGGTGTTGAAGCTCTCCGGCACGAGCACCGGTGTCCCGTCGAACGTCGTCCAGGGCTTCCACCCCTCGTTCTTGAAGCCGAACATCGTCGTCGGCGCACCGAGCGGGACGACGTCCACGCCCAGAGCGTCGATGAGGTCCGGCGCGATCTCGCCCAACATCTGGTACGGCTCGATGACCTTCACCGGCGCGCCGGGAGCATCCAGGCCGAGCGCCTGCCGCAGCGCGTAGACGACGCTCACGTGCATTCCACTGACCGGACTGCCCCCCAGATCCAGCGGGACGCGATCCGGCTCCTGGTGGTTGAGCGTCATGTTGACCCGTTCTCGTGATGTCAGCATACGAACCTCCTGATGCGTGATGCGTAAAACATCGCCATTATAGCGTATGCAGGAACCTGAAGCTCAAGGTGATTGTCGCCACAAAAACAAGCGCGAAAATCACCCCGCACGTTATCGCGTAGGCCAAAAGATTCGCGCGATAGGAAGGGACAAAGTAGAGTACGAGCGATACCACGGTATGGATGGCGCCCGATATGAGCAGCCATTTTCCGGCATAGGCATTACTCTCATACCAGATACACTCGTCACCGAGGGTTTTGAGGGTACGGAAGCCGTACAACCCGTTCGGTTTAATGCGCCGCCGCAGCAAGGGGATGGACAACCCCACGAGCAGTAATCCGGTGCAGACAAAGAGCAGCATAAAACCCACAGGTACGCCAGGCGCGGTATTATCCATTCAACAACCTCCTGCGATAATAGTCAGCTCGTCGTTAGTCTGGTAGTCCCGTATTCCCGGCTAGACTGCTTTGACTACAACGATCGGCTTTCTGGGTGATGGTTGAAAGTTGATCGCTGACCGCTCTTTCACAGCAACAAGCCCTCAATATCCCACAGGTTGAACTCACGATGGCCGTTGATCTCCGCCTTTGTGGGTTTGCCGGAGGCAACGGCAAGGATGGCGTCGAAAATCACCTGCCCCATCTCCGGCAAAGTTTTCGCGCCGCTGATGACGCCCCCGGCGTTGACGTCCATATCGTCGGGCATCCGTGCGCAGAGTGCGTCGTTGGAGGCGATTTTGATGACGGGGGCAATGGCATTGCCGAACACCGAGCCACGCCCGGTGGTAAAGCATACCATCTGGCAGCCCGCGCCAACCAACCCCGTCACCGAGGGCGGATCGTAGCCCGGTGTGTTGAGCATGTAGACGCCGCTATCTGCATGATCCCATACCCAATCGCCGTAGTCGAGCACGCCCGCGACTGGCGCACTGCCGCTCTTGGCGAGCGCCCCCAACGATTTAATCGTGATGTTGAGCAAACCTCCATCTTTGTTACCGGGGCTGGGATTCTCCATCATACTGTGCCCGCCGCGCGCAGTGGCATACGCGCGGTACCATTCGAGCAGTGCGAAGACGTCACTGGCAACCTGACGGTTCACGGCGCGCTGCGCGAAGAGGTGCTCCGCACCGTAGAACTCCGCCACCTCCGCGATCACACTGCGTCCTCCGGCCCGCACCAGCAGATCACTTGCCTGCCCTAGCGCCGGGTTCGCCGAAAGGCCGCTGAAGGCGTCACTGCCACCACATTCGAGGCCGAGCGCCAGCGCGCTCAGCGGGGCCGGTGCACGCGGCGTCTTGTTCGCCTCGGCCAGTAGAGCGGGTAAAAGCGCCAGGGCGCGATCGATGGTCGCCTGCGTACCGCCGATTTCCTGAATGCTCAGCCGCATCACGGGCTTGTCATAGAGCGCTGCCAGGTCGACGCCGAAGTAAGCATCGAACGCCGCCAGATGAGTCTTTTCGCAGCCGAGTTCGATCAGCAGTGCTGCACCGACGTTGGGATGTCCGATGTGCTGCGCGAGAATTCGCAGTGTGTTTTCCAGCGTGCCTCGCCCGGTCGCATCGGCCTGAGGATAGGGACAACCGCAGCCGCCCGTGTGCGGAATCGCCGTGACGCCGTCCACATTGGGATAGCGCTCGCGGGTGTAGAGACCCTGCCACCCGGCGCGCAGGGCGACTTGCGCTGCTTCGTGGCTGGAACACATGCTCGTCGGCACGATGAGCACCCAGTTGCGCACGCCGACTCGTCCATCGGACCGGTGGAAGCCGTGGAAGGCCGGCAGCGCGCCCTCCCACGCGGGCAAGTGTGGCGTTTGGAGCACCAGACTGGCGGCATTCACCTGCGGGACGACGCTTTCTACGGTGTCGTCATTCACCGGATCGCCCGCTGCCAGCCCTTTTGAGCGGGCGAAGGGCTGCCCATACTGGCGCACCCATTCTCCAACGGGGACGGGGTAGAGCGCGAAGCGATGTCCAGGAGGAATATCAGCGCGCACGGCCATCGTCCGCCCCTGCCAGAGCACAACCGTATCCGCCGGGATGAAGGATTTGGCGACGGCGACGTTGTCGCGTTCGGGATCGACGACGATAGCGAGTTGGGATAGATTCTTCAAACACTTCCTCCAAAACCCAACCGCCAATCTCTTATGAAGTTAGCAAAGATTCGCGGCTAAAGTTCTGGCTCACGTCAGGAATGCCGGATTCACACGGTACGCCGACTTGACACAGACCACAGGCGTAACCCGGAGGTATCTATTCAGGCTCGTAAACCTGACGAAGCCACTTATTCCCTATGCCAGGT
>DAOOGN010000125.1:0-8481 GCA_035415725.1 Anaerolineae bacterium | reverse complement strand
CTTCAAGCCCGACGCGGCTATCGCCGCCGGTCAGCGACGGTGAAACACGGGCGAACAGGTCTGCTCTCGCAGGTGGGATGTCGCACACGCGGCGCGACTGAATGTGGTCGTTAGCCGCAGTTCGCTTACCAACAACAGAAAGGAGTAAGGTAAATGAAAGCACGATTATTCATCAGTCTAATGATGAGCCTGGTCCTGTTGGCCGGCAATCTGACCGCAGCCGGCGCACAGACGGCTGCCCAACCCCCGGCCGCCGCGTCGAGGAGCGCTGGCCCGGCCATCTCCATGAACCCGGCGTATGGGCCGCTTGTGCTTGACCCGGCCAGGGCCAGCAGCACGGCCTCCTTACCCCCCTTACAGGACATCGTGGCCATCGCCGCCGGCCATGGTCACACCTGCGCGCTAACCACGGGCGGCGGGGTCAAGTGCTGGGGCTATAACTGGACTGGTCAACTGGGCGACGGCACGACGACCGACCGCAGCACGCCGGTGGACGTGGTGGGGCTGGCGAGCGGTGCCACGGCCATCGCCGCCGGTTGGTATCACACCTGCGCGCTAACCACGGGCGGCGGGGTCAAGTGCTGGGGCTATAACGGGTACGGTCAACTGGGCGACGGCACGACGACCGGGAGCAGCACGCCGGTGGACGTGGTGGGGCGGGCGAGCGGTGCCACGGCCATCGCCGCCGGTTGGTATCACACCTGCGCGCTAACCACGGGCGGCGGGGTCAAGTGCTGGGGCTATAACGGGTACGGTCAACTGGGCGACGGCACGACGACCGGGAGCAGCACGCCGGTGGACGTGGTGGGGCGGGCGAGCGGTGCCACGGCCATCGCCGCCGGTTGGTATCACACCTGCGCGCTAACCACGGGCGGCGGGGTCAAGTGCTGGGGCGGGAACGAGCGCGGTCAACTGGGCGACGGGACGACGACCGGGAGCCGCACGCCGGTGGACGTGGTGGGGCTGGCGAGCGGTGTGGCGGCCATCGCCGCCGGTTGGTCTCACACCTGCGCGCTAACCACGGGCGGCGGGGTCAAGTGCTGGGGCTATAACGGGTACGGTCAACTGGGCGACGGCACGACGACCGGGAGCAGCACGCCGGTGGACGTGGTGGGGCTGGCCAGCGGTGCCGCGGCCATCGCCGCCGGTGAGTATCACACCTGCGCGCTAACCACGGGCGGCGGGGTCAAGTGCTGGGGCTATAACTGGACTGGTCAACTGGGCGACGGCACGACGACCGACCGCAGCACGCCGGTGGACGTGGTGGGGCTTTCGAGCGGTGTGGCGGCCATCGCCGCCGGTGAGTATCACACCTGCGCGCTAACCGCGGGCGGCGGGGTCAAGTGCTGGGGCGCTAACTACTATGGTCAACTGGGCGACGGCACGACGACCGACCGCAGCACGCCGGTGGACGTGGTGGGGCTTTCGAGCGGTGTGGCGGCCATCGCCGCCGGTGGGTATCACACCTGCGCGCTAACCACGGGCGGCGGGGTCAAGTGCTGGGGCGGGAACGAGTGCGGTCAACTGGGCGACGGCACGACGACCGGGAGCAGCACGCCGGTGGACGTGGTGGGGCTGGCCAGCGGTGCCGCGGCCATCGCCGCCGGTGAGTATCACACCTGCGCGCTAACCACGGGCGACGGGGTCAAGTGCTGGGGCCGAAACTCGGAGGGTCAACTGGGCGACGGCACGACGACCGACCGCAGCACGCCGGTGAACGTGGTGGGGCTTTCGAGCGGGGTGGCGGCCATCGCCGCCGGTGGGGAGCACACCTGCGCGCTAACCACGGGCGGCGGGGTCAAGTGCTGGGGCCGAAACTCGGAGGGTCAACTGGGCGACGGCACGACGACCGACCACAGCACGCCGGTGGACGTGGTGGGGCTGGCGAGCGGTGTGGCGGCCATCGCCGCCGGCTATGATCACACCTGCGCGCTTGTATCGGGCGGCGGGGTCAAGTGCTGGGGCTGGGATGGCTATGGCCAGTTGGGGGTGGGCACCATCCTTTACCGGACGACGCCGGTGGATGTGGTGACGCTGTTGCAGGTTTTCCTGCCTCTGGTCCTGAAAGGCTACTAAAGTGTGGGGGCAGCGGGGCGGGTCTTTGCTCTGTCCCGCTGCCCGTCGTTGACAAACGAAGGCGAACTGCGGCTAACACCAGGTGAGGCCGACGCCGGCCTCAGCGGCGGGCAAACGGCTTGCGATTATGCTTTCTGGCGAAGGTGGTTGGGTCAGCGAAGGACGGGCGGCAGGGCTTACCCAGGCCGTTGAGCGGCAGCTCATCAATTTGCAGTCGGAGGTTGGATAATGAAAAGGGGTTCGAAGGTTTGGATTTTAGCCGTTGGTCTTGGTTTACTCACATTCATTCTGGCTACTTGTAGGGTTCAGAGAACTACCAATCCCTCCCAGGCGACGAACTCATCCACTATGACGGATGGATCAGGTCCATCGGTCGAAGATCAACGGGAGGTAGATTTCCCGCTCGCCGTGGAGAACACTTGGGTCTATTCAGGAACCTTCTATCAGGGGTTTAATCAGTCTGGCGTTTTGACGGCAACGTACATTGTGACAGAAACAGTAGTTGATATCTTGCACTCAGAACTCAGGCCGTATCCCGTTTTTCAGATCGCTCGGTATGAGGAGTTGAAGTCTTGTCCTGAGGAATGGCGAGAAATTCCAGAAAACTGGTGCGATCGGCTAGCCTCGCAAGAGCCGGACTATTATTGGTATGCTATCGATGGTCAGACGATTTATCAGCAGCAGAGGATGGAAATATACCGGTTGCCCGAGCGTGGTATAAGAGAGCTGGTTTTTCCCTTGTTCGAAGGAGCGCAGTGGTATCTGACTGCAGAGATGGCCGAGGCTTATCCGCATGACGAGGTTGACTCTATGCTGCGCAAGGTTGAACAAGAGAATCCACAAGATGTGCCGGCTGGGGATTTTGAGGAATGTTATCGGATGACTGAGGTGATCGGTGGGAATTGGGATGCGACGTGGTATTGTCCAGGTGTGGGAATTGTGAAGCGGGTTACGGATCATAGTGGTACGCCATTTGGTAGTCGTGAAATCTTGATCGGATATAAGTTTTCTCAGTAGGCCGCCGTCCCACAGCACTTGAAGTGGATGGGGGCAGGCAGCGTGCCGTGGGCGGGGAAACGCGCGCGCAGGGGTCTGCTCTCGCAGGTACTACGCCGCCTCCGCCGCGCGGGTGAAACAAGGTCGTCAGGCAGGCCGATTGAGACAAGGTTGCAAAAAACTATCCCGCTTCCAACGCCTGCTCCAAATCCGCGATGATGTCCTCTACATCTTCCAACCCCACCGCCAATCGCACCAGCCCGTCGCCGATGCCGGCAGCGAGCCGGGCTTCGCGTGGAACGCTGCGATGGGTGGTGCTGGCGGGGTGGGTGATGAGCGTGCGCACGTCCCCCAGGCTGACAGTGAGCGCACAAAGCCGCACGCGATTGAGCAAACGTGCCCCGGCTTCAAAGCCGCCCTTCAGCTCGAAGACGACGACGCCTCCTCCGCCGCCGGGCATTTGCCGTCGCGCCAGATCGTATTGCGGGTGCGCCGGATGCCAGGGATAGCGTACCCAGGCTACCGCCGGGTGTTCGCCTAGCCACGTGGCGACGCGCAGGCTGGTGGCGTTGTGACGTTCTATCCGCAGCGGCAGCGTCGTGATCCCCCGCGCGATGAGCCACGCATTGAACGGACTGATGCAGCCGCCGAAGTTGCGGATCGGCCCCTGCAACACGCGCTTGACAAAGTCCGCCGGCCCCGCGACGGCGCCGCCCATCGCGTCGCCGTGCCCGCCGAGGAACTTCGTCGCCGAATGAACCACGACGTCGATGCCCAGGTCGATGGGTCGCTGGTTGACCGGTGTGGCAAAGGTATTGTCGATGATCGTGAGAATGCCGCGCGCGCGAGCAATGCCGGCGATGGCGGCAATGTCGTTCAATGCCAGAGTGGGATTTCCCGGCGTTTCCAGATAGATAGCGCGGGTTTCGGGGCGGATGGCCGCCTCGAACGCCGCCGGATCGGTGGCTTCTGCCAGCGTCGTCTCGATGCCGAAGCCTGGCAGGTCTTGGGTGACGAAGTGGTACGTGCCGCTGTATAGCCCGGTCGTGGCGACAACGTGTCTCTTACCGTCATCTGGCAACGCCGTGAGCAGGGCTGCACTGACCGCCGCCATGCCTGAAGCCGTCGCCACGGCCTTTTCCGCCCCTTCCAGCGCCGCAATTTTGCGCTCCAGCACCTCAATCGTTGGATTGCCCCAGCGTGTGTAGATGGGCTGGTCTTCCGCCTCGAAGGCGTGGGCGGCTTCCTCCGCGCTCTCGAAAAGGTACGTGTTCGCCATGTGAATCGACGGCGTCACGTCGCGCGGCTCGAGTTCCATGCCGGTATGAATCGCCGTGGTATGTATGCCTTTTTTCATAGTAGTCCTCAGTTGTCAGTCTTGTAGTCATGAGTCTTGCAGTCGCTAGTCCAAAGTCGAAGATCGTTAACTCTCCTCATCTTCAATCAGCCTATTTTCAATGGACGCAGCTTTTCCTCGGATGCCAGGACGACGATTTCGTCGTCGGGCGCGAGGACGCAGGCCGGATCCGGCGGAATGTGGACATCGTCCCCACCGATGTGCAATAGCACGGTCAAGTCGGCCTCGCGGGTGAGATCGGCGATGGCAACGCGGTCCAGCCGCGAGTGCGGCGCGACGGTGAGGTGCGCGATAAATAAGGGAACGCCCAACTGCGTATCGCTGATGCTCACCGGTTGGACGAGGTAGGCGTTCAGCGCCTCCGTCACAAACAGCGGCGCGGCAATCGCCGAGGTGCTGTAGATGGCATTGATGGTGAAGGCCTGTTGGAGCTTTTCCCCCAGCGACTCCTCGAAGATGCGCATCACCACGCGCAGGTCAGGGACAAGCTCACGGGCGCGCAACACCGTCTCGAAGTTTATCATGTCATCTTCACTGCACGCGATGAGAGCGTCGGCCGTGTGGATGCCTGCTTGCGTCAGCGTCGCCGCTTGCCGGAAATTGCCGTAGAACACCGGCACGCCGCGGGCGCGTAATTGTTCCGCCAGCACATCGGATGCGAAATCGAGCGCCACGACCGGCTGGTGCAAATCCACCAGCGTGTTGACCACGCGATAGCCCGTATGTTGGATGCCGCACACGAAGATCGGTCCGGCTGCGGACGCGCTTTGGCGTTGGCGCGCCAATTCGCCGGCGCGTCCCATCTCGGCGAAGGTGAAAAGGGTATCGCCGGCGTGCAACACCGTCTCGGCCTGCGGCTCGACGCACATCTGCCCCTCGCGCTCCAGACAAATGATGGTCACATCGGCGGCCTCCGCCGTTGCGCCGAGGATGCTACCCACCATGGGGGAGGTCGGCGCGAGCGTGAGCCGGGTCAGGAAATAGGTATGCTTCTTGAGAGTGAAAGTTTCCAGAACTTCCAGACCCATCGCCGCGTGGGCGAAGGCTGCCGCCGCCACTGCCGAGCGACTGATGACGGCCTTCACGTTGAACGTCTCCTGAATCTCATCGGCGATGCTGTCCTCGAAGAGGCGCAGGACAATGCGCGCCTGCGGGTTCATCTCGCGGATGTGGAAGACGGCCTCGATGTTCACGAGGTCCTGGTTGGTGCAGACGATGGCCGCCTGCGCGCGCGAGATGCCGGCCCGCTGCAGTGCCTCCGGATTATGGATGTCGCCGGTGATGCAGGGCATGCCGCGTTCGAGGAGGACGTCGATCAGCGGTGAGGGGGTCGCATCGATGCCCACAACCGGCTGTCCCATGTCGAGCAGTTGCTGGGCGATGCGATAGCCCACCCGTCCCAGGCCGCAGACGACGATGGGACGTTCGACCGTCGCTGCCAGCGCCTCCTGCCACACCGGCCCGCGCTCGCCGCGCACGAAGAAGATGCGCAGGATATTGAGAATGTTCAACCCGAAGGCCAGCAGCAACGGGATGCCGATGAGCGGCACGATCACGAAGTAAATGTCGAGGGCGGGGCTATCCGGCATATCGGCAAACGTCACCTGAAACGCGACCATATTCAGCACGGCGTACACCGCTTTGACATAGGTAATGGGGGTATCGCCGGCCATGAGGACGTGATTGTAGGTCTGCTCGAAGAGCGCGGCGGTAAGCGCAACGCCCACCAGCAGGACGGCGCTTACCTTCCACGGGAACAGGCGCGTGAACACCCGCAGGTCTTGGCAGAATTGCCGCCACCAGCGGACACCCACCCGGCGGGTAGCTGTGGTTTTTCGTCGATGTTGTCGGCGCGTTTTCATAGCATCAGCGAATGAGCGAATTACGAATCGGCATTCAGCTCCCGGTAAGAAGTGTACTCGGACTTTGCTATTGCGCAACTGTCCAGGGATATAGGGCCAGGCGGTGGCCCGATCGGAGACCGCCCACAGCGAGACACTTGAAGGCGTCACGACAAACTCTCCGCCGCTTGCTTTGAGCCGGGCTTGCGTCAGTCCTCTCCATCAGCTTATCCCCTTCTTCTGCGCGTAGGAGGTGAAGTCGCCTGCGTATTCCGTCAGACTGCCATTCTCCAGTTCCACCAGGCGGTCTACAATGCGGTTGAGGAAATAGCGGTCATGCGAGATAACGAGCACCGTCCCCTCGAACTCTTCCAGCGCCTGTTCCAGCACCTCGCACGACGGCAGATCGAGATTGTTCGTCGGCTCGTCGAGCAGGAGGAAATTGGCCTCCGAGAGCATCAGCTTGGCGAGTTGCAAACGACTGCGCTCCCCGCCCGAAAGCGTGGACACCGTGTCCCGTGTCCGCTCGTAGGGGAAGAGGAAGCGCCGCAAGAAATTCACCGCCGCGTGCTCCGACATCGACTTTGCCTCCCAGATTTCCTCGATGAGCGTGTGGGTGGGGTCGAGCGTCTCGTGTTGCTGCGCGTAATAGCCGATCCGCACACTGGGACCGATTTGGATGACCCCGCCCGTCGGCTCCTCCTGTCCCTGTCCCAGGATGCAGCGGAAGAGCACACTCTTGCCACTGCCGTTCGCGCCGATAAGCCCGACACGTTCCCCGTGCCAGATCAGCAGATTGAGACCGAGGAGCACGATCTTGTCCTCCGTCTCCGCGCCGCGCGGAGCGAAAATCTTATCCAGGTTGACGATGTCCAGGACTTTCTTCGATCCGCGCCAGCCGTTCAGTTCCAAGCCCATCTTTCCGCGCTCGAAGATGGGCTTGTCGATCTTGTCCATCCGGTCGAGCATCTTCTGACGGGAGCGGGCCTGGCGGATGTGGCGCTCGTCGATGACGATGCTGGCCCAGTACTCGAAGCGCGCAATCGCCGCCTCGATGCGGGCGATTTCCTTCTGTTGCGCGGCGTAAAGCTGTTGTTGACGCAGTAGGCGCAACTGCTTCGCGGTGGAATAGGCCGAATAGTTGCCCTGGTAAAGCGTCAGGTGGCGATCTTCGAGTTCGGCGATGTGATCCGCGACCTCGTCCAGCAGATAGCGGTCGTGTGAGACGATGATGACCGTGCCGGGGAAACTGCGGATAAAGCGTTCCAGGTAGACTTTGCCCACCAGGTCAAGGTGATTGTCGGGTTCGTCCAGCAGCAGAAGGTCGCAGTGGATGGCGAGCAGTTGGGCCAGACCGAGCATCTTCTTCTGTCCACCGGAGAGCACCGCCACGGCCATGTCGAAGTCGGCCTCGGCGAAGCCGACGGTTTGCAGCGCTTGCTTGGCATAGCTCTCGTAGCGGTACCCGTCCAACTGCTCGAAGGCTTCCTGCGCGCGGGTGTGCGCCGCCAGCACGCGGGCGAACTCGCGTTCGTCCTCGTAGACGGCGGGATCGCCCATGCGCGCTTCCAGGCGGCGCATTTCGGCTTCAAGGCGCTGGATGTCGGCGTTGGCGCTCAACGCTGCTTCCCACACTGTCTGCGGGCCGCCCTCTGCGGCGGGGACGAAGCGCGGTTCTTGGGCCAGATAGCCGATGCGCGTCTTATGCCGGGTGAGATAACCGCTGTCGGGTTGCAATTCCCCGGCGATCACCCGCAGCAGCGTGGACTTTCCTGCGCCGTTCGTGCCGACCAGGCCGATCTTCTGCCCGGCCTGAATCTCCCACGTGATGTTGTCCAACGCCAACAGCGCGCCGTGGTGATAGGTGACCTTATCGATGTTGATGATGATCTGACTCATTGTTCTCCCTCCTGAGAATATACCACGAATCCGCGCGAATTTTCACGGTAACTATTCAGCCTAGAGGTGGGGCGCACTTATTCCAGGCTCAAATGGCGATTTTTGCGCTTTCCACTGTCATATCAAGTGTAAAAGTGCGTCCCACTTGAACAGTTACTTTTCACGAATTTGAAAAATTAGTGTAGGTTTGTGGTAACTATTCAGCCACCTTTGCCAGGTGGCGAACGGGACTTTGGGGAGGGCACATAATAGGTTACCCCTTCGGCAGGTGCTGACCCTCTCATCCCCCAACCCCCTTCTCCCCCGCCAGCG
>DAOOGN010000124.1:0-8502 GCA_035415725.1 Anaerolineae bacterium | reverse complement strand
CAAACCTGGTATAGGGAATAAGTGGCTTCGTCAGGTTTACTAGCCTGAATAGATATTACGAGACTATGGAGGACTTATGCCCGAACGAACCGAAATTCGTCTCTCGCTACCGAGTAAAGGCCGCCTGGCCGAGGAGGCGGTGAATTTCTTCGCGGCGTGCGGTCTGCACATCGACAAGCCAAACCCGCGTCAGTATGCGGCGACGATCCCGGCGTTGCCCAATGTCACCGTATTGTTTCAGCGTCCGACGGACATCGTCGTCAGCGTGCGCGATGGCAGTGTGGATTTTGGCATCACCGGCCTGGATGTAACCGCCGAACACGGCGGCGGCGATGGCAAAGTGCTCGTACTGCACGAGGCATTGGGTTTTGGGAGTTGCCGCCTGGCGGTAGCGGTGCCGGAGACCTGGACGGTGACGACGCTGGCGGACCTGGCGGCTTATGCCGGGGAGTTGAGACAACCATTGCGCGTTGCCACGCAGTTCCCCAACCTCGCCGGCGAGTTCCTCGTGCGGAACGGCGTTGCGCCGGTAGCACTCGTCCAATCCGAAGGCACGCTGGAAATCGCCCCGGCCATTGGTTACGCGGATTGTATCGTGGACCTTGTGGCGTCAGGCCAGACGTTGCTCGACAATCGCCTCCGTGCGCTTGTGGACGGCGTGGTGATGCACTCGGAAGCGGCGCTCATCGCCAATCGTAGTGCCCTGCGTGAGCGCGCCGCCGTGCTCGGTGTGGCCCGCACGCTCCTGGAGTTCATCGAAGCGCATTTGCGCGCCGAGGAGCATTACCTCGTTGTCGCCAACATGCGTGGGGAATCGCTGCAGGACATCGCCCGGCAGATTTTCGCGCAGCACGTGCTGGGCGGCTTGCAAGGGCCGACGATTGCACCTGTCATAGTACGCGCGGACATGGCGGCAACCGATGGCGCGGTCGCTGGCGATCTGCATTGGCATGCTGTGCAAATCGTTGTACGGCGCGACAAGCTCATTCAAGCTATCGCCGAACTGCGCGCCATTGGCGGCAGCGGCGTCGTCGTTACGCCGGTCACGTATATCTTCGAGGAAGAACCGGCGCGGTATAAGGCGATGATGGAAGCGGTGAAGGGAGTTTAGATTTGGGGATTCTGGGGGGCTTGGCGTGGTGATGGAAAGATGGCTTTAGTTTTTGGGATGACACGGATTGCACTGATTTTTTATACTTGGCGTGTCAATCCGTGGCCGGTTTCTTATTTCGACCCCACGAAATTCTGAAGAACCGATTTTGGCAGAGGTCTGGGAGATATGACAATACGCATTTATGAAAACTCAGCGGAAGCAAACGCAATTTTGCACCGGCGAACGATGTCCACCGTGGAGGATGTGCCGGAGGTGGTACTCAACGGCATCCGGCGGGCCTTTGGCGAGGCGCTGACGCCGGCGGCGGCGGTGGCGCGGCTGTTGGCGGACGTGCGCACTCGCGGCGACGCGGCGTTGCGCGAGTGGACGGCGCGCATCGATGGGGTAACGTTGGACGTGCCGGAAGTTCCCCGCGTGGAATGGGAGGCAGCTTATCAGGCGCTCGATGCCGATTTACGCGCTGCGTTGGAGACTTCCGCCGGTCGCATCCGCGATTTCCACGCCCGGCAACCTATCCCCAACTGGACGACGGACGCGCTGGGCGGCGTGCTCGGCCAACGGCTTGTACCGTTGGAACGGGTGGGCGTCTATGTGCCGGGCGGGACGGCGCCGCTGCCCTCGTCGCTGTTGATGGCGGCGATCCCGGCGCGAGTGGCGGGTGTGGATGAGGTCATCGTCTGCACACCCGCCGACAAACACACCGAACGTATTTCGCCGTTGACGCTGGCCGCGGCGTCCATCGCCGCCGTGGATCGGGTGTTCGCGCTCGGTGGAGCGCTGGCGGTAGCAGCATTGGCTTTCGGGACGGAGAGCGTGCCGCGGGTGGATAAGGTCGTGGGCGCGGGCGGACTGTTCACGACGCTGGCTAAGCGCCAGGTTTACGGCAGTGTAGGTCTCGACGGGCTGTACGGGCCGACGGAAACCGTTGTGGTGGCCGACGATTCGGCAAATCCGGCGTGGGTCGCTGCCGATTTGCTGGCGCAGGCAGAGCACGATGTGCTGGCGACGGCGATCTTGTTCACCCCGTCGCGCGTGCTGGCGGAGGCAGTGCAGGCGGAAGTCGAGCGGCAGACCGCGTCGCTCAGTCGTGCGGACGTCATCCGCACATCGCTGGCGGGGCAGGGCGGCATCGTCCTCACACCCGATCTGGCAACGGCGGTACGTCTGGCGGATCAGTTCGCGCCGGAGCACCTGTGTCTCTCCGTTGCCGAGCCGGAGGTGTGGGTGGACACAATCCGCAACGCGGGTGGTATCTTCGTGGGGGAATACTCGTTCGAGGTGCTCGGTGATTACGTCGCCGGGCCGAGTCACATCATGCCCACCGGCGGCACCGCGCGCTTTACAGGACCGGTCAATGTGCTGGATTTCGTGAAAGTCATCAACATCATCGGCCTGGACGCGGATAGTGCCCGCCGCCTCGCTCCAACCGCGGCCCGCATCGCCGACGCGGAGTCATTGACGGCGCATCGTATGGCGGCAAGGTTCCGTCAGCAGATTTAGCAGATTAAGCAGATTTTGTCTTCTTTTTGGGCGATCTGCTAAATTCGTGCAAGTTGCCGGCAAGGTAAGGAGTTATGATGATAGATATCAGTTTGTATGATAAACTCACTTATGCCATTATCGGCGCAGCAATGGAGGGGCATCGGGATTTAGGGCCGGGATTCCCGGAAAGGGTGTATCAAGAAGCGTTGCTCATTGCCTTGAAGGAACGAAGCATCACAGCGGTCAAAGAAGTCGGGTTCGCCGTAGAGTTTCACGGACAGCTTGTGGGTGAATTTCGCGTGGATGTTTTGGTTGATGAGGCCGTGATCCTGGAACTGAAGGCTTTAGAGAGCTTACCTAAGCATTGTGAACAACAACTCTTTATGTATCTGGCCGCGAGCGGGCGTGAAATAGGTCTGCTGTTAAATTTCGGTAAGGGCAGTTTAGATCATTCACGCTATATTCCTCTCCTAGCTGTTCAGAACAATGCTGCTTATCAAGCGCGCCGCAATCTGTGGAAGCCCGCCTGGGTGCAGAAACAAAAATCTGCTCAATCTGCTTAATCTGCTGATAGGAGAAACCATGAACTCCATAAACTTAATCCGACCGGACATTGCGACGATGGAGCCATATACGCCGATTTTTCCGTTTAATGTGTTGGCGGCGCGGTTGGGACGGGCGCCCGAAGACATCATCAAGCTCGATGCGAACGAGAACCCCTACGGCCCTTCGCCGCAGGTGCGGGCGGCGCTGGCGGATTTGCACGACATCAACATTTACCCTGATCCTGGAAGTGAGGCATTGCGCGCCAGCCTGGCGGCGTTTACCGGCGTCCCGGCTGAGTTTTTGATGGCGAGCGCCGGCTCCGATGAGTTGCTGGACCTGATCATGCGACTGTTCCTCTTGCCGGGCGACGCGATCCTCAACTGCCCGCCGACGTTTGGGATGTATGCCTTCGACGCGGCATTGCACGCCGCCGAGGTGATCCCTGTACCGCGTCGCCCCGATTTTTCGCTGGATATGGACGTGATCGAAGCTGCCGTCGAACAGTATCGCCCCAAGTTGTTCTTCCTCGCTGCACCGAACAACCCAAGCGGCACGTGGCTGCCGGACACCGATCTGGAGCGCCTGCTCGCGTTGCCACTTGTCGTCGTGTTGGATGAGGCCTACGTCGAATTTGCGGGCGAAAATGGCATTCCTGGGATGGTGCGGAGCCGCATCCGCCAGGTCCCGGAGCGCGATAACCTCATTGTCTTGCGCACGTTCAGCAAGCTGGCAGGTTTGGCCGGGTTGCGTGTGGGATACGGAGCGTTTCCTGCCGGACTGATGCCGCACTTGTGGAAAATCAAGCAGCCGTATAATGTCTCTGTGGCGGCATCGACGGCGGCGCTGGCGGCGCTGGATGATCTGGACTGGCTCGACGATAAAGTCGCGCGCATCGTCGCGGAACGCGCGCGCTTCTTCGATTTGCTGGCGGGCATCCCGTATTTGCAACCCTATCCGTCGCAGGCCAATTTCATCTTGTGCAAGGTGGTGGGGCGCGACGCCTACGCGCTCAAGCTGGCACTGGAAGGGGAAGGCATCCTCGTCCGCTACTACAGCAGCGCCGGGTTGAGCGATCATATCCGCATCACCGTGGGCCGCCCAGAGCAAATGGATCGGGTGATTGAGGTTTTGCGATGGCTCTGAGTATGATTGCTCAGCAGATTGAGAAATAGAAATCTGCTGACGACTTTAGGGGGAGAAATGCGCAGAAGTACGATTAAACGCGAAACGAAAGAAACGAAAATCGAGATCAGTCTAAACCTGGATGGCAGCGGACTGTATGACATTGCCACCGGCCTGGGCTTTCTCGATCACATGCTGACGCACATCGCGGTGCACGGGCTGTTCGATCTGACGGTGCGCGCCACCGGCGACCTGCATGTCGATCCCCATCATACCGTCGAGGATACAGCGTTGGCGTTGGGCAGCGCCTTCGATCAGGCGCTCGGCGACCGTACGGGCCTCGTGCGCATGGCGCACGCTTATGTGCCGATGGACGAGGCGCTAGCGTTTGTCGCCGTGGATTTTTCCGGGCGACCCTACGCGGTGGTCGATGGGGCGTGGACCGCGCCCGAAGTCGGCGGCATCCCGACCACGCTATGGGAGCACTTCTTTGAATCCTTCGCTGTGACCGCGCGTGCCAACGTCCATGCGCGCGTGCTTTACGGGCGCGACGATCACCACAAAGCCGAGGCGCTCTTCAAAGCATTTGCCCGTGCGTTGGATATCGCCACCCAACGCGATCCCCGCCGCGCAGACCGCGTTCCGTCCACCAAGGGAATGATATAATCAGCAGATGAAGCACATTGAGCAGATTGTTCAATGGCTAAAGCAAAATCTGCTTGATCTGCTCAATTTGCTGACAGAAAAAGGTGTTCTATGATCGCATTGATCGACTATGGCGCGGGGAACGTGCGCTCGGTGCACAAGGCGCTGATGGCCGTGGGCGCGGAGGTGCAGGTGACGCAGGCGGCGGATGTTGTGCTGGCGGCGGACAAGGTTGTGTTGCCGGGTGTGGGCGCGTTTGGCGACTGTATGGCAAGTCTGGAACGGCTCGACCTTGTGACTCCGATTCGTGAGGTCGTCGCGCGCGGAACGCCGTTCCTGGGCATTTGTGTGGGGATGCAGGTGCTCTTCGACGAGGGGACGGAGATGGGGCGGCGCGCCGGGTTGGGTCTGCTGCCGGGGTGCGTCGTTCGATTCGATTTCTCCTCCCCCCTCGCCGGAGCGGGAGCGGGGATGAGGTTAAAAGTGCCGCACACCGGCTGGAACCAGGTCGTTCCGCTCGTCAAGATGCCGCTGTTTGCCGGTTTACCTGCCGGCGCGTGGGCTTACTTTAACCACAGCTACTATTGTCAGGCCGCAGCAGAACATACGCTTGCTGTCACTGATTATGGAGGAGTGTTTCCGTGTGTTGTTGGACGCGACAATGTCTACGGCATCCAGTTTCACCCGGAGAAGAGCCAGCACGTTGGTCTGCACATTTTACGAAACTTTGTAGTCGGATAGTCGTGTAGTCAGGTAGTCATGGTGTTGGTCCGACTACTTGACTACTTGACTAACTGACTACGAGACTTCGAAGGAGGACTTATGAACGATTTCACGATCTATCCGGCGATTGACCTGCGTGAAGGGCGCGTGGTGCGGCTGGCGCAGGGCGATCCCGACCGCGAGACGGCCTACGACGATCAGCCGTTGGCCGTAGCCCGACGTTGGCAGACTGCCGGTGCGACGTGGTTACATGTTGTCAACCTCGACGGAGCATTCGGTGAGGGCGGGCGCAAGAACGTCACGGCACTGGCGCGGATTCTCACGACGGGGCTAAAGGTGCAGTTCGGCGGCGGCGTGCGCGACCTGGAGACAGTACGCCGCGTGCTCGATATGGGCGTGGCGCGCGTCGTGCTGGGGACGGTTGCGGTGGAGAATCCGGCGGTGGTCGAGCAGGCGCTGGCGGATTTCGGCCCGGAGCGTTTGGCGGTGGGCATCGACGCGCGGGATGGCTACGTTCGCACGCGCGGCTGGCGCGAAGCCGCCCCGCTGACGGCGCTTGAGTTGGCGCAACAGTGGGAGGCGTGGGGCGGGCGCTGGGTGATCTTCACCGACATCGCCCGTGACGGGATGAGCGACGGCGTCAACGTGGAAGCGACCGCGGCGCTGGCCCAGGCGACCGGTTTGTCGGTGATCGCCTCCGGCGGCGTCACCACGCTTGACGATGTACAGCGGGTGAAGGAAGCCGGACTGCGCGGCGTCATCATCGGGCGCGCCTTGTATGAGAGACAGATCAATCTGGAAGTGGTGTTGACAATCTGACCCAGCTACAGCAGCGACTACCGGACTGATGACTATCAGACTTTGAAAGAAAGGTTATGATGAGCAGAATTGAAGAAGCATTAGCATATTTCTCGGAAGGATTCAGTTGTGCGCAATCCGTCTGCGCGGCCTACGCGCCGCTCTTCGGAATGGAACGCGAGATGGCGCTGCGCGCAGCGGGCGCGTTTGGCGGTGGGATGGGACGCTCTGGGCAGACGTGTGGTGTGGTGACGGGCGCGATCATCGTCATCGGTCTCAAATATGGCAAAACGCGGGCCGAAGATAACGCCACGCGCGAAACGTGTTACGCCGTTGCCGCGGAGTTCATCCGTCGCTTCGAAGCGCGTCACGGCGCGTTGACCTGCCCGGATTTACTCGGTTGTCATATCGGCACACCGGAAGGCCGTGCGTTAGCGCACGATGAGCGCCTATACGAGACGATTTGCGCAGACTTGGTGCGCGACGCCGCCGAGATTCTCGAAGCGCTTCTGGAAATCGAGGAAATGTCATAGATTTGCAATGACGATCCGACTACCAGACTAACGACTATTTGACTACTGGAGGACCGATGTTAGCCAAACGAATTATTTCCTGTCTGGATGTGAAAGAAGGGCGCGTCGTCAAGGGTGTGAACTTCGTCAATCTGCGTGACGCCGGCGATCCGGTGGAGCAGGCGCGGGTCTACGACGCGCAAGGGGCCGATGAGCTGGTGTTCCTCGACATCTCCGCCACGCACGAAGGCCGTCAGACGATGATCCAGGTCGTGCGCCAGGTCGCCGTGGAGGTCTTCATGCCGTTCACCGTCGGCGGCGGCGTGCGGACAATGGACGATGTGCGCGCTCTGTTGCTCGCTGGAGCGGATAAGGTGAGCATCAACTCGGCGGCGGTGCGCACGCCGGCGATCCTCACCCAGGGCGCGGAGCGGTTCGGCAGTCAGTGCATCGTGCTGGCGGTGGATGCTAAACGCCGTGCCGCGGGCGGGTGGGAGGTCTACATCAACGGGGGGCGCATCCCCACCGGCCTGGACGCGGTCGAATGGTGCGCGCGCGGCGTGGAACTGGGCGCGGGCGAAATCCTGCTCACCAGCATGGATGCCGACGGCACGCTCGCCGGGTATGACGTGACGCTCACGCGCACCGTTGCGGAGGCGGTCTCCGTTCCCGTCATCGCCAGTGGTGGCGCGGGCACGCCGGCCCATTTCGCCGAAGTCCTCACCGCGGGCAAGGCCGACGCGGCGCTTGCGGCCTCGTTGTTCCACGACAAGGTGTTGGACATTCGGGATTTGAAGGCGTATCTGGCGGAGCAGGGAATTGTGGTGAGAGTCTAAAAGAATTTGAGTTTTTCTCTGTGAATTCTGGGTGCTCTGGGGCTATTTTCATAGGAGCAAAATGAGCATCGAACTGAACTATGATGACCGCGGACTGATTCCCGCGGTGGTGCAGGATGCGACGACAGGCGAGGTGTTGATGGTGGCCTGGATGAACGCCGAGGCACTACACCTGACGCAAGCGACGGGCGAGGCGCACTTTTGGAGCCGCAGTCGCCAGGCATTGTGGCACAAAGGCGCAACGTCGGGTAATGTGCAGCGCGTGCGTGAAATCCGGGTGGACTGCGACGCGGATGTGCTGTTGCTCAAGGTGGATCCGGCTGGGCCGGCGTGTCACACGGGGGAGCGGAGTTGTTTCTATCGTCTGTTGCCGTTCGAGAACGATTCTTCGTCAGCAGATTGAGCAGATGAAGCAGATTTTTATCCGGTTTTTCGACGGTTTCGTCTGTGGAAACGAATTGAGCCGCGTGTCCGCCATCTTGTTGACCCGTACAAGATTCGTAACTATTCAGCCACCTTTGCCAGGTGGCGAACGGGACTTTGGGGAGGGCACATAATAGGTGACCCCTTCGGCAGGTGCTGACCCTCTCATTCCCCAACCCCCTTCTCCCCCGCCAGCGGGGAAGAAGGGGGCAAAAGGGGGTGTGGCGGGCGGCGAAGCCGCCCGCCACACCCCCACCCAAAATCCCCCTTCCTGGAGGGAAGGGGGGCAGGGGGGATGGGC
>DAOOGN010000123.1:0-8734 GCA_035415725.1 Anaerolineae bacterium | reverse complement strand
CCACTGGTGCTGGAATCTCTTATACTACAAGAGCCTCATTTTGGCGAAGGTATTGGAGTAAAGAAGAGGATAGCTTACTATGATGACCTATGTCAACCATCGATTAGAAAAAGCAGCCCGTGGCTACGTTGGTGCTGCTGTTATGACAGGTTTAATCTTTGGCGGAATGACTATACTTCAATGGAGCGCCTATCTAAGCGATCCACTAGAGCCAACTAACCCTCCATTCTGGTTTCTCGTTCTGTCAAGCTTTGTCGATATTGTGATAGTAGGCACTTTTGGCTATGCTGCTAGTGTTATATGTACTGAAGTGCAAGCTGATGAGGTCGGATTAAAGCTCAAGACCTGTCTGTTCAGATGGCACTTTGTGCCTTGGAGTGATGTGAAGGGAGTCAGCTCGTGGATACATAAATCACAATTTAATCCAAAAGGTAACACAACCTTTGTGGAAATTAGGCAAGGGATAAGTTTTCTACACTATTCTCCAGTAAAAGGTACTGATGGGCAAGTCCACTGGAGCCTTGGAGTCACCTTAATGGCGAGTGGAGAGAACTATGACAGTCTTGTAAAGCTGATCCGCGATAAATTGTGGATCGCATTGAGAGAATAGCATGAGGTATGAGGACACCTACGACGTCGAAAATCGCCTGGCGGTCGTCACCAACATCGTCAGCGGCGACGTGACGCGCTTCATTGACAATGGCAGCCTGTCCTGAGCGCAGCGAAGGAACGGCAACCGCGTGTGGCGCGAAGACTGCCGCGGCGTGACAGTATACCTGGGTGCGGTGGAAGTCCACATCAGTGGGACGCAGCGTCTCACCACCACCTACTACTTTGCGGGCGGGCAGCGGATTGCGATGCGCAAAGCAGGTGTGGTATACTACCTGCACGGCGACCACCTCGGCTCCGCGTCCCTGGCGACGGACGCGAGCGGCGCGAAGGTGAGCGAGATGCGCTACACGCCGTATGGCGAAGTGCGGCCCGGCCTGGAGGGGACCGGCTTGCCCACCGACCGCCGCTTCACCGGACAACGGCGCGAAGCCGGGTTGGGCCTGTACGACTATGGCGCGCGCTATTACGATCCCGCCCTGGGCCGCTTCATCCAGGCGGATACGATGGTCCCCAGCCCGGCCAATCCGCAGAGTCTCAACCGGTATGCGTATGTGCTCAATAATCCGCTCAGGTATACGGATCCAAGTGGACACTACAGCGAAGAAGAGATAATGAAGTCCTTTGGAGTCTCAACTTGGGATGAGGTCTTAGCCTTTTTCCAAAATGAAAATTCCTCTTTGTATGGAAGATGGGGATGGTTAGAAATCTTGCGTCGGGCTACAGATGGTACTTTTCTTGACCAAGGAGTTACGTATAGCCTTAGTGGAGGAATAGCAGATTGGCGGGGTAGAGGTATCTTTGAATCTTCAAACTCGGGAATTTTTCTACGGTGCTTAAAGAACCTGTCGGGGTCCGAATTGATGCAATTCAATCCTCTTCAATGGGAACGTTTTGTTGACCAAAAAATCGTTGGGGCAGGGCAAGGGGAATTTGCCGGGCGCGGCGAGGCTAAGGACATT
Source organism: Anaerolineae bacterium (assembly GCA_035415725.1). Classification (GTDB taxonomy): domain Bacteria; phylum Chloroflexota; class Anaerolineae; order B4-G1; family SLSP01; genus DSWT01. The sequence goes on along the minus strand of DAOOGN010000123.1, from coordinate 7,163 downwards.
TATCGACTTTCTGGGGTGGGTCAGTCCTTTTATACCCACATAAGTACGCAATATTCCCATGTCAGGTTCGACGCAAGTAAAGTCGACTGGGTTGATGCTGGCTTTGATCTTGCTGGCATCACTGCAGACCTCTTTACTGTAGGGCTTGGAGGACGTGCAGTTAATGTGATTCAAGCCGCAGAAAAGACAGGAAGCCTTGTCGATGCTCTTAGTATAGCGTATAGCTTGTACAGTAATTTTGACGGTGTTTTAGATGGAGAGTCAGCATGGGGAGCGCTTGGCGATGTTTCATTAAGTTACGCCGGCATAGGTATCCAATTTTGGCCAGATGTGATTAGCATTGTATCGAATATCGGTGGCGCAGTTACCATAACTAACTGACCAGTGGAGGCCTTGCTTTTTAAACTTGTTCCATAGATACCGATTAAGCATCTTGCTTTACACGGAAATAGTTGGGAGAAACGCCTATGATAGATAGTTCTGACCTGCGTCACATCATTGTAGTTTTCATCGTGATAGCCATGCTGATCATACAGGGGCTTCGAATGCTTGTAAAACCAGCCAGTATACACGAAAATACGTTGACATATCGTTATATTTTCCAGCGTTTCTTTCGACATTTGGACAAAGAAGTAGAAAGAACTGGCAAACTCACTTACAAGCATATACAAATCTACGGGCTGATTCTTATGGTTTCTGGGCTTCTGTTGCTGGGGATTGCACTGATTATGCTTTTGTCTTTGCGTTAGCACGTTCGATAGTGGAATTGGGAGTGAATTTACTCCCATTTGTTACCACAAGTGATTTGGAATAAGTTGAGGTGAAAGCGTCTACAACCGCGTCAAATCCGTGCTGAACGGCGTGACCACCTGCTACGCCGGCAACCACTGCGAGTGGACCAGCAGCACGAGCACGATGATCAAGTATTACTACGCCGGCAGCCAGCGGGTGGCGATGCGCCAGGGCAATCCGGGGACGGTGCACTATCTGCTCGGCGATCACCTGGGATCTACCGCCAAAACGTACAATGCCGCCACTGGCGCAACGGCAGAATTGCGTTGTCCTCCGTGGGGTGGAACGCCTTCAGCCGAGGCTAAAGCCGTCGGCTAAACCCACCAGGCCCTGCGGGCCGGCCGCTCAGCCCCCCTGGGGGGGCTTCGTACGTTAAGCCGCAGGGCTTCAGCCCGCGGCTCGCTATCCTTCAGCCCGCGGCGAAAGCCGTCGGCTGAACCCACCAGGCCCTACAGGCTAGCCGCTCAGCCCCCCTGGGGGGGCTTCGTGCATTGAGCCGCAGGGCTTCAGCCCGCGGCTCGCTATCCTTCAGCCGCGGCTAAAGCCGTCGGCTGAACTTACCAGGCCCTGCGGGCCGGCCGCTCAGCCCCCCTCGGGGGGCTTCGTGCGTTGAGCCACAGGGCTTCAGCCCGCGGCTCGCTTCAGCCCGCGGCTCGCTTCAGCGGCTCAAGCAGTGGACAACAGAGGATGCCGGCGTCATAAGACAGGCCAGATTCTCCTTAAAGGGTGGATATACCACGCCCCGCTCGGTGATGATCGCTGTGATGTACGCCGCCGGCGTCACATCGAAAGCAGGATTGGTCGCGGGTGCACCGACGGGGGCGATCTGGCATGTCTCGAAGCGCGTGACCTCCTCGGCAGACCGCTGTTCGATGGCAATCTCATCGCCGGTAGCCAGCGTCATGTCAATGGTGCTGGTGGGGCCGACGACGTAGAACGGCACGTGGTGGGCCTGGGCTGCCAGTGCCAGGCTGTACGTCCCGATTTTGTTTGCCGTGTCGCCATTGGCGGCAATGCGGTCGCAACCAACGACGCACAGGTCGATGCCCACCGTGCGCATAAGATGCGCGGCGGCCCCATCGACAATGATCGTGTACGGCACGCCCCACTGTTGCAGTTCCCAGGCGGTAAGACGCGCGCCTTGCAGCCGTGGACGGGTTTCGTCCACATAGGCATACACGTGCTTTCCGGCCTCGTGGGCGGCAGTGATGACCCGCAGCGCAGTGCCATATTCGCCGGTTGCCAACGGGCCGGTGTTGCAGTGATGGATGATTTTCGCCTCATCCGGCACCAAAGGTAGCGCGTTCTGCCCGATGCGGAAGTTGGACTCGGCTTCAAAGGCATAGATCGCGTGCGCCTCCGCCAACACAGCCTCACGGATGGCCACAACGGTATCTAGCGCCGGGTCAGAGACGCGGCGTAACACGCGGTCCAGCGCCCAGAAAAGGTTGACGGCGGTGGGGCGGGCCGCACGGAGCACCGCATCGGCAGTGCGCAGGTCGACGCGGAGGGTATCTGCATCGACGGCCGGGCTGTGATATGCCGCCAGCGCCATCCCATAGCCTGCCGTGATCCCGATGGCCGGCGCGCCGCGCACGACCATATCACGGATGGCGACGGCAACGTCGCGGTAGTCGGTATAGTCGACATAAACCAGTTCATGCGGCAGTCGGCGTTGATCAATCAAACGCAACGTGCCTTCTTCCAACCATTCAATAGCATGATACGTCGTCATCCGGGTTCCTCCAAAATAAGTAGGATTTTGTACTCGTCAGGATGATATTGAACACAACAGCGTGGGATTTTTACCGCCGGGTTCGCCGAGACTTGTGCTATTTCGCTGCGTCCTCAGCGTGCTCAGCGGTGGAAACGAATTGAGCCGCAGGGGATAGGTCGCCCAACACCTTTTGCCCTGCCCATTGAACGGTTGGCAAATCGTGTTATAATGCCGCCGTTGCCCCTGTAGTTCAATCGGAGAGAACGCAGGTTTCCTAAACCTGTTATCAAGGTTCAAGTCCTTGCAGGGGTACTGAAGTTCATCTTCGACGCACGCCAGGCACCCCGAGGGGGCAGCATTCGGCGTTACCGAATTGGCAATTCGTCCTACTCCCCCTACACGTGGATGATAGCACCGTTGAAAGCTCCTGGCAAGGCTCCCGGTTGCCCCCCAGCGCTTATCAACAAAGGGCAGTCGTAGGAGCGACTTCAGTCGCTTCTGAAAGGAGCGCCCTGACCTGCCGATTGTGCCTTCCTCCACCCAGAGTATAATATCCGCGTGACAACCAACAACGTCCAGCGCGCGAACTTGTGGCAATGGGGATGCCTGACTCTGTTGATCGGCGGCATCTTGCTGGTCATCGTGACCGGTTTATGGTTGTTTTCCAGGCCGACAGCTATCCCGCCAGGACCGCGTCCCACCGCAATCGTTTGGACGGCTACGCCGACGCCGACGCCAACCCCGACGCCATTCCCGACACCCACCCCTTCGCCCACCCTGCCTCTCTCGCCCACCGAAATCGGCGTTGGCGTGCGGGTGCGCGTCAGCGGAACAGGTGCGGCGGGGTTGAGTCTGCGCGCCACGCCGGGTACCACGACAGAACGCCTGGATATTGCTGCGGAAGGTGAAGTCTTCCTCGTCATCGACGGGCCGACGGTCGCCGACGACTTAACGTGGTGGCTCTTGCGCGACGAAGCCCATTCCCAACGGGAGGGCTGGGGGGCTGCAAACTACCTGGTTGTCATCCCGTAACGTTCAAATGTTGACATTTCGGCCCCTCCCCTCAGGCAATGATCTCCTCCTCGCAAGCGGAGAAGCAGGGAGAATGGGGCCAATCACGAGCGATTTATTAGACCTGATCGATCTCAAGGAGATATTGCCATGAATCTAACTCGACATACAACCCCGCATGGCCCACGCTGGGCACTGGACGGCACATGGCTACAGCCGGAATTTTCCCTGAGTCGGCTTCTGGAACTGTCCTCCGCGGCGGCCACTCCCTTCCTGCCAACGCTGTCCACCGCGGATGCAGCCGGCGGCGATCGGCTCGCTCCCATCGAACCGGCGCAGGAAGTCTGGGCCGCCGGCGTCACCTACCGGCGCAGTCGTGATGCCCGCGAAGCTGAGTCACAGACCGGCGACATCTACACGCGCGTCTATGTCGCCGAACGCCCGGAACTGTTTTTCAAGGCGGCCGGCTGGCGCGTCGTTGCGCCCGGCAGTGCGATTCACGTGCGCTCCGACAGCCCCTGGAACGTGCCAGAACCAGAACTCACACTGGTGATTAACTGTCACGGGGAGATTGTCGGTTATTGCGCCGGGAACGACGTCTCGTCGCGCAGCATCGAGGGTGAGAACCCTCTCTACTTGCCGCAAGCTAAGGTCTACAACGGCTCGTGCGCGCTTGGCCCGGCTATCCACCTTGCCGCTCCCGACATATTTCGCGAGGTTCCCATCCGCATGACCATTGCCCGCCGCGGCAAGACCGTCTACGCAGGCGAGACCGACACTGCGCAGATGAAGCGCACTTACGAGGAACTGGTGGCCTACCTGTACCGCGAACTTGACTTCCCCCACGGCGTCTTTCTGATGACCGGTACATGCCTCGTGCCGCCACCTGACTTCACCCTGTTGCCGGGCGACACGGTCACAATCTACGTGAATGAGCTGATACTACAAAATCCCGTGGAATAAGTTTCGAGTTGCCAGGGTGCGATACAAAATGAGTCCAATCAAAGATAACTTCTCGAAAGCCTGAATAGATAAAAAACATAAGGAGAAAAACAATGTCACTGCAACCAGTTTTGATCAACGGTGAATGGCGGGCGTCGGACGCGGTAGGTGAGTTCGCGGCGGTCAACCCTTCGACGAAGACGCTCTTGCCGGATACCTATCCCGTGTCGAGCGCAGCCGAAGTCGAAGTGGCGATCCAGGCGGGATATGAAGCAGCGACCGCCTTACGCACCCTATCGCCGGATATGATCGCGCGCTTTCTCGAAACTTACGCCAACGTCATCGAAGCGCGAGCCAACGCTCTGATCGATTTGGCCTACACCGAGACCGCGTTACCTCCATCCCCGCGCCTGCGCGATGTGGAACTGCCGCGCACGACAGACCAACTCCGCCAGGCTGCTGCCGTCGCCCGCGAGCGTTCCTGGTGTCTGGCGACTATCGACACGCAGCGCGGCCTCCGCTCGATGTACGGGCCACTGGGCGGGCCTGTGGTCGTCTTCGGCCCGAACAACTTCCCGTTCGCCTTCGGTTCGGCCTCAGGCGGAGACTTCGTGGCGGCCATCGCGGCAGGCAACCCCGTCATTGCCAAAGCCAACACCGGACATCCCGGCACAACGCAGCTCTTTGCCGAGGCCGCCTGCGAGGCCATCCAGGCGACCGGTATGCCCGGCGCGCTGGTGCAGTTGCTCTACCGCACCCGGCCGGATGTCGGCTTCCGACTGGTGAGCCACCCGCTGATCGGAGCGACGGGCTTTACGGGCAGTCGCCAGGCGGGACTCCGCCTCAAAGAAGCAGCGGACAAAGCCGGCAAGCCGATTTACCTGGAGATGTCCAGCATCAACCCAATTTTCATCTTGCCTGGCGCGCTGGAGGAGCGTGGGGAGGCCATCGCCGCGGAGTTGTACGCCTCGTGCTCGATGGGGGTGGGGCAATTCTGCACCAAACCCGGCTTTGTCGTCGTCCTGCACAATGCGAGCAGTGAAGCCTTCTTCGACACAATGCGGGAACACTTCCAGGCCCCGCCCGGCGTGCTGTTGGGCGAAAGCGGCGTGCGCACCATCGCCCATGCCGTAGAGAGATTACAGGCCAACGGTGCACAGCTTGTGACCGGCGGGTACGAGGTCGAGGGGCCGAGTTATCGCTACGCCAACACGCTCCTGCGTATCTCCGGTGATGACTTCCTCCAGCATCCACACGAACTGCAAATCGAAGCGTTCGGCGTCGTATCCCTCATCGTTTTTGCCAGGGATATCGCCCAAATGCAAGCCATTACCCAGGCATTGGAAGGCAACCTCACCGGCTGTCTGTACACCCATACCGGCGGCAACGATGATGCGCTGTACGCTCAAATCGCGCCGCTTCTGCGCACCAAAGTAGGGCGACTGCTGAACGACAAGATGCCCACCGGCGTCACCGTCAGCCCGGCAATGAACCACGGTGGACCCTATCCCGCAACGGGTCATCCCGGCTTCACCGCCGTCGGCGTCCCCGCTGCACTGTTGCGCTTCGGCGCGCTGCATAGCTACGACAACGTCCGCCCACACCGCCTGCCGCCGGAGTTGCAGGATAAAAATCCCACTGGTGCCATGTGGCGGCTGATCGACGGCGTATGGACACAGAAAGACATTGTCTAGTCCATCGTAGCAGAAATTTCACCCCCGTTAGCCATGCGCGAAGCGGATCGCCGCGTGGAGCGGATCGCCAGATCCGCGGTTCTAGCGTTCACTGAGGAACTATTTGTGCCGCGTAGGACCAGGATGTTCCAACCACAAAAAAAATAGCGCAAGGAGTCATCGATGGGACTGACGCAAAACTAGGGTTTTTTGTCATCGCAACAGGCCTGGCAGGTTTGGCAAACCTGCTAGGCCTATGAAACGCCCCCGCCCCACCCTTCATTGGCGTAAGTCCTGATCTATGGATGTGACTACCAGGTGGCCCGGTGATAGGAAAAAGGGAAGACAGAGAGACACAGCTAAGGGACCAAAGAAGGCCGCGATGGGTGCTCGCGTGGCCTTCCATCGGCTTGAGCCTGATTGTCCTTGCACTTGGCCTGTTCACCGTATCGGCGTACGCCCAAACGACCGCACCGAGGTTCGTCCACCTGACGACCGAAGACGGCCTCTCCCACAACATCGTCTATACCATCTTGCAGGACCGTCAGGGCTTCCTCTGGTTCGGCACGCAGGATGGACTGAACCGCTATGACGGCTACACCTTCACCGTCTTCCGCCATCGACGTTCGGACCCCGCCTCGCTCGTCAATAACACCGTCAACGTGCTCTACGAGGACCGCGCCGGCACGCTGTGGGTGGGCACCGTCGGCGGGCTGGATAGTTTCAGCGGCGTCGGCGAACGCTTCCACCATCACACCGCCCTCCCGCCCGAATCCATCGGCGCACTCTACGAAGATGCTGATGGCATCCTGTGGGTCGGCACGCTTGGCTCCGGGTTGTTCCGCTACGATCCGGCGACCGCTCAGGCGCGCCAGTACCGGCACGACCCGGCCGACCCGACCAGTCTCAGCGACAATGACGTGCTCTCCCTCTACGCGGACCGCGCCGGAGACCCTTCGACAGGCTCAGGGCAAACGCTGTGGGTGGGCACGCTGCACGGCGGCCTCAACGCCTTCGACCGCGCCGGC
>DAOOGN010000122.1:0-8750 GCA_035415725.1 Anaerolineae bacterium | reverse complement strand
GGACCTGCTATAGGGAACAAGTGGCTTCGCCAGGCTTACAAACCTGAATAGATACAATTTATCTACGGAGGATAAGCATGCATACCTGGGAAACAATCTCCATTACAGGTTACGAGCGCCGGCCCGTACCCAATACCTTTGTCCGCCAGCGGGATGAGACAGCGCACGCGGCCATCGTCCTGCCGGGACTGGGCTACACGGCGCAGATGCCGCTGCTCTTCTACGTGACCGAATGGCTCCTAGCCCAGAACGCCGACGTTTTGCAGGTAAACTACGAGTACGTGGACACCTTTCGTGAACTGGACGGAGCCGCGCGTGAGCGCCGGCTCTCCGCCGACAGCGACGCCGCCTATCACGCTCTTATGGCCCAACGCCCCTATACGCGCCTCACCGTCGTCGGCAAATCCCTGGGCACGTTAGCGATGGCGCATCTCTTCGCGACCCAAACGCTCCCGGCACGCACGGATGCTCTGTGGCTGACCCCCGCCCTCAATCATCCCCAGGTCCACGCGCAAATGGCAACCTTTGCCGGTCCGTCGTTGCTCGTCATCGGCACTGCCGATTCGTTCTACGATCCCACTCTCCTTGCCGCGATCGGCGAGACGTCCATGCGAAAATTCGTCGTGGTCGAAGGCGCGGGCCACGATATGAGCGTCGGCGATGATGTCATCCGCTCCATTCAAGCACTGGAGACGATCATGCATGCCCTTATCACCTTCTTCAACCCGTAACAGGTTGAGGATTCCGGCTCCTGAACTCCATCCGCCGGCAGAGGGATAGACTCCATATCCAGACCTGTCAGGTTTAGGAAAACCTGACAGGTCTGTGGCGGCGACAAAAAAACTATAGTTTTGCATAAGTTCTAATCACAAAATCCTTGCGCTCTCCGTGTCCTCGGCGGTAAAATGGCGCTTGTTAGCGTAAGTCTTGATCTTATAAAGAGTGATTTTTCGCACTTGTCGTAACCCAAGAGCGGCATTATACTGGGGATAAGATACAGGAACGGGAATCCGTCATCGGGGACTATATATATTGTGGGAGGAAGGCCGATGCACGATCCGAAGTTGCGTTTATGGTGTCACGGGCCGCGCTGGGGTGGCGCTGTCAAGGACCAGGAAAGCCATTATGGGACCATACTATTATGGGGATTCGCGGCCATACTGCTCTTGTTAGCGACCGGCGGCTGGACAGCGCCGGTCGTTGTCGTTGCTGCGCCGGCGACGCCTGCTGAGGGTGCAACTTTCAACATCACCTGGTCGACAAGCTGCGAGACGCCGCCTCCCGAAGCGGTGACCGCGTTCGACTACGCCGCCGGTCTCTGGGGAACGTGGATTTCGTCCACCGTACCGATTGAGGTATCCGCATGCTGGTCAAATGCTATCAGTGGGGGAGATGGGTTAGCCTACGGCGGCCCGGTGGCGTACCAGTACGATTTCCCTGCTGCGCTGTGGGGCAGAACGCATTACCCCATCGCGTTGGCAAACGCGCTGAGCGGCTATGACCTGATGCCCGGCTTCGAAGACATCGGCGTGAAGTTCGATGCCACGGTGGATTGGTCATTCACGCTCACCCCGACCTTGACGACGAACACGTCGGCGGAAAACAAGGATTTCGTCGCGGTGGCGCTGCACGAGCTGGCCCACGGTTTGGGCTTCATCGGCAATATGTATGAACAATACAGCGTCGGCTTCTGCTACTACCGCGACTATTGTCCCACGCCCTACGATCAACTTGTCGTCGATAGTACAGCCGTCCCCCTACTCAGTTATCTCACGCCGGACCCGCGCGAGTTGGGAAAACGCCTGGAAAGCGACGCCAACTTCAGTGGTCCCAACACTATCGCAGCTAACACAGGCGCAGCGGCAAAACTGTATACACCTTACTATTGGGCATACGGCATCAGCCTCTCCCATCTCGATGAGAGTACGTTCCAGACCGGCGACAACCGGCTGATGATCCCCCGCTATAGCGGCATCACCCGCCACCCCGGCCCGGTGACACTGGCAATCTTCCAGGATATGGGCTGGCTGCGTGTGGACGGCGTCCCCAACGTCGTGACGGCCGGTCCGCTGATCCTAGGCGCGGGGCAAGTTGCCACGTTGACCGGCGGCCTCGTCTGGTCGAGGTACGCCGGGCAGCCGATCACCTACACCTGGGCGGCGACAGAGCAGCTCACGGTCACGCATCCCGGTCTGACTGCCAGCGATAGTGTTACATTCACCTGGGGAACGCCGGGTGACAAACGCATCACACTGGCGGTCACGGACGGCGTCACGTCGGCCCACGCCACACGCGCGGCGCTCGTCTATGATGTGACGGCCAGCGGTGCAACGCAGGGTGACACCAACCACGCCTACACCTTCAACGCCGCCATCTTGCCGGAGATCACGATCTTCCCCATCACCTACACCTGGGAAGCCACCGACAAAACCCCCATCGTCCATGCCAACCTCTACCAGACCTACGACAGCGCCGCCTTCACCTGGACAACACCGGGCACGAAGACCATCACCATCACCGCCGCCATGGCCGGAGCGACGACACACGACGTCCACGAGATTGTGATCGAAGGGCTGGTGTTGGACAAACACATCTTCCTGCCTCTCGTGCTGCGACAGAGTTAGGGGGCAGAAAGTAAGGAGTAGGGAGTAAGAGTGGAGAAACGCCTGATCCCTAATTTCAAATCACGAATCCCCAATCCCAGAAGGAGTGCAAAAATGAAATTCCATAAATCCTCCACCTGGATAATTGTCAGCATTGGTTTGATTATCCTCGGCGGACTGGTACTGCTGCCCGGCACGACAGCGCGTTCTGCGTCCGTCCAACCGCCTGACATATCTGCTGCCTCCACCGAGATGGGCGCCGTTGCGGCCATCGGCGATCTGGTTTCAATCACTAAAGACGAAGGAGGCTACACCGTCTGGACTTACGAGTACCCCGATTCGTGGTGCGTGATGTATTCCCGCATCCGCTGGCCCTTCGACATCGGCGCGCAAGACCCGACGGATTTGAGCGAAACGTCCCTCAAACTGACCTTTTCTGAACAACCTTATTACGTCACCGAAGATGGCCCGTTCTACACCGATCCCACCTGGGCTGTGGCGCTCAACGGCAAGCCCGGCGAGTGGAACATCATCGGCGCGATCGGGACGGTCCCGTGGTGGCCTGAGAAAATTCCCGTAGAACAAGAGGTCCCCTTCGACTACACCGAATTGATCGATGGTGAGAACAATCTTTGGTTCCAACAACAGGATTTTTGCAACTGTACGGATGTGCCGGATTGCGCTTGCACGTGCTATGAACTGACCAAGCTGCAATTGCGCGCACGGGTTGATCTGGAAGTCAAAGAGGTGTGGCCCGCACCTGAGACGCGCAACGTCCCCGTGGAGCAGGACGCCACGAAGCCGCTTCCTGAAATCCGCGTGCGCTTCACGACCGTCGTTTCCGAAGCCACGGTGAACGAGAACACGTTCCAGGTGTACTATCTCAACGACAAGCAAGAGCCGGTCTACGTCGATGGGAAGACACGCCGGATCAACGAGGTCGAATATGCCTTTGTCCCAAATGCACCGCTCAAGGACGGCATCCGCTATGAGGCGCATGTCTGGGGCGAGACCGACGCGCTCATTGAAAACCATGATGACTGGGTCCAGGATTTGAGCGGCGGCCCCCTGGAAGAGGGTGAAAGCTGGTCGTTCTGGACGCTTCCGCAGCTTGAGGTACGGCTGGAACCGGTGCAGGTGCTCGAAGGTGACACTCTCGTCGTCGGTAAGCCTACCGCGCTGCGCGTCTTCCTGTCCAGCGCTAACCTGCACACGGACGTGTGGTACAAAGATTTGTGGGAATACGTCGACGTTGAGGATGTTCAACTTCTTTGGGGATCGCCCTCCGGGATGGATTCGGGGGCCGTATCGTGGCGCACCGACGGTACGGAGTGGCACTTCGAATACACCAAAGAAACCGCGCGCCGCTATCGTCTCAACGACAAGGCCGCGCGGCTTGGGTCGCAGGACAGCGTCAATTACTATGGCTTCATTCCACAAGAAGTGGGGACTTACTCGATCCGCGCGGTGGTCCTGGTCCCCGATAGCCACGGCAAGTCGCAACGGTTTGTCGATGTGGTCACGCCGAGCGCCGTCCAGACGCGCTGGCTGAACGTCCATTCGCGCGCGCTGGCGGTCGGGGGGGATTATGGCAGAACCGGCACGGTCGATTTGAGCGCTGCAGTTCTCGGCCAGCGCAGCGGCATCCAGGCCATCTACCCGGTTCCCAACGTGCGGCTGGCGCAAACCGCCAGCGCCGTCCCTTATTACGCGCCGGTGGCCTCGTCGGTGTGGAGTGCGGCGCCGGCCGGCGACCTTCAACTCCTGAAGGCTCTGATGGAGCTGAGCGCCATGTGCGCCGCCACCTCCGACTGCGATTTTATGGTCGGTTTTGTCCCCACGGCCTGGTTGGGAGACATCGGCTTGACTTCGCCACGGCAATCGTGGTACAGCATGTTGATCCAGAACGCCTACTATGATCCCTTCCGTTTCATCGCTGCCCACGAAGGCGGCCATCTCTATGGCTTTGAACACGACACGAACCAGGGCGGGGCCGGCTACGATGTACGGCACAGGTTAGATCGCCGCATCAGTACCGCGCTGATGGAGCCGCGCGGCCAGAGAACGCTTTCGACCATCAACAGTTTTATGAACGTTGACCCGGTAGAATCGCCTCCGCCGGAGCGGTTATGGATCGAGTGGCTGAACTACAGCACGCTGCGCGCCAAATTGACCACTGCTTCACAAGCGCTCCAGCAAACGGCGACGGCCGACTCCCTGTTGTTGGCGACGGGTACCATCACCCCCGCCACTGGCGATGTGGCGCTCGATCCCTGGTATCAACTCGAACCCGGCGACTGGGAAGCGCCACTCGCCGGTCCGTATCGCCTCGTCTTCCTGGACAATGCCGGACAGGAAATTGTTGGGTACACGCGCACGTTTAGCAGCGCCACAACCTTGCAGCCGGCAGGCCGGAATGGTTGGGACTTGCCCGCCGACGCACCCGCGCCCTTCGCGCTCAAGGTCCCCTATCCGGCGGCGACGGCGCGCATCCAGATTCGCCGCACCAGCGACGACGCGCTCCTGGCCGAGCGGACGGTGAGCGCCACCCCACCCACAATCGCCATTACCCCGCCCGCCAGTACTACCTGGACGGGCCCGCAGCCCATTGCCTGGCAGAGCGACCCCGGCGAGACGCGCCGCTTCCTCGTGCAGGTGTCCACCGACAACGGCGCGACCTGGGAGGCGCAGGCTATCCATTTACCGGGAACGGTCTTTACCCTCGAGACCGCCAGCATGCTCAACACAACGCAGGCCCTCGTCCGCGTGCTCGCCACCGACGGCCTCAACACCGCCAGCGACGTTGCCGGACCGTTCACCATCGCCAACCCTGTGGGCGTGGATTACGTCTCTCCCACGCCGGATGCAACGAACGTCAACGTGGACCAACCACTGTACGCCGGATTCCGCGCCGCGATGGACGCGACGACCATCCACAGCGCCACCTTCACCCTCTCCGGTGGGCCTTACGGGACGGCGAGTGGCCTCATCCGCTACGACGCCGAGAGCCGCGAAGCCACGTTCATCCCACAGACCCGGCTGGCCTACAGCACCACCTACACCGCGCATGTCAGCGCCGCGATCCACACCCTTGACGGTACGCCGCTCAGCGCAGGCGCAACCTGGAGCTTCACCACCGAACCGGACGTTTCCCCACCGCGCCCGCACCTGCTCTCGCCGCAGCACGGCGCGCTGAATGTCCCGCGCAATGCAGTCGTCGCCGTGGCGTGGGATCGCCCCCTGGACGCCGCCACGCTGACGACGGCGACTTTCCAGATGGCAGAAATGCGCGGCGCCGTTATCACCGGCAGTGTCGCCTACGACGCCGCCACACACACAGCGACCTTCACCCCAGACGCGCTCCTCGCGCCGTACACGGCCTACGTCGTCACCCTCACCGCCGGGATCAGCGACACACTGGGCAACGCGACTTTCGCCCCCACCGTCTGGGCCTTCACCACCGGCAACGCGCCCGGTGAGGCGCTCGCCTTCGCCAACAGCTACGCCGATTGGGGGAATGACTCGAACGGCGACGGCCTGTACGAACAACTCGTCATCCGCGTGGGCGTGCAGGTCACGGCGACCGGCGCTTACGTGCTGCGCGGCTCACTGACGGACGCAGACGGCGGAGAAATCACCTGGGCCTTCATCACCCGCACCCTGACGACCGGCGCGCATTTCCTCGACCTGGCCTTCGACGGGACAGCCATCGGCGGGCACAACGCGGACGGCCCGTACACCCTCACCGACCTCACACTGACGCACATCAACAGCACTGCCGCAGTCCCGCCGACCACGTCACAGCGCGACGCCTATCACACCTTCGCCTACGCCGCGACGCGCTTCCCGGCCCCACTGCGCTTCGGCGGCCTGCCCGACGTGGTCCTGATCCCAGGCACGATAACGCTCAACGCCTTCAACGTCCACGATTACGCACAGTCCATCACGCGGACGAGTGCGCAAATCAGCTACACGGTGATGCTCAACACTAATCCCAAAATGGATGTGGCGTTACAGACCTCCGGCGCGGTATATCTCACACCTGAGGAATACTGGCAGGGCAGCACGTTCATCACCATCCGTGCCAGCGACGGCGTCTACACGGCGCAGGACACCTTTGAGGCCACCGTCGGCTGGCCGCACGCGGTCTATTTGCCGGTGGTATTGCGCGGCGGCAGCATGGCCCCCCGCGATGCGTGGATCACCGTGCTGCACGACGATTTCGAAGCCTCGACCTTCAGTTGGTCACGCTACGCCTCGATAGATACCACCGACCAACCCGACAAGTTTTACCAATGGGATCGACGGGACTGCCGCGCCCACTCTGGGCAATACAGCGCGTGGGCCTACGGCGGCGGCGATGACGGCAGCCAGTTGGCATGCGGGGCGGACTATCCGCAGGCGCTCTACACACTGATGTACCGGGAGTCGCCCGTCAACCTCAAATACGTCGCGCAAGGCGAATACAGCGCCAAAGTGTGGCTGAACCTGAATCCCGGCCACGAGGTGTGCCTTAAAGTCGCCGTCATTAGCGAGGGCGAATGCCGCACTATTTACGATCAGCCGGTCGACTTTCAGCACGGCATCTGTCGCAGCGGTCAGACAAACGGCTGGGAAGACCTGACGCTCAACCTGGTGAACGTTCCCGAGCTGGGCAGTGTGCTGGGCGAGGAGCGCGTATGCGTGGGCGTGACTTTCCAGACGCAGTACGGGGCGGTCCGTCCCGAAGGCGCTTACGTGGATGACGTGAATCTGCGCATCTGTCCAGAGGGACTAACCGGCTATTGCGCTACCTCTTTCAACGCGGTCACCACTCTCACCAACACCCCGCCGTATGCTGAGATTCCTGCCACTATGACCCTATCTATCGGCAACATCGGCGGCTACCCGGAAGCTGTCAGTGATGTAGCGTTGGCGGTGGATGGGAGTGGGCGCATTCACGCCCTGTGGACGGGGCAACTCAACCCCGCTTTCAGAAACTACGTCTTTTACAGCAGTTCAACCGACGGCGTCAACTGGACGCCGTACCAAATCCTCAGCTATTGGGGCGGGCGCGAGCCGCAGATTGCCGTGGATAACGTCCACGGGCGCGTCCACCTGGCCTACGCCAACGACGACGGCATCATCCATCGCACCGTCGTCGACGGCGCCGTCTCTGCGCCGACGGTGGTCGTCGCACCCCGGACTTACTACGCGCCGGGCAGTACCCTGCCCTCCGGCGGCGTCGCCTGGCCCAGCCTCACCGTCGCCGAACAGACGGGCGTCGCTTACCTGACGTGGGACGAGGTCTATTACGTGAAGCTGGATGCCATCACCTATGACCTGCGCCATCGCACCTGGCACGCCTACTGGAATGGCGCACCGTGGAGCGCGCCGCTGCGCAAGATCAACGACGAGGATACTTTCTACTCATCCATCGAGGCCGCGCCGGACGGACGGGCGATGCTGGCGTGGTTCCAGCGCTGGCAGCAATCCTCTGGCAAGGGGCTGGGGCCGGGCGATCCCATCGTCGCGCGCACAGCTTACGGCACCACGCCGGGCAGCTTCCCCCTGCGCCAGGCCACCCACGCGCTCTACCCGGAGCCGGAGCGCGATGAATCCATTTTGCTGACCTATTCCGGCGGGGACGATACTTTTGTCCTGGCCTCCGAGCACCTGATGTGGCCGGGGCACTCTCTCGTCTATCGCTACGTGTGGAAGGATGGCGCGTGGTCTGAGCCGCTAGATGTAGCGGAGAATACCAGCGGCTGGGGCGTGCCGTATTACGTCGGCGCGGCGACGGACACACCTTTGATCCGCTACGTCTACAACGACAACGACGTGCTGACGATGCGCACGGAGACCAACGGCGTACTCGCCCCGGCGCAGAACCTTGCCGATTACCTGACGACGCGCGGGTACACCATGACTGGCAATCCCTTGGCCTACTTCACCGACGCGGCGGGAGGGTTGCATATGATTATCGTCGGAGAAAAGAACGGCGTGGCAGGGTTCTATTATGTGAAGCCGTAGAGAAAGCTTGAGCAAAATATGAAATTTTGGGGTCAATACCTTCGCCAAAATGAGGCTCTTGTAGTATAAGAGATTCCAGTACCAGTGGAGCCAGCTTATACGACAAGGAGCCTCAAATGGACATTCTAGCACTTT
>DAOOGN010000121.1:0-8777 GCA_035415725.1 Anaerolineae bacterium | reverse complement strand
CGCTTGCGGGGGAGAAGGGGGTTGGGGGATGAGAGGGTCAGCACCTGCCGAAGGGATAACCTATTATGTGCCCTCCCCAAAGTCCCGTTCGCCACCTGGCAAAGGTGGCTGAATAGTTACCGAGAATGTACCCACAAGTCCTACTCGATCTCCTATGGCTCATCTATAGTTGATTGAGTTAACTGCTCGAATTGTACAACAAAACCGCCGAAAGTGCAAAACTCTTATAGCACTGCTGGCGCTTGTCCTTATGCAAACTTGTGCTATGCTTAATACGCGGGTAACTATTCAACCACCCTTGTCAGATTGCGAGGGAATCAGTTGCTTCGCCAGGTTTACGAGCCTGAATATAGATACAATACGAGTTAGTTTGAGTTATAGAGTGCAAACAGAGGCAATCAAATGCAAGTCATACCAGCCGCCATTCCGATGGATATCGAACTTGAATGTGGGAAATGTGGTCATCGTCAGTCTTTCACCCTTCCAACGCCTGTCTGCAATGTATGCAACCATGATTGGATGGAGGTACGTTACGACTACGAACGTATCCGGCGACTTTGGCCTGATATCCTGCGCCAACGACTTTTTACGATGTGGCGCTACCGTGAGCTGCTGCCGGTACGACACGATGATTTTCAAATCACCATGGGCGAAGGGGGTACGGCGTTGCTACGTGCAAACAACCTGGGGATGATGCTCGGCACGCCTAACCTGTTCATCAAGGATGAACGCCAAAACCCCACCAACTCTTTCAAAGACCGACAAGCAGCTATGGTCATATCGATGATGAGAGAAGCCGGCGTCACCGAAATGGTGGTCGCCTCCACCGGCAACGTCGCCATTTCCTACTCCGCTTATTCAGCCCACGCCGGCATCAAACTATGGACCTTTCTTCCCAGTTTGGTGCCGCCGGAAAAAATGCGTGAAATCGCCATCTATGGCAGCGAGGTGGTGAAAGTCACCGCCAACTATGACGTAGCCAAAAAAGTCGCCGCGCAGTTCGCCGAGCACCGGGGAATCCTGGCCGATCGGGGTATCCGTAACACCGGAACACGCGAAAGTATGAAGACCATTGCTTTTGAAGTCGCCGAGCAGCTCGCGGCACAGTTGGGGCCGCCACAGCCGGGGGTCCCCTGGCGCACTCCCGATTGGTATATCCAGGCCGTCAGCGGGGGGATGGGGCCTATCGGCTTCTGGAAGGGCTACGAAGAAATGTACCAAATGGGGTTAGTGAATCGTCTGCCCAAACTGGCGTTGATTCAGGCCGAGGGATGCGCGCCGATGGTGAACTCCTTCCGCAAAAAACTCCCCGAAGCCGAGGTGGTGACAGAACCCACCACCCGCGTCATTACCATTGCCACAGGAGCACCCGGCCCGGCTTATGAACACTTGTATCGCATTGTCCAGGAACACGGCGGCATTTTCGAGTCCGTCACCGACGAAGAGGCATTCAGGGCACTGCATATCCTGGCAAAAATGGAAGGGCTGTCCACCGAACCGGCAGCCGCCGCAGCCTTTGCCGGACTGTTCAAGTTGCTCAACATGGGCGTCATCAATCGCAACGACACTGTCGTCGTCTGCTGCTCCGGGCATACTTTCCCGGTGGAAAAATTCCTTCTCGAGGACGACTGGCTAAAGGAGGTCGTTCCCGCCGGCGACACAGCCTCAACCACCCCGCAACCCGAAGTCGTCGCGCCGGCGCCTTCGACAAGTTTCCTGGGGGCGCTCGATCAACTGGATGAACGAGTACGCCATATCGCCGTTGTGGAAGACAATCCTGAAGCGGCACGGCTGCTGCGACGCATCCTGCAAACGCATGGGGAGTTTCAAATTGGTGAAGCCCACACCGGCAAAGAGGGCCTCGCCATGATTCGTGAAACACGTCCCGATCTGATTCTGCTCGACCTGATGATGCCGGATATGGATGGATTTGCCGTGATCGACTACCTCAAGGCTGATCCAGGCCTGCGAGATATACCGGTGATCGTCATCACCGCCAAAGAGTTAAGTCTGAAAGATCGACAGCGACTCCAGGGGCAAATCCAGATGCTCTTACAGAAGGGGTCCTTTATGGATGAAGACCTCTTACAGGAGATCAATGCCCTTATAGGAAAGAACGACGAGGAAAATGACCAAGATCCTGTACGTTGAAGATGATCTGTCCAGTCAGCGACTCGTCCAACGCATCCTGACGGCCGAAGGTTTTGAGGTGGTGATCGCTGATAACGGGCTTGACGCCATTGAGAGTGCGCGCCGAGAGAAACCGGACCTGGTGTTGATGGACATCAACATCAGCGGCCTTGATGGCTACGAAGTGACCACCCGCCTGCGTATGATCAACGGCCTGGAGCAAATCCCCATCATCGCGGTGACCGCGGCCACTTTGCGCGGCGACCGGGAACGGGCACTGGTTGCCGGGTGCAGTGGCTATATCCCCAAACCCATTGATGTAGACCGCTTCAGCGATCAAATCCGTGCATACATGGTGGGACTGGAAGACAGAGTCGGCACTCCCGAAGAAAAAGCAGAATATCTGTTGGAATACAACCAACGGCTGGTCAACCGGCTTGAGGGAAAGGTGCGCGAATTAGAAAAAGCCAATGCGGAGCTGCAGCGGGTGGAGAAAATGAAATCCGATTTTGTCGTGCTGGCCGGGCACGAACTCCGCACACCGCTGACCGTGATCTACGGATATTTGCAAATCCTGCGGGCCAACCCGGCCATCCCCGGCGATGAGGATAGTGAAGGCAGCCCCCGCTATTTGCTTTCCAAAGTTTCAGATGCCGTCAAGCGCCTGAGTGAAGTCATCCAGGACATTCTCAACGTCTCCCTGATCGACGCCAATAAACTTGACCTGTCGCGGGAACCGGTTTTCATCCATTCCGTCATTCAATCGGTGTTGCATAACCTGCGCAGCTTCGGGCCGCAACGCAATTTGATCTTTGACATCGGGCCAGGCGTCAAAAAGGCTCCTGTCATTGAAGGCGATCCGCGGCGGCTCCATCAGGCCATTGTCAACATCGTCAGCAACGCCATCAAATATACCCCTGAAAATGGCACCATCACGATTGACGCCGAGACTCTGGAAGACGTCGTCCATCTGTGGGTCAAAGACACCGGTGTGGGTATTCCACCTCAGGAACTCGCCCATATCTTCGATCGATTTTACGTTTTGGAGGATGTCGCCCTTCACCGCTCCAGCAAGACGGCCTTCAAGGGTGGCGGGCTAGGACTGGGCTTGGCAGTAGCCAAGGGGATCATCGAAGCACACAACGGGAAAGTGTGGGCCGAAAGCCCCGGCCATGACGAGAACAAACTGCCCGGCAGTACTTTCCATATTTTATTGCCGATAGGGTCACCCCTTACTCCCACCGAAGAAAAATAGCAAGACCACAAAAATCTGCCCCCTGCTCAAGCGAAAGGGAATAGGCGGCACATTTGCCCAATTTCACGTTCTATGGTAAAATCTTCCTTGTACCTGGTGGCTGTGGCCTAAATGGTTAAGGCTCCTGACTGTGACTCAGGCAACTGTGGGTTCAAGTCCCACCAGTCACCCCAAAGCCGGGCCATACAGTGCGTCCGGCTTTTTATATCCAGTCCCCGTGGCGCAATGGACAGCGCGTCTGGCTTCGAACCAGAGGGTTGTGAGTTCGAGTCTCACCGGGGACTCTGAGGCCAGTCGACAATCTGACGCCAATGTATCGTAACTATTCAGCCGCCCTTGCCAGGTGGCAAACGGGACTTGGGGGATGGCGCATCATAGGTTGACACTTCGGCTATAGGTGCTGACCCTCTCATCCTCCTATCCCTATATCCAGGGTCATCGTTCCGCACCCTCATACACGACTTGACAGGTTGCGTATACGCCAAACCATAGTATGATAAGCCCATGTTAAAAGTATTGTCTCAGGAATGTCTAGGAGCACCGTTATTACAGCCTTAGCAAAGGTTTGCTCATATTCTTTTTCAGAATGGAGGTTTAAAATGCCACTTTTCAAAAATTTCGGTCCGCTGGAGTTGGTCTTGGTCATCGTGTTAGCCTTGCTCATTTTTGGGCCTGGACGGGTCGCGCGTCTGGGGGCAGAGCTAGGCAAGGGTATCCGGGGCTTCAAAGATGGTCTGCAAACCGACAAGCCCAAAGAAGAAACCGAGACAACTAATCCAGAGAAAACTTCAAACGAAGCATAATCCCATACCGCGTCCCGATTGAGTTGCCGCCGGCTGGTCCCCGCCGGCGGCTTGGTCTATGAATGTCTATGACGGCTACTGTGGAGATAATACAGGATGGAGTTTTTAAATATCGGTGGGGGTGAACTCCTTGTCATCGTGCTGTTAGCGATTATCCTTTTTGGTCCTGAAGATATTCTCAAAATCATGCAGACCGTAGGAAGATATGTTCGCAAAATACAGCAAATGTGGACGCAAGTCTCTGCAGGTCTCAAGGGTGAGTTCCCTGATGACATCATACCGGAAGAAATCCAGGAGACGATCAAGGAAACCCGCGATTCGGTGACCGAAGTTCAAAAAACGCTGGCGGAAATTAAAGCCTCCGCAGAAGCCGATCTCAATGTCGCCAAGGCAGCCGTTGAAGAAGTCACTACCCTGGTAGAAACAGATCTTAATGCTGCCAAAGCCACAGCGACAGAGATCAAAACATCCCTTGAGGATATACAATCCTCCGTAGAAACCAACGTCGGAGAAATCCCCAAAGCCGTCAAAGCCCTCTCGGCCACAAGCACACCACAGACCGCGCGCACCTCTCCACAGAGCACAACGTCTCTCACGGAAACGGCCACGCTGTATCCACAAACGCAGATCCCCCCCACCGTGGCTCTTCCCGATACGGCGTCACCGCTGACGGAAGGCGAAAAGGTCCAGACCGCAATATCCGCCCCGCCGGGCGAGGACAGGTAACATGGTCACAGAAAGCGAAATGACCCTCCTGGATCACATCAAAGAACTGCGCCTACGGCTCTTCCGCTCTATCATGGTCGTTATCCTGACTACCGTTGGCGCTATGCTCGTCGCCGATTACGTCGTGGCGTGGCTTGTCAAACCGCTGGGTGGCACCACCGTCGTCGCCCTCAGTCCAACCGAAGCGCCCATGACTTACTTCAAGGTCGCGTTAACCCTCGGTTTTGGCGTTGCTCTACCTTACATTCTGTATCAGCTCTATGCTTTTGTAAAACCGGGACTGTTCAGCAACGAGCGCAAAACCGTCCTACTGGTTTTCCCCGCCGTCATCGTCTTTTTCATTCTGGGGGCGTTATTTACCCTGCAAATTCTGGTGCCCCTCAGTATGCCCGTCTTGATGGGCTTCTTCGGCTCGGTCGTCACACCCCAGTATTCCCTGGAAAAGTATCTTTCCTTTGTCTCCATGCTTTTGTTGTGGATGGGTCTTATCTTTCAAACCCCCTTGGTCATCTACGTGATAGCTCTTTTGGGCGTCGTGACGCCCAAGCAACTTGCCCAGGGCTGGCGCGTGGTCGTCTTTGTCGCGGCGATCGCCGCCGCGGTCATCACACCGACGACAGATATGCTCACTATGCTGCTGGTCACCGGCCCGTTCGTTGTGCTTTACTTTTTCGGCATCCTCCTGGCGCGCGTCGCTGCCAGACAACGCGCCCGCCGCGCAGCAGCCGCAGAGGCTGCCCTAAACGCCAGTTAACACCGGTATAACTCCTCCAACAGGCAGGTTCTATCCCAAGACAGTGAAGAAAGAACGATTTCTCTCCCGGCTGGTAAAATGGCTGTTGAAACCGCGCGCCATCAAGATTCCGCCGGTATTGTGGGTTTTGTTGGGAACAGGCATCCTCGCCAGCTTGGCCTTCCTCCTCAGTCGCACCCCGCCGTTAGTAGAACGCGAAATCGAGCGCACCGTCATCGTCACGGCGACGCCGGCAGCGTCCGGGTGGTACATTCCTACACCGGTCCCCGGCGCGCCCCCCATCACCCCCACCCCGGTCGGCAGTGGCGGTACGCTGGCGTTCACGATGCGTCACAACGGCAACAGCGACATCTACGTCCTTTCGCAAAACACCGGCAATCTGCTGCGACTTACCTTCGATCCCGGCGAGGACCGCGATCCGGCCTGGTCTCCCGACGGACAGCACCTCGCTCTCGCATCACACCGCAACGGCAGTTGGGACCTTTATCTCATCGAGATGAACGCCGGCGCCGTCATCCGCCTGACACATTCCGCCGCTTACAAAGCCGCGCCCACGTGGTCGCCGGATGGAAAATGGCTGGCCTATGAGGCTTACGTCGATGGCAACCTGGACATCTACATCCTCAACGTCGAAAACAGCGCCAGCCAACGCCTGACCACCGATCCAGCTCCGGAGTATTCTCCGGCCTGGTCACCGGATGGACGCCACATCGCCTTTACCGCCTACCGCCATGCCAACAAAGACTTATACGTGATTTCACTGGACGACGGAACCGTCGTCACCATGACCAATACGCCCGATGAGCAGGAAGATTACGCCGCCTGGTCACCCGACGGACGGTATCTGACCTATTCCGCCGGTGTGCCGGGCAACGAAACGATCTGGAAAATCCCTTTCGACAAAGAAGCCCTCGTTACCGGTATGGTGCGTCCCAGCCTCTTCGGCGTGGGCGGACAGCCAACCTGGTCGCCGGACGGGCGGGCGTTGGCTTTCATCTTCCGCCAGCAGGCCAGGTCCTACCTGATCGCAGCGAATACGACCGGGTGGGGTCTGGCGCAGGAAGGGTACAGCACCACCGACTGGATGGGCAGACCGTCATGGACAACCACACCCCTGAATCAAGACCTGGAAGCGCGACTTAAAAAGCGCATGGGTGAAGAAGAAACGCCGCTTTACACCGAACTGCTCCTGGAGGCGAACCCGGACAAGTACCAGTTGGTTGGCCTGTCCAATGTCAATCACAGCGATAATGCCGAGCAGTTAAGTGACAAGGTCAACGATAGCTACAACGCGCTGCGCAAAGCGGTGGAAGATCAAACCGGCTGGGACTATCTCGCTATCCTCGGCGACTCGTGGCGGCCGATGAACCATACCCCGCGTCCCGGACAGGGACGCATCTCCTGGCATGTCTGCGGTCGCGCCATAGACGTCAACCAGGGTTTTCTCAGCAACAAGCAAATCGAACTGGTGCGTGAAGACATCGGCGGCGTCACCTACTGGCGAGTCTTCATCCAAGCGAAGGAACAGGATGGCAGCCTGGGTGAGCCGTTGCGCGTCGCGCCCTGGGATCTCACGGCGCGTTCCAACGGCGGCCTCGCCGAGGCGCAGGGCGGCGAACTCAAGGCCACGATCCCCGCCGGCTATTACGTCGACTTCACCACCATTGCTGCCGATTATGGGTGGGAGCGACGCAATGCCCTCTCAAACTGGCGCAATTCGTACTACGACGTCGAATGGTGGCATTTCCAAAAGACCGAAGGGATGAGCTGGTATGAATGTATGGAAGAATTGTATACTACCGAGGCTATCTCAGACTCCTATGGCATCCTGCCCTGGTGGACAAAACTTCCGGAGTGGGAAATCCAGTCCATGCCGTGAGGTGTGAATAAACGCATCGACGAATGAACGCCTCGCCTCAGCGAGCGTGAAGTTCAGGCGCAGGATTTAAGACGCGCGTCAGAGTGGTCTGGAGTTCTTGTCGAAAGCGGGGGACGGAGAAGCGCTCGGCGTTGGCGCGACAGGCCAGTGGATCCACACGGGCGGCATCAAAGGATAAGACTGCCTGCGCCAGCGACTCCGGCGTCGCTTCGCGGAAAAATGCCCCCGTTTCGCCTTCAATAATCGAATCCAGCGCACCGCCGGCGCCATACGCGATCACCGGACGCCCTGCCGCCTGCGCTTCCAACGGCGCAATCCCAAAATCTTCCCGCCCCGGAAAGACAAACGCCTGGCACCGCGCCAGCAAATCCGGTAAATCCTCATCCGGGACGTAGCCCATAAACGTGATGTTGGGCTTTGCCCGCGCCTCCAGCGCCGCCCGGTCACGCCCACTGCCGATGATGCGCAACGGCAAGCCAAGTCGATTGAAGGCTTCCACGGCCAGATCGATGCGTTTATAGGGGACCAGCCGCGAGACGATCAGGTAATAGTCCGCGTGGCGCGGCGCCGGGTGAAAACGTTCTACATCCAGCGGAGGATAGATGATCGTGGACTCACGGCGGTAGTAACGTCGGATGCGCTCCTGTATCTCGGTGGAGATGGCGACGAAATGCGTGGTCGCCCGTTGAGCGACGCGATAATCCCACCGCCGGAGCAGCGCCACCACCGGTTTGAGCACAACCTTCAGCGCGCCCGGCATGTTCTCACGCGCTGCATAAGCATCGAATTCCCAGACATAGCGCGTGGGCGCGAGACAATAACACACCTGCGGCGTGTCACCGGCGCGGACACCGTGACAAAAGCCGCTCTTGTTGCTGAGGACGACAGCATAATCCTGATGACGTACATCCAGCATAGCAAAGGCCAGTGCATACAAAGGGAAATACCACTGATGCCGCCGATAGACGCCCGGCAGGCGATCCATCCACGTCGTGCGAATGTCCCAGGTCTGGTACACGGCAGGCATTTTGTCGCGCCAGTACATACTCGTATACACCGGCGCAGCAGGGAATTGGGCGACGAGATGCTCCAATACCCGTTCCGCGCCGCCGTACTGATTTAGCCAATCATGCACTAACGCAATCTGCATTGATCCCTTAAAAAACAAATGAGCTTATAGAATTGGACTTTTGACAAATGCCTCGATAAACAGGGTCCGGTATTGACAAA
>DAOOGN010000120.1:0-8865 GCA_035415725.1 Anaerolineae bacterium | reverse complement strand
CCTGCCCCCCTTCCCTCCAGGAAGGGGGATTTTGGGTGGGGGTGTGGCGGGCGGCGAAGCCGCCCGCCACACCCCCTTTTGCCCCCTTCTTCCCCGCTGGCGGGGGAGAAGGGGGTTGGGGGATGAGAGGGTCAGCACCTGCCGAAGGGGTAACCTATTATGTGCCCTCCCCAAAGTCCCGTTCGCCACCTGGCAAAGGTGGCTGAATAGTTACTTTTCTTTTTAATCCGTTGACATTTTCGAAGGAGGTCTATGATGCAAATCATCCAACAAATACAAGCCAAGCGCGAAGACATTTTGCAAGTTGCTGCACGCCATGGCGCCTATGATGTGCGAATTTTCGGTTCCACCGTGAGAGGTGAAACCGATGCTCAAAGCGATGTCGATTTCCTGGTCAATCTGGAAAGCGGGCGTAGCTTGCTGGATTTAGGGGCGTTGTTGATGGACTTACAGGATTTGCTAAACCGTGAAGTTGATGTCGTGACCGAATCCGGTCTGCGCCCACGTATTCGCCAACGGGTATTGAGCGAGGCTATTCCATTATGAGAGACGATCGAGAAAGGCTGCTAAACATTCAGGAGGCTATCGCGCGCATTGAGCGGTATGCGGAACTCGGTAGAGATGCTTTCGAGCAGGATGAGTTGATTCAAAACTGGATGATTTCGCATTTACAAATCATTGGTGAAGCCTGCCGCGCGCTTTCCGAAGATTTGCGCGGACGGTATCCCGAAGTTCCCTGGCGGGCTATGATGGGTATGCGCACTATCTTAGTACATCAATACTTCGCCATTGATGCGAATGCAGTGTGGGTAGCGCTTGAGCGAGATTTACCTAATCTTAAGCGTGTCATCGCCACTATGCTTGAAGCGGTATCTTCCGAGGAATGACTCTCGTTATGAATGACCTCGAATTCCTCGAAAAACTTCTCTCCATCCCCAGCCCCTCCGGCGGTGAGGACATCTTCGCCGAATATCTCGTCGCGCAGATGCGCAAGCTGGGCTTCGTGACGCACCGCGATGAGGCAGGAAACGTCGTTGGCGCGGTGGGCCATCCCGAGGCAGAGCGCCATATCGTGCTGCTGGGGCACATGGATACCGTGTCCGGCTTCATCCCTGTGCGCTGGGAAGGGAACAAGCTCTACGGGCGCGGCGCCGTGGATGCGAAGGGGCCGCTGGCAGCGTTTGTACTGGCGGCGGCGCAGGTCGCGCCCCGGCTGGCAGACGCGCGCCTGACCGTCATCGGCGCGGTAGAGGAAGAGTCGCACGGCTGGGGATCACAGTACCTGGCCGAGACGATGCCCGCGCCGACCTGTGCCATCATCGGCGAGCCGAGCGCGTGGGACTGCATCACGCTCGGCTACAAGGGCCGCTTGCTGATGGAGTACAGTCTCGTGCAGGCCGGCGGACACAGCGCCGGTGAATTTGCCGGGCCGGCCGAACATGCGGTCAACTTCTGGAACAGCCTGCGCCGCTTTGCTTACGCCTACAATCAAGAGGCGCTGCTGCAAGGCAAGAAAGGGCGCTTCAACTCGCTCGATCCGGCATTGCGCGACCTGCGTACCTACAGTGACGGCTTGAACGACTACGTGGAGATGACCATCGTGGCGCGTCTGCCGCCGGATTTTGAGGTCGATGCACTGCAAGCCAAAATGGAGGCGTGGGCTAACGCCGCGAAGCTGACTTTTGGCGGCAGTGACCCGGCGTATCAGTCGGACAAGAACACGCCGCCGGTGCGCGCCCTGCTGCGGGCGATCCGCGCCGAGGGCGGTATACCGCGCTTCAAGCTCAAGACCGGCACGTCGGATATGAATACCGTCGGGCCGGTGTGGGAATGTCCGATGGCGGCCTACGGGCCGGGCGATTCGTCGCTCGATCACACCCCGCACGAACACCTCGACATCGCCGAATTCCGGCGCGGTGTGGCGGTCTTGGCGCGTGCCTTAGAGTTTTTGGTCGGCGTATCTATGTAACACGTTTGCGTATCGGCGCGCTGCACCTTGTCTAATCGCCATCCTTGCGTATACTGATTTTGTCACTTTCAACCTGCGTCACTATTCAGCCACCCTTGCCAGGTGGCCCACGGGACTTTGGGGATGGTGCATCATGGGTTGACACTTCGGCTATAGGCGCTGACCCTCTCATCCACCAGCCCCCTGCTCCCCCGCCAGCGGAGGAGCAGGGGGCGAAAAAGAGGGGGGATGGGCTTATAGCAACATGAATATCTCGTCATCCAAGAGCGCCTGGCATACCAAAATCCGTGCTAAACCTGGTATAGGGCAGGACTTACGCAAGCCTGGTTCGAATCAAGCGGCGGAGGATTTGTAGTGACGCCTTCAGGCGTCTCTTAGGAGCTAAGAACGGCTGAAGCCGTCACTACAAACGGAAATTTGCGTAAGTCCTAAGGAATAAGTTGCTGCGCCAGGTTTACTGGTCTGAATAGATATCAACCTGTAACCATGTCTAGGAGGTAAACGATGTACAATATGTCACCCGATGCGTTGAAGAAGTTGTATGTGCCCGGCAGCCTGAAAAATCAGGGCGAGGGTTTCGTCTTCCAGGTCAAGAACCTCATCGATTCAGGCTCCATCAGCGGCATCACCAAACTGGCAGTCGACGGTGAGGCGCGTTCGCTGGAAGGCGTGACTGTCGAACTGAACGGCAAGGTCCGCCCGGTGGCAGGGATCACCTGGGCGGCATCGCTGTATGTGAGCTACGGTGCTGTTCTGACCCTCTATGTGCCCGGCACGCTGGCCCCCGGCGAGCACACCATCGTGCTGCAGACGAATGTGCCCGAGTTGGGCCTGTTGAGTTTCCCTATTACGGATACAGTGGCATAAGTGTGCCCGATTGACCCTGGCGGCAATGCCAGGGTTTTTTGTTGGTCACTATTCAGCCACCCTTGCCAGGTGAC
Organism: Anaerolineae bacterium; assembly: GCA_035415725.1. Taxonomy (GTDB): domain Bacteria; phylum Chloroflexota; class Anaerolineae; order B4-G1; family SLSP01; genus DSWT01. The sequence continues at coordinate 5,955 of DAOOGN010000120.1, read as the reverse complement.
GAACGGGACTTTGGGGAGGGCACATAATAGGTTACCCCTTCGGCAGGTGATGACCTTCTCATCTCCCAACCCCCTTCTCCCCCGCAAGCGGGGAAGAAGGGGGCAAAGGGGGGGTGTGGCGACACCCCCCACCCAAAATCCCCGCCTGTGGTGGCTCTTGACGGGGGAGGTCTATGGTTGATAACAGCCTTGTGATACATCATCTTGACGATGGTTTAATCGTGCGGTGCGCGACGCCGGCGGATGTCGATAAACTGGCCGAGTTCGACAGTCACGTCCACAGCGATAAGGGGTGGGAGCGGCCCGATCGCCATGTGGCGCTGTGGGTGCGCGATCTGATGCTCAGACCGCATCCCACTTTCAAGCCGGGTGACTTTCTGGTCGTGGAAGACACCGCGACTGGCGCGATTGTGTCCAGCACCAACCTGATCGCGCAGACGTGGTCTTATGGCGGCATTGAAATTCCGGTAGGTCGCCCCGAACTGGTCGGTACGCACCCCGACTACCGCCATCGTGGTCTGGTGCGGGCGCAGTTTGCGGTACTGCACCGCTGGAGTGCGGAACGCGGTCACAAGATGCAGGCGATCACCGGCATCCCGTACTACTACCGTCAGTTCGGCTATGAGATGGCAGTGGATATGCATGGTGGGTACAGCGGCCCTTTGACCGGTGTGCCGCGTTTGAAGCAGGACGCTGAACCCTATCAGGTGCGTCCGGCGACCCTGGCCGACATCCCTTTTATCCAGCAAGTTGAGGCCCAGGCGGCGCGGCGTTATCTGCTCCGTTGCGTGCGCGATGCAGCGTTGTGGCGCTATGAGGTAGGTGAGCGTACCCCTGGTGGCGTTGATACGATGCGAGTGTGTGTGATCGACAGTGCGGAAGGTGCACCGGTGGGTTATCTGGTTCATTCTGAAGTTCTGTGGGGTGAGGTTTTGTCCCTGCAGGTCTACGAACTACAGCCGGGCGTATCGTGGTGGGAGGTGACGCCGTGTGTGATGCGCTACCTCCAGGCCAAGGGGATGACGTATCGCCCTTACAATGAGGGGGACGATGCCCCGCCCTTTACACGGTTGATGTTTATGTTGGGGGGTGAGCATCCCTGTTACCCGGTCGTGTCGCCGGAATGGTTGCCGCGCTTTCACAAACCGTACAGTTGGTACGTGCGCGTCCCCGATCTGCCCGACTTCCTGCGCACCATTGCACCGGTATTGGAAGAGCGACTGGCGCGCTCGGTGATGGCCGGCTATTCCGGCAAGTTGTGGCTCAACTTCTACCACGACGGCCTTCATCTTGTTTTCGAGAAAGGGCATCTGATGGATGTGCAGACCTGGAAATCGCCCGCCAACACAGAGACTTCATTTGAATTTCCACCGTTGACGTTCCTGCAACTGCTGTTTGGCTATCGCTCACTGGCGGAACTGATCATGGCTTTCCCGGATTGCGGCGGCCGCCTCGAAGCGCGCTTGCTGCTGGATGCCTTGTTCCCCAGGCAAGCATCGGATGTGTGGCCGGTTTCGTAAGTCTCAAGTCGAAAGTCGCAGCTCAAAAGTCGGCAGCCTGTTGATCTTTGACTTTCGACATGGGACTGTAGACTTTTGACTCAATGGAGGAGAGAAATGGCAAAGAAAAAGGTTTCCAAAGTGGTGTTGGCGTATTCGGGGGGGCTGGATACATCGTGTATTGTGCCGTGGCTGATCGAGAACTACGAATGCGAAGTGGTCACGTTCACAGCGGATCTGGGGCAGGAGGAGGAGTTGAGCGGCCTGCCGGAGAAAGCGAAGATCAGCGGCGCGGTGAAATCTTACGTGGAGGACTTGCGCCACGAGTTCGTCACCGACTTTGTCTTCCCCACCCTGCGCGCCGGCGCGATCTACGAGCGGCAATACCTGCTCGGCACGTCGTTCGCGCGCCCGCTTATCGCCAGACGCCTGGTGGAGATCGCCGAATTGGAAGGCGCGGACGCCGTCGCCCACGGGGCGACGGGCAAGGGCAATGACCAGGTGCGCTTCGAGTTGGGCGTGATGGCGCTCAATCCGCGCCTGACCATCATCGCCCCGTGGCGCGAGTGGGACATTCGCTCGCGGGAGGATGCGCTGGCCTATGCCACCGCGCACGGCGTCCCTGTCACCACGACCGGCAAGTCCGTCTATAGCCGCGACCGCAACCTCTGGCACCTCAGCCACGAAGGCCACATCCTGGAAAACCCGTGGCTGGAGCCGGAAGAAGCGATGTTCCAGTTAACCGTCGCGCCGGAAAAGGCGCCAGATACGCCCTGCTACATCGAGATCGACTTCAAGTCCGGTGTTCCGGTGCGCGTGGATGGCGTATCGCACGGTCCGGTGGAATTGGTGATGTTGCTGAACAAACTCGGCGGCGAAAACGGCGTTGGACGGCTGGACATCGTCGAGAACCGGCTGGTGGGCATCAAATCGCGCGGCGTCTATGAAACGCCCGGCGGGACGATCCTCTACGCGGCCCTGCGCGCGCTGGAAACGCTGTGCCTCGACCGCGAGTCGCTGCACTACAAGGACATGGTCGCCGAGAAATACGCGGAGATGGTGTACTACGGGCAATGGTTCACCCCACTGCGTACCGCGCTGGATGCGTTCGTGGACAGCCTGATGCAGAACGTCACCGGCACAGTGCGTCTCAAGCTGTACAAGGGCAGTTGCACCGTCGTCGGGCGCAAGTCGCCGTACTCACTCTACCGCGAGGACTACGCGACGTTCGGCCAGGACGACGTCTATCAGCAGAGCGACGCCGCGGGCTTCATCCACCTCTTCGGCTTGCCGCTCAAAGTGAAGGCGCTGCTCGATATCGAAGGCCTGGGCAAATCTGGCTACGAGCAGCCGGACTTTGGCACGTTCAAGCGGGACTGAGGTCCAACCATGAGCAAACTCTGGGGCGGACGCTTCGACAAAGCGACCAACGCTCTCCTGGAACGTTTCAACGCCTCCATTGGCTTCGATCAACGGATGTACGCGGCGGACATTGTCGGCAGCATCGCCTACGCCCACGCGCTGGAGAAGGTTGGTATCCTCACGGCGGACGAGACGCAAGCGATTGTGGACGGCCTCAACGCGGTCAAGGCCGAGTTCGACGCCGGAACCTTTGCTGTTTTGCCCTCCGATGAAGATATCCACACCGCCGTCGAGCGCCGTCTGGGTGAACTCATCGGCGACGCGGCGGGCAAACTGCACACGGGACGCAGTCGCAACGATCAGGTCGCCACGGACACGCGGCTGTATCTGCTTGCCCGGATTCCCGTGCTACGCGAGCACGTCCGGGCGCTCCAACACGCCATCGTGGATAAAGCTGAGGCGCACCTGGACGTCATCATGCCCGGCTACACGCACCTCCAACCCGCGCAGCCGATTTTGTTCTCCCACTGGCTGATGAGCTTCTTCTGGATGTTGCAGCGCGACGTGGAGCGGCTCGACGATCTGACCAGGCGCGTCTCCGTGCTACCGCTGGGCGGCGCGGCGCTGGCAGGCAACACTTTCGGCATCGACCGCGCGGCGCTGGCCACCGACTTGGGCTTTGCCTGCATCAGTGAGAACAGCCTCGACGCCGTCTCCGACCGGGATTTTGTCGCCGAGATACTCTTCTGGGCGGCTCTGCTCCAAACGCACTTGAGCCGTCTGGCGGAAGACCTCATCCTCTACGCGACGGCGGAATTCGGCTTTGTGGAACTCGACGACGCTTACAGCACCGGTTCCAGCATCATGCCGCAGAAGAAGAATCCCGACTCGCTGGAGCTGGTGCGCGGCAAAACCGGACGGATGATCGGCAACCTCGTGGCGCTGCTGACGACGCTCAAGGGCCTGCCCAGCGCCTACGACAAGGACTTACAGGAGGACAAAGAGCCGCTCTTCGACACACTGGACACGCTGGAACTCGAACTGCCGGTGGTAGTGGGCGTAATCAGCACCTTGCGCATTCACCCGGAGCGGATGGCCTCCGCACTACACGATGACCTGCTGGCGACGGAACTGGCGGATTACCTGGTACGTCAGGGGGTACCGTTCCGTCAGGGACACTACATCGTCGGGCAGGCGGTGCGTCTGGCCGGAGAGCGGGGCTGCGGCCTGCGTGACCTCACTGGGGAAGACTACCGTGCCCTCTCCCCACATTTCGGCGACGACGTGCATGACGTGCTCGACTTCCGTCGTGCCGTCGAGCAACGTTCCGTGCCCGGCGGCACGGCGACGGCGGCGGTCAAGGCGCAGATCGAACAGGCGAAGGAGTCGTTGAGGTAAAGAGCGGCTCTCTTGCTGATGATAGTGAATACAACCACGTTGGATTTTTACCACCGAAAGCGCCGCCGGCGCTGAGATTGATGCTATGGCTCTGCGTCCTCAGCGCGCCCGGCGGTGGCAATGATCTGACTCATTAGGACTTACGAAAATTTCCGTTTGTAGTGACGGCTTTAGCCGTTCTTAGCTCCTCAGAGACGCCTGAAGGCGTCACTACAAATCCTCCGCCGCTTGATTCGAGCCAGGCTTGCGTAAGTCCTGTCATTTATTCCGCATCGTCAGCGGCAGATACACAAAGATGTTGGTGGGCATGACGCGCACCGTGTCGGAAAGAACAGGCGTCACGTCCACCGTGTTGAGTGTGACGGTGTACCAGCGATAATTCTGCACATGCTCCGTCAGCACAAGCGAGCGCGTCGTGCTGTAGGGGTCGGTGACGGTGTAGATGGTGGCCGTTTGGGTATAGTAGTCGATGCGCCAGGTGGCGGTGGGCGGCAGAGTCGCGTTGACCTCCCAGGTCAGGCGGATGGCGCGGTCGGCCGGCACGCCGTGCAATTCCAACGCTGCGTCGCTCTTCCGTACCAGGCGCAGCCCGGTGCTGTCGTGGCGCATATCATGCAGGTGTTCGGTGCGGTAGGCCGAGCGATAGTGGGCTGGGTCACAATAACCGCGCCAGGAACCCAACGTGACCTTTTTGGCCGTTGGCGTGGCGGCCAGCCATGGGCTGCCGTCGGTGGGGGCGCCGCCGTAGGAGTCGAATGGATACAACCAATCGTCCTCGCACCACTCGTACACATTCCCGTAGATGTCGTACAACCCCCAGGGATTGGGCAGTTTTTGTCCCACCGGCCTTGGCTGCCCCCCCGCCGGGGCATAGCCCCACCAGGCGTGCTGGCTCAACTCGGGGCATGGGTCGGTCGTTAGATCACACTTATACAGATCTACCGGTGTGCACGCATCGCCATTGCCGAAGTAAAAGCGGGTGGTGGTGCCGGCGCGGGCGGCATATTGCCACTCGGCCTCGCTGGGTAGGCGAAAGAGGCCCAACCCCAATTTGTTCAGGGCGTTGGTAAAGTCGTGCGTATCGTCCCAGGATACATTCCACACCGGGCATTGCGGGCAGTTCTTTTGGTTGGTCGGGTTATTACCCATGACTGCTTCCCACTGCTCTTGCGTCACCTCGTACTTGCCGATGTAGAAATCATAGTCGATGGTGACGGCATGCGCCGGCTTGTCACACGTGGCCTGTTCCCACTCACACGTATTCCATGAAGACCCCGGCTCCTCGGTGGAGCCCATCAGGTACGTGCCGCCCGGGATGCGCACCATCGCCAACGGCACGTCGCCGGGGAGGGTCAATGTGATGACCTCGTTGGTAGCTGCCTGGGCTGGGGCATCGACAGATGCGGACGGCGAGAGCGGCTCTGTGTGGCGTTCCCCACCGATGGCGGCGGCTATGACCGTTGGACTGCCGATTACCAAGAGCATTACCAGGCTGATTTTCAAGAGCGTTCGAGTCTTCATTTCTACTCCTCCCGATCATTTGTAACTATTCAGCCACCTTTGCCAGGTGGCGAACGGGACTTTGGGGAGGGCACATAATAGGTTACCCCTTCGGCAGGTGCTGACCCTCTCATTCCCCAACCCCCTTCTCCCCCGCAAGCGGGGAAGAAGGGGGCAAAAGGGGGGTGTGGCGGGC
>DAOOGN010000119.1:0-9542 GCA_035415725.1 Anaerolineae bacterium | reverse complement strand
GTACTAAAACAACTCACATACACTACAGGTGCGGTTTTCGTAAATTCGCATCACTACCGGTAGATTTTACGCGAATGGTAGGACATGAAGGTACTACAACAACACGCGGACAATATATTCCGCTGCTCTCGCATCGCCATACGGATTCACTGCCCGCGTCATCGTATCATAGTCAACAGAATGGCCTAACAACTGTTGCGTCTAGTCACTTTCGACCTTGTAGGCATAAGGGTCTTGCTCCAGAGCGCCGGCGGCGCACCGCTCGGCGAATTCGGAAAACGACATTCCCCACTTGGTCTCAAATTCCTGAATACTACGGCGCAAACGTTCTGCCGCGTATCACACTACGCCAGATTCGGATCATCCCGAATATACGCCAACTGCTGTCCCAGATAGGGCAACGGCAGCAGGAAGTACTATGCCAGACCGATCGTTTCCACAATGATAGCGACAATGGCTTCAGCGTTCATAGGCTGACACGGAAGCACATTAAGCTCTGTCCCATCGTGAATACGGTACGGATGTGTCGCCACTTCCGGATGATGCGCTGCATTATCCCAACGCCTGATCAAACCACCGTTCCTGGTTTGCCAATGGAAGCTATATTTCTGTACTTGGATCTCTCGATCCATTACCGCAAATAGCTCAAATAGTTCTAACAAACTGCCGTCGTGCAACGTGAGCCGGTAACGGAATAACCCAACGTCCCCTTGCGCTTCCTCACGTACAATCTCCCAGTGTATTATTTCCGGTGTCAGCACGATGAGCGCCTTGATGGCGTTCAGGTAGTCAGCCGCGTCCTTCACGCAACCGACTCCAACTGTTGGATCTTTTGCACAAGGTCTTGACGCAACGCATACAGACCGATCCACTCAAAGAAATCCATCGCATCGCCGAGTTTACCGGCTTCAAATTGCTGGCAGAACGTCGCGGAATCCAGGTGATAGCGTTCTTCAAAAGCACTCAAGTCCCGCTCGTAGCGCGCCAAACGCGCGCGTTGGCGGCTCAAGGTGATCCCTAGCAGTTTCTCTAGCATCAAGTCCAGTTCGGTGGGATCGTAAACGTCCTTGAGTACTTCTAACTTTGACGCTATGTCTGTCATATCTGCACCTCTCTTACAGCATCACGTCCTCAGCGTAGCTATAAACTTCGATGCCCGGGTATCTTGTTACAACGTCACCGGTGCGATTGCCTGTCCCTCCCGCTGCGCGATTTCCAGGAGCGGGTGAGAGCTTGTCTGGATGTATGCGTGAGTTATTGGACGCACACACCCTTATATTGAGAACGTTACAGCACTGCGCCGACAATAGACTCTGCCGCGCGTCCATCCCCATACGGATTCACCGCCTGCGCCATTGTATCATACTCGGCGGAATCTTCTAGCAATCTTTGCGACCACAGTAAAATTTCAGCCGGGGCCGTCCCCACTACCCGCACCGTCCCGGCGGCTACCCCTTCCGGACGTTCTGTCGTTTCCCGCAGCACCAATACCGGTTTCCCCAGTCCCGGCGCTTCTTCTTGCAGACCGCCGGAATCGGTCAATACCAGGGTGCAGTGCTTCATCAACTGCACCATCGGCAGATAATCCAGGGGCGGCAATAAGGTGATATTGGGGACATTCCCTAACAGACGATACACCGGTTCCTGAACATGGGGGTTCAGATGCACCGGATATACGATCTGCACCTCATCTGCATACTGTGCGGCAATCTCGCGCAACGCCGCGCAAATATTTTCCAACGGCTGACCGAAATTCTCCCGCCGGTGCGCCGTCACCAGGATGATACGCTTGTTCCACGGGATGCCTGCCAACGGCCCACCGGCTACATCATAAGGCATTTCAGCAACAGTTTTCAACGCATCAATGACCGGGTTGCCGGTCACATAAATGGCGGCAGGCGCCACCCCTTCGCGCAGTAGATTGGCTTTCGCCGTCTCGGTGGCGGCAAAGTGTGCGTCGGCCACCACACCGGCCACCCTGCGGTTGATTTCCTCGGGGAACGGCTGCCACTTATCGTAGGTGCGCAGGCCGGCTTCTACATGACCCACTTTGACCCGGTGGTAAAACGCCACCAGGCTCGCCGCCATCACCGTCGTCGTATCACCTTGCACCAATACCCAATCCGGCTGCTCCTGCGCCAGCACCGCATCCAACTCAGTAAACACCCGCGCGGTCAATGCAGAAAGGGATTGATTGGGGCGCATCAGATTGAGATCATAATCTGGAACAATCTGGAACAAGGTCAGGACCTGATCCAACATCTCCCTGTGCTGCGCCGTCACACAGACCCGTGAGATGATCCTATCAGGATGTCGCTCCAGTTCCTTGACCACCGGAGCCATCTTAATGGCTTCAGGGCGCGTGCCAAAAATCGAAAGTACTTTGAGCATTTTTCCTACTTCGTCAAATCCTGCAAATCGAAAACACCAGTTCGCCAGGTATCTAGCCAGATGAGCGCCTTGGTAGCGTTCAGGTAGTCAGCCGCGTCCTTCACGCAACCGACTCCAACTGTTGGATCTTCTGCACAAGGTCTTGATGCAGCGCATACAGCCCCATCCACTCGAAGAAGTCCATTACATCACCGCGATGCCTCTACTATCCCCCGTACTGCCTTACCCGCCCCTCCACCCACGCATACGTCTGCGCAATCCCCTCACGCAGCGTCGTCTGCGCCTGCCAGCCCAAAAATTTACTCCGCGCCTTTGGAGAAGCGACCTCGAAGAATCCTTCCAAATTGCCCTACTGCGGCGGTGAAATCTACCGCGCACTTGCTCCATCAGCAGATGCCGCGTCAAATCCTCTTACAACAACTCGGGACAATGCTCCAACAACCGCAACGCCCTCACCAAAGCGGCGCGAACATGTACTGGTCAAGAACATGATACCGGCAAGATGTGCCACTTTTCACCGCAGTCAACATGTCCCTGCGGGATGCCATAAACGGTGAAAATGGCGCGTAGTGACGGCGTAGTGACGGCGTAGTGACGACTTCAGTCGTTAATTGCGCAGACGGCTAAAGTCGCTACTACGAACACCTTCCTATTTTCAGACCAGAGGTCGCAGAGTATGCCAAGAAACATAAAATCCCTGCGTACTGCGATACAATATGCCTTTGATCATCACGAAAGCGGCACGAATCCCTCAAGCAACCGGACATTCGCGCCGCCTCCCATTCCCTTACACCACCGTCTTCCCGGCCTCCAAACTCCCCCTATGCCCCGGCAAATCGTGGGCCGTCACCAACACCGTCGCCGCGCCGCCGGGATGGTCCACCGTCGTCGTATAGCGCCACCAACCATCGGCGCCCAACGTCGCGGCCCCGCTCTCCACCAGATGGCCATCCGCATCCGCCAGCACAAATTGCACCGTCGTCACCTGCACGTCATCGCGGGCGCGGGCGCGCAGCACCTCGCCCACTCCGCCCGTCCAGGCCTCCAAATCGACCTCTGCAACCTCCGGCTCGTGATACCAGTCCGCCACCGCCACATTGTACGACGTCTTCTCCGTCCCCGCCGCCTTCGCCGCATAAGCCGGATGATCCTTCGCCGCCTTTCCATAAGCCGTGGCCTCCTGGAAACGCTCGCGCGCCGCCGCCTGCGCCGCCGTTGGTGCCTTATCGCTCGGCGCCGGCATCGTGCGAATAATCGTCTGCCTGCCGCGCCCCGCCTGGATCACCAACTGCTCGCCTAACGACCCGCTCAACCCCTGAACCACAATGTTCTTCTCAACCTTAGCCATCGCTAAACCCTCCTGAAAGAAATTGATAGAACTGGCCTGAAAAACACGCTTTACAGCCCTGTGCCGTAAAGCATCACACCCTATCCTGCCCAAACCAACCCCTATCAACTACACCGGAGCCACGAACCACCTATATAGCACCTATATAGCACCTATAACCAAACAGCGGGTTGATTAGGAAATTCCCACTCCCTCTTGCCTAGTTATAACCCGCTTCCACTACTGCCAAAACCCAAAAAAAACTTTCGTTTCCTCAACAAAGCCCAATCTGGAATTTCAACAACCACCTGATGCATCTTTTTTATCTACCCCCTCAGAACAGCGTCTTCCCAAGCCCCCTTACCGTCCAAACCGCACCCGGAGTGCTGCCGCATCGTAGCGTTCTCCAACGTCACTGGCGCGCTTTTCCCCCGGCACAGGCGCACTTATCCACCCATTGCCCACCCCCCCAACCCTGAAATGAGGGCCATCAAGAGTTCTCATCCAACCGCAAAAGGCTGATGAACCGCTGAACTGTCAGTATCTCCACATCCAGTTGGTGAAGGTGTTCCACCAAATCCAGGTCGCGTGTCATATCTTCGTCCCGCGTAACCACATAATGGACTTTCCCTTGAAGCGCCGTTTCTAAGACGAGATTATCATCCGGGTCTCGGCAAAGATTGAGTTCGCCAGGTACAGGAACGAGTTGAACGACAGCCGCAACCCCTTCGACAAAGCGATCAATGTCCCAATCCGTGATTTGACGTATCTTCCTGATCCTGGGACGCCGCAGAACTTCTTGCAATTCATCCAGTAGCGGCAACGCACTGACAATGAGAAACGCACCGTCCTTACCCGCCCGGATCAAACGCGCAGGGTATCCTTCAGGATTCAGAAACGCCGAAACCCACACATTCGTATCAATGACTGCGACGATACTCATCCCGCGCCTTTTTTGCCTCGACTCTGGCAGCCTGGATTTCGGCTTCAATTTGTTCCGGCGTGTAGTCGCTGGGCCGGTGATGGACGTCTTCCAAAAGACCTTCCAATGTGTGCCACCCAGCCTGACGCCGTTGCGTCTCATCCAGCGCCAAAGCCTGCCAATGCTGGTATTCTTCAAAGGAAACCAGCACCGCCAATGGCTGCCCGGCCTGTTGTAAAATCAGCGGGTGTTGTAGATCGGCAACCGCAGTGCCATAGGCAACGGATGCTTCTGCAATTGATGGTGTTTTCATTGCACCCTCACTTCCCATGTCTAGTCTGTCCTTATCATACCATACCTGCGCTTAAATAACCGCGGCTTTATGCGCCCGGGCCAGATAGCAAGATTCACTCACCACTTACAGCAATGATTTCAAACAACCGTTCCAGGCCAAAGTCAGCGCCGGGCTTTCGCGAATATCGTCCACATCAGGTTTGTAGGTCACACCGAGCACCGCGAAGGTTTTCCCGCGCAGGTCGCCCAACGTTTCGCGCAACTTCGCCACCACATACGCAGGTTGTCCGTCATTGACCAACCGCGCTTGATGGATCAACTGTGCCATATCCGGTGCGGCCTCGACGAAGAACCAGGGATCCACGCTGATGCAATGTCCCCCCACGCCCGGGCCGGGCTGCAAGATCTTCACCCGTGGATGGATGCCGGTTGGCAATCGCAATCGCTTCCCAAACATTCACCCCAAACCGGTCGGCCAGCCGCGCAAATTCATTGGCGATGGCAATATTGATGTCCCGGTAGGTATTCTCCATCAACTTGACCATTTCAGCCGTCGTCGCATCGGTCAGTACAATTTCACCTTGTACGAACGTTGCGTACAAATCACGGCCGGCTTCGGTGGAAGTGCGATCAATGCCGCCAATCACCCGGGAATTCTCGACCAATTCGTGCAAAATCTGTCCAGGCAACACTCGTTCTGGGGAGTAAGCCAGCAAGAAGTCCTGTCCGGCTCTCAACCCGGAACGCTCCAAGATTGGCCGCACCACATCCACCGTTGTGCGCGGCGGCGAAGTGGATTCCAGGATAACCAAATTGCCCTGACGCAAGTCAGGACAAGCCACCAGCCGCCTGCACCACTGTCTTCAGGCCGGGTTCTTCAATGTGAATAGCGCCGCCGTTGAGCGTCTTCACCACACTCTGGTTGACGCCTACGCCGACGATTTCCAGTCCGTGCGTAGCAAACATACTCGCCGTAGGCAAACCAATATAGCCTAACCCTAAAACACATACTTTGACCAAGATTTAGCCCCCCTCCCTGGAATTTTCACCCACCATGCCATATCGCCAACAGCGACGCCCCTTCGGGTCACCCTCTTCCCACCGTTCCCAGCATTATAGCCCCCTCCTCTAACCCGGCAAGCCCTCATGAAAAAGCGGCGCGCACCCTTACCAACGCGGCATGCGCGCCGCTTTTCGCCTACACCACCGTCTTCCCGGCCTCCAAACTCCCCCTATGCCCCGGCAAATCGTGGGCCGTCACCAACACCGTCGCCGCGCCGCCGGGATGGTCCACCGTCGTCGTATAGCGCCACCAACCATCGGCGCCCAACGTCGCGGCCCCGCTCTCCACCAGATGGCCATCCGCATCCGCCAGCACAAATTGCACCGTCGTCACCTGCACGTCATCGCGGGCGCGGGCGCGCAGCACCTCGCCCACTCCGCCCGTCCAGGCCTCCAAATCGACCTCTGCAACCTCCGGCTCGTGATACCAGTCCGCCACCGCCACATTGTACGACGTCTTCTCCGTCCCCGCCGCCTTCGCCGCATAAGCCGGATGATCCTTCGCCGCCTTTCCATAAGCCGTGGCCTCCTGGAAACGCTCGCGCGCCGCCGCCTGCGCCGCCGTTGGTGCCTTATCGCTCGGCGCCGGCATCGTGCGAATAATCGTCTACCTGCCGCGCCCCGTCTGAATCACCAACTGCCCGCCCAAAGACCCGCTTAAACCCTGAACGACAATGTTCTTCTCAACCTTAGCCATCGTTACTGCCCTCCTTTCAAAAAGAATAAGCCTGCATGCTGCCGCCTCGACGGCAAAGAAAACACCTATTCTACTTACGGGAACCTCTCCAAAAATACCCCACCGACACGCTTGCGCGGGTCGCAAATCCGCACCGATCCGCCGGGAAATATGCAAGAGAACAACTTTCGGATAGATTCTAAGAACAATAACGAACTCCTGGCCCGTTCAGCCCCCCTGTCTGGAATATAGCACCTATATACCACCTATATACCACCTATATAGCACCTATATTCAAAAGGTCAACCGAACATCACTCTCCCGTGGCGGCGTAACTGTAGACCTCAATGCCCGGCTCATTGACCAGTGCACGCTTCCTCACGTATAATGTATATTATTTCCGGCGCCAGCACGACGAACACTTTGATAGCGTCCAGGTAATCAGTCGCGTCCTTCACACAACCCACTTCAACTGTAGGAATACGCCCCTTTGTTTCGTTTGCCTGTGAACAGCAATGCTCGCCGCCTACGCCGCAACGTATTCCCCCCCCTTCACACTACGCCAGATTCGGATCATCCCGAATATACGCCAACTGCTGTCCCAGATAGGGCAACGGCAGCAGGAAGTACTATGCCAGACCGATCGTTTCCACAATGATAGCGACAATGGCTTCAGCGTTCATAGGCTGACACGGAAGCACATTAAGCTCTGTCCCATCGTGAATACGGTACGGATGTGTCGCCACTTCCGGATGATGCGCTGCATTATTCCAGAGTAGCCAAAGCGCCCAAGAGCTCAACGACAAAACTATTCACATCCATTGAACTCGCAGGTCCTCATAATGCTGCAGCAAGGTTTCAGCCGACTCCCATTCCCAATAGTCACTTTCGACATGGTAGGCATAAGGGTCTTGCTCCAGGGTGCCGGCGGCGCACCGCTCGGCGAATTCAGAGAACGACATTTCCCACTTGGTCTCAAATTCCTGAATACTTCGGCTCAAACGTTCTATCTTGAGGTCTATATATTCACTGAGTACTTTCCACAATGCGGTTTCCAGATCAGGTACTTCCGTCACCTGTGTCAACAACGCTCCCATACGCGGAGAAACTATCACCTTTGACGTATTATCTATGCTTACCATTGTGCAAACTCCTCTACACCCTCAGCGCAATTCTTTCACAATCCGCATTGCTGCCCTGTGCCATCTCCATACGAATTTACGGCTCGCGCCATTGTATCATACTCAGCGGAATCTTCTAGCAATCTTTGCGACCACAGTAAAATTTCAGCCGAATCCGTTCCCACCAGGCGCACCGTCCCGGCGGCCACGGCTTCCGGGCGTTCCATCGTCTCGCGCAACACCAAAACCGGTTTGCCCAGCCCCGGCGCTTCCTCTTGAAGGCCACCGGAAGCTGCTGCGCTTTCAAGTCGGTCAGTAATTCCAAATCACTCTCGCACCCGGATCCCGGATTCGGTGGCTACGGTATAATGATTCTGTAAGCGCTCACCCACACGCACCAATACAATCTTGGTTATCCGCACTTTGTTCTCTGATCGCTCATCTTGCAAGCGCAACAATAGCACACCTCGATGCGCCCGACTACTACGGTAAATCATTTCACCGAAATCCTTATCGTTGGTTACCAGGATGCGAGCTTCGAGAACCGCGTACTCCAGGATCTGTGCATCATCTGCCTGGGGCATAACCTCAGCGACAGCCACGACATCATGTCCCGCATCGCGCAGGCAGTCCACCACCGATGTGCCGGCACACTCATCTACGAGGAACTTCATGCCGCTGCCAGTTCACTCTGCAGAGGTATAGGGAACACATCTTCGTGTTCGATCATACGTGCTGCATACATGATAGCGGCCTCAATGTCCCCCCTTTCCAACCGAGGATACTCGTGTAAAATCTCTGCGGTCGTCATACCCTGTCCCAGCATTTTCAAAATCAATCCCACCGGGATTCGTGTCCCGCGAATGACTGGCTTACCCACCATAACGTTGGGATCAATTGTGATTCTCTCCTGCAAATCTTGATCTCTCATTGGTCTCACTCCGTTTGCATGAACCCTGTAACACTGCTACAACCCGCTCCGCTGTCTGCCCATCCCCATACGGATTAGCTACATGTGCCATTAGGGCTTACGCAAATTTCCGTGTGTAGTGACGGCTTTAACCGTTCTTAGCTCCTAAGAGACGCCTGAAGGCGTCACTACAAATCCTCCGCCACTTGATTCGAACCAGGCTTGCGTAAGTCCTGCCATGCTATCATGCTCAGCAGAATCCTCCAACAGCCGCCGCGTCCAGCGCGCAATTTCGCCTGGGTTCGTCCCCACTACCCGCACCGTCCCCGCAGCTACCCCTTCCGGGCGTTCTGTCGTTTCCCGCAGCACCAATACCGGTTTCCCCAACCCCGGCGCTTCACCCATTTGCAGTTCCGCTGTCCACGAAAGCTGCCAATACATCGCGTAGCTGCGCTACGACCTCGATCCCAGACAGAGGCACAATCGCTACATAGCTCACGGGGCTACTAACTGGATGTGAGTGTATGCCCCATGCCCGCTGGTCTTCCTTGATTAGAACAAATCAGGCACTTTCGTCACCTGGGTTAACAACGCCCCATACGTGGAGTGACCATCACCTTTGGCATATTATCCATACCTATCCTTGCTCAAACTCCTTTAGTTGCCTCCAGGAACGGCTGCCACTTATCGTAGGTATGTAGGCCAGCTTCCAGCAGTTAAAGCTATAACTATCGTATCTATTCAGGCTAGTAAACCTGACGAAGCCATTTATTCCCTATGCCAGGGTTGGGCGTGGATTTCGGTATGCCTGGTGCTTGTGGATGACGAGATAGGCGTGT